>NZ_JBPTTK010000015.1:0-100844 GCF_053290175.1 Enterobacter sp. 186315 | reverse complement strand
CATGTCACTTTGAGTGCCCACACAGATTGTCTGATAAATTGTTAAAGAGCAGTGCCGCTTCGTTTTTCGCTGCGGCGCGGGGTGTGCATATTACGCTTTCCCGCTACAGAGTCAAGCGTTTAATTTCGCTTTTCTCTGCTGACCCGGCGGCTTGTTTGCCGTTGTTCCGTGTCAGTGGAGGCGCATTATAGGGAGTTATTCCGAACCTGCAAGGGTAAAGTGAAAATTATTTGCTGACTGCTCACTTTCCAGGCAAATCATGCGCCAGACGCTCATTTTCGCCTGGTATTCAAACAAAAACGAGCCGCAAGCGGCCCGTTTTTTGTTTTTTGTGACTCACTGCACTGCCACAATTCTGTCGTCCTTCACTTCCAGCCGGATAACTTTACCAGGGACAAGCTCCCCGGAAAGGATTTGCTGAGCCAGTGGGTTTTCAATCTGCTGCTGGATAGCGCGTTTCAATGGACGCGCACCATACACAGGATCGTAACCATTTTCGCTAAGCAGCTTCAGCGCTTCATCAGAGATGTGGATTTCATACCCACGCTCTTCCAGACGTTTATAAAGACGCTGCAACTGGATCTGCGCAATAGAAGCAATGTGTTTTTCACCCAGAGGGTGGAAGACAACAACTTCATCAATACGGTTAATGAACTCAGGACGGAAGTTCTGGCTGACTACGCCAAGCACCAGATCCTTCATATGTCCGTAATCCAGCTCACCAAAACGTTCCTGAATCAAATCGGAACCCAGGTTAGAGGTCATGATAACCACGGTATTACGGAAATCGACCGTTCTGCCCTGTCCGTCAGTCAATCGTCCGTCATCCAGAACCTGCAATAAGATGTTGAACACGTCCGGATGCGCTTTCTCGACCTCATCCAGCAGAATGACGGAGTAAGGACGGCGACGAACCGCTTCCGTCAAATAGCCCCCTTCCTCATAACCGACATAGCCAGGAGGCGCACCCACCAGACGAGAAACGGAGTGTTTTTCCATAAACTCAGACATGTCGATACGCACCATTGCGTCGTCGCTGTCGAACATAAAGTTTGCCAGCGCTTTACACAGCTCGGTTTTACCGACACCGGTCGGCCCCAGGAACAGGAACGAACCAATTGGACGATTAGGATCGGACAGCCCCGCGCGGCTACGGCGAATCGCATTAGATACGGCCTCTACCGCCTCGTTCTGGCCAATAACACGATTGTGCAAATCCTGCTCCATACGCAGCAGTTTCTCACGCTCGCCTTCCATCATTCGGGCAACAGGGATCCCGGTCCAGCGCGCCAGCACCTCGGCAATTTCCGCATCGGTGACTTTATTACGCAGGAGGCGCATGGTTTTACCTTCAGCCTGCGTTGCGGCTTCCAGCTGTTTTTCCAGTTCTGGAATTTTACCGTATTGGAGTTCAGACATCCGCCCCAGGTCGCCCACACGGCGCGCCTGCTCGATGGCGATTTTCGCCTGCTCCAGCTCGGCCTTAATGGTCTGGGTGCCAGAAAGCGACGCTTTCTCCGCTTTCCACTCTTCTTCTAACTCAGAGTACTGACGCTCTTTATCGTCAAGTTCCTCATTGAGCATATCCAGGCGTTTTTTACTCGCTTCATCTGACTCTTTCAGCAGCGCCTGCTGTTCAAGCTTGAGCTGGATGATTCGACGGTCGAGCCTGTCGAGTTCTTCCGGCTTAGAGTCAATCTGCATACGAATGCTTGATGCCGCTTCATCAATAAGGTCGATGGCTTTATCAGGCAGCTGTCGATCGGCAATGTAGCGATGCGAAAGCGTTGCAGCAGCAACAATGGCCGGGTCGGTGATCTGCACGTGGTGGTGCAGTTCATAGCGCTCTTTCAGGCCACGTAAAATCGCGATGGTATCTTCTACCGTTGGCTCAGCAACGAATACTTTCTGGAAACGGCGTTCCAGCGCAGCATCTTTTTCAATGTACTGACGGTACTCGTCAAGCGTGGTTGCCCCCACACAGTGAAGCTCACCGCGCGCCAGCGCAGGCTTCAGCATGTTCCCGGCATCCATCGCGCCGTCGGCTTTACCCGCCCCGACCATAGTATGCAGTTCGTCGATAAACAGGATGACGTTGCCTTCCTGTTTCGCGAGATCGTTAAGCACGCCTTTCAGACGCTCTTCGAACTCACCACGATATTTCGCCCCGGCCACCAGCGCGCCCATATCCAGCGCCAGTACGCGGCGGCCTTTCAGGCCTTCCGGAACTTCACCGTTCACGATACGTTGCGCCAGCCCTTCAACGATGGCGGTTTTACCGACACCTGGCTCACCAATCAGTACCGGGTTGTTTTTGGTACGACGTTGCAGCACCTGAATGGTACGGCGAATTTCTTCATCACGGCCGATAACAGGATCGAGTTTGCCCTGCTCGGCTCGTTCGGTCAGATCGACCGTAAATTTTTTCAAAGCCTGACGTTGGTCTTCGGCTCCCTGATCGTTCACGCTTTCACCTCCGCGCATTTGTTCAATCGCCTGAGTCACGTTGGCGGTTGTTGCTCCGGCAGTTTTAAGCAGGTCGGTCAGAGTACCGCGTGATTCAAGCACGGCCAGAACAAAGAGTTCTGACGAGATAAAGTTGTCGCCACGTTTTTGCGCCAGCTTGTCGCAAAGGTTCAGTACGCGGACAAGATCCTGAGATGGCTGAACATCACCACCCGTCCCTTCGACTTGCGGTAAACGGCTCAGTGCCTGATCGATGGCCGTGCGTAACTGACCGGCATTAATGCCAGCGGACGTTAATAAAGGACGTACCGATCCCCCTTCCTGATTCAGCAAGGCGCTCATTACATGAAGAGGTTCGATAAATTGGTTGTCGTGCCCCAGTGCGAGAGACTGGGCATCGGCGAGAGCAAGCTGGAATTTATTAGTAAGACGATCCAGACGCATAACTCCTCCCATAACAGGTCAAATTTGCTACTGGAGATTAAATGAGGTCATCCCTCAATTATTCAAGGTTAATGACCTGAATTATGTGAAAAGAAAACGGCACGTGCCGGATCGTCTTGATTCTTTAGGTTATATCAGCCAAATGAAACTTGCCATACGACCGGTAACCTTGTCGCGGCGATAGGAGAAAAAATCACCCTTTTCGGTGAAAGTACAGCGATCGCCGCCGAAGATCTGCGTCACGCCCACGTTATTAAGACGCTGACGGGCAAGCCGATAGATATCAGCGAGATATTTTTCGCCCGTAGGTTCAAACGCGCTGATAGCCTGCGGATCTTTGGCGATAAACGCGTCACGCACCTCTGGCCCGACTTCGAAAGCCTGTGGGCCAATGGCCGGCCCAAGCCAGGCAATGATGTTGGCAGGGCTATCCGCAAAGCAGGCCACCGTTTCTTCAAGCACGCCTTCACAGAGGCCTCGCCATCCCGCATGGGCGGCGGCGACTTCGGTTCCGGCCTGATTACAGAAGAGAACGGGCAGGCAGTCGGCGGTCATAACGGCGCAAACTGTCCCGGGAGTATTGCTATAAGAAGCATCGGCACGTTTAGAGGCATAGGGTTCACCCGTCAGCTTCAGGACATCTTTACCGTGCACCTGTTCCAGCCAGACCGGTTTCGACGGCAGGTTTCCGGCCGCAAACATGCGCTTGCGGTTTTCTTCAACGTGCTCAGGAACATCGCCACAGTGCGCGCCGAGATTTAACGACTCCCACGCGCCCTGGCTGATTCCGCCGATACGGGTTGAACTACAGGCTGCCACGCCTTCGGGAAGTGGCCACTCCGGGACAATCAGTTTGGTCATAACCAGTCCACATGATCCTTATGTTCTTCGAAATCAGCGCGCATCGCGTCAATAAGCTCAACCATGTCCTGTGGGATAGGCGCGTGCCATTCCATTTGAATGCCGGTGATTGGATGATACAAACGCAGCATGGTAGCGTGCAGCGCCTGACGATCGAACTTACGCAGTACGCTGATGAACTCGTCTGATGCGCCTTTCGGCGGACGCGGACGGCCACCGTAAACCGGATCGCCCACCAGCGGATGCGTGATATGGGCCATGTGAACGCGGATCTGGTGAGTACGACCCGTTTCAAGGCGCAGACGCAGACGCGTATGGATGCGGAAATGCTCCATGATGCGGTAGTGCGTGACCGCCGGCTTACCCATCGGATGCACGGACATATGCGTGCGCTTGGTTGGGTGGCGGCTAATAGGCTCTTCTACCGTACCGCCAGAGGTCATGTGGCCGATGGCGACCGCTTCATATTCACGGGTAATTTCGCGCAGCTGCAACGATTCCACCAGACGCGTCTGGGCCGGAACGGTTTTCGCCACGACCATCAGGCCGGTGGTGTCTTTATCCAGACGGTGAACGATACCGGCGCGCGGTACGTCAGCAATCGGCGGGTAATAATGAAGTAATGCATTGAGCACGGTGCCATCTGGATTGCCCGCACCCGGGTGAACAACCAGGCCACGCGGCTTGTTGATCACCAAAATGTCGTCATCTTCGTAGACGATGTCCAGCGGGATATCCTGCGGTTCGAAACGCATTTCTTCTTCGATTTCAGCATTGATGGCGACGGCTTCTCCGCCAAACACTTTCTCTTTCGGTTTGTCCCAGACTTTGCCATTGACCAGCACGCGCTGGTCAAGGATCCATTCTTTTATACGTGAACGCGAATAATCAGGGAACAATTCGGCCAAAGCTTGATCTAAGCGTTGACCGAGCTGATTTTCGGAGACTGTTGCGGTGAGTTCTACTCGTTGTGCCATAAACTGCTTCTTCGTTTAACGTTGGGTTTTACGGCTTTGCCGTTTAATATAGTGTGCTATTGTAGCTGGTCTTAATCGGGAGCAGGAACAGAGATTCTCCCGGACAAACATTTGAGGAAAGTCAAAACGTCATGACGCGCATGAAATATCTGGTGGCAGCGGCCACGTTGAGCCTGGCTTTGGTGGGCTGCTCCGGTTCAAATGAACAGGTCCCTGACAATCCGCCGAATGAAATATACGCGACTGCACAACAAAAGTTGCAGGACGGTAACTGGAAACAGGCAATAACGCAACTGGAAGCGCTGGATAACCGCTATCCATTTGGCCCTTATTCGCAGCAAGTCCAGTTAGATCTTATCTACGCTTACTATAAAAATGCCGATCTGCCGCTGGCTCAGGCGACTATCGATCGCTTCATGCGTCTTAACCCGACTCATCCTAACATTGATTATGTCATGTATATGCGCGGCCTGACCAACATGGCTCTGGATGATAGCGCATTGCAGGGCTTCTTTGGCGTCGATCGTTCCGATCGCGATCCTCAACATGCACGTGACGCTTTCAACGACTTCTCGAAGCTGGTTCGCGGCTATCCGAACAGCCAGTACATTACCGATGCCACCAAGCGTCTGGTATTCCTGAAAGATCGTCTGGCTAAATACGAATACTCTGTTGCTGAATACTATACCCGCCGTGGCGCATGGGTTGCCGTGGTTAACCGCGTAGAGGGTATGCTGCGCGATTACCCGGACACGCAGGCGACCCGCGACGGTCTGAAGCTGATGGAAAACTCCTATCGTAAGATGCAGATGGATGCGCAGGCTGAAAAAGTGGCGAAAATTATTGCCGCCAACAGCAGCAACACCTGATCTCATGTTCAAAGCAAAACGGCAGCCTCAGGGCTGCCGTTTTTTTATGCGTATTGGTCACGCGCTGAAGCGGTTTAGCGTCAGCACAACCATTCAACTATGACCTTAAATACCGCGTTCGACAAGATGAAAGTCGCCTCTTCCTGCCCTGCCTCACAAAAAAGATTCCCTGACAAAAACCGACAAAATAACGTGATCTAAATCACACATTTTGACATTAGGTCGGGTATGCTGGAATCACCAAGACGGAAAGACAAGAGGTAAAATTTATGACAATGAACATTACCAGTAAACAAATGGAAATTACTCCGGCAATTCGCCAGCACGTCGAAGACCGTCTAGCCAAACTGGATAAATGGCAAACTCATTTGATTAACCCACATATCATTCTGTCCAAGGAGCCACAGGGCTTTACCGCTGATGCAACTATCAATACTCCGAACGGCCATCTGGTCGCCAGCGCTAAGCATGAGGATATGTACACCGCTATCAACGATTTGATCAACAAGCTGGAACGGCAGCTCAATAAAGTGCAACACAAAGGTGAAGCACGTCGCGCCGCAACCTCGGTGAAAGACGCCAGCTTCGCGGAAGAAGTTGAAGAAGAGTAATCCTTTACATTGAGTGTACCGCCAACGCGCCTCCGGGCGCGTTTTTTATTGACAGGGTGAAAACAGTACGGGTACTTTAACGGTATCAACCACAGGATGACCCCATGAAACAAACGCCGTTTTTCTTCGCATTCTTTTTTACCTTCCCCTGAACGGGAGGCGTTTCGTCGTGTGATAAAGAATGCGAAGACGAACAACAAGGCCTCCCACACCGGGGGGCCTTTTTTATTGATAACGATAAATTGAGACAGGCAACACTATGACACCGGAAAACCCGTTACTGGATCTGCGCGTAAAAATTAGCGCCCTGGATGAGAAGCTGCTGGCACTGCTGGCGGAACGCCGTACGCTGGCGGTGGAAGTGGGCAAAGCGAAGCTGGAATCCCACCGCCCCGTTCGCGATATCGACCGCGAACGCGACCTGCTGGAACGCCTTATTCACCTCGGCAAAGCGTATCACCTGGATGCCCATTACATTACCCGCCTGTTCCAGCTCATCATTGAAGATTCCGTTCTGACTCAGCAGGCGCTGCTGCAACAGCATCTGAACAAAACCAACCCGCACTCTGCCCGCGTCGCGTTTCTGGGACCTAAAGGCTCCTACTCGCACCTCGCCGCGCGCCAGTACGCCGCGCGTCATTTCGAAGAATTTATCGAAAGCGGCTGCGCGAAGTTTGCCGACATTTTCAACCAGGTTGAAACCGGGCAGGCGGATTACGCCGTTGTGCCGATTGAGAACACCAGCTCCGGCGCCATTAACGACGTGTACGACTTGCTACAACACACCAGCCTGTCGCTGGTTGGCGAGATGACGGTGCCTATCGATCACTGCGTGCTGGTCTCCGGTTCAACGGATCTGAGCACCATCGAAACGGTCTATAGCCATCCTCAGCCGTTCCAGCAGTGCAGCCAGTTCCTGAACCGCTACCCGAACTGGAAAATTGAGTACACCGAGAGCACCTCGGCGGCGATGGAAAAGGTAGCGCAGGCGAACTCTCCAGCCATTGCAGCGCTCGGCAGTGAAGCGGGCGGTGCGCTGTACGGCTTGCAGGTGCTTGAGCGCAACCTGGCGAACCAGACGCAAAATATCACGCGTTTCGTTGTTCTGGCGCGCAAGGCGATTAACGTGTCCGAACAAGTTCCGGCGAAAACGACGTTGCTGATGGCAACCGGCCAGCAGGCGGGTGCGCTGGTAGAGGCACTTCTGGTGCTGCGTAATCACAACCTGATCATGACCAAGCTGGAATCGCGCCCTATTCACGGCAATCCGTGGGAAGAGATGTTCTACCTGGATATTCAGGCCAACCTCGAGTCTGCATCCATGCAGAAAGCCTTACGAGAACTGAGCGAGATCACCCGCTCGATGAAAGTTCTTGGCTGCTATCCCAGCGAAAACGTGGTGCCGGTCGATCCGGCTTAACGTTCGATAAAACGGCTTTTCTTCATCCCTGCCACGCTCACCGGCAGGGTGAAGATGGCACCGGAGAGCGGATATTTCGCCACCTCCTCCGCGTCCATATTTTCCCGCGTCGTGGTGATAAAGAGCGTTTTCATCTCTTCGCCGCCAAAACAGACCATCGTCGGGCAGCGTACCGGCAGCCGATACTCTTCCAGCTGCTCGCCCTGCGGTGAAAATCGCGCGATGCGCCATCCGTCAAACAGCGCGCTCCAGTAACAGCCTTCTAAGTCCACCGCTGCGCCATCGGGTACTCCTTCTCCCTCTTCAAACCGACGAAAGACTTCTCGCTGACCCGGCTCGCCCTGTTCATCAAGCGGGGTGCGATAGATAACCCCGTTGGGCGTGTCGGAGGTGAACATCCACTGTCGATCCGGGCTAAACGCCAGTCCGTTATGTCCCTGGATGTCGCACTGGATCACTTCTGGCGTCAGATCGTTATCGATACGCATCAGCATGGCGCCGTTATAGTCGCCCGGCCCCCAGAACGTGCCGGCCCAGAAGCGGCCAGAATGGTCAGTTCCGCCGTCGTTAAATCGCGCAAGCTGCGGATTCGACGGGTTATCGCACACCTTACGCTGAAGCAGGCCGTGCTTATCGGTGAGCCAGATGGCGTTACGCATCGCAACGATAAAGCCGCCGCGCTCGCGCAGGGCAAAGCACCCGACCTCTTCGTGAAACGACAGAACGCTGTGCTCCGCCGTTGGCAGGTGGTAGCGATGGATCTCGCCTTCCAGAATATCCGCCCAGTAAAGGGCATTCTCTTCGGCACTCCAGGTCGGGCATTCGGGCAGGTGCCCGGTGTAATTCAACAACAGCTGCGGTTCAGCCATGTCTGCTCCCCAATAATGAAAAAAGCCAGCAACGCTGGCTTTTAGTATATACATCATCGCATTACTGGCGACTGTCATTTGCCTGGCGCAGTAGCGTTCGGCTTTCGCTCTGGAAGCGCTGCGCGTAATCGCCAAACCAGTGCTCTACTTTACGGAAGCTGTCGATAAAGGCCTGCTTATCGCCATGCTCCAGCAGGGTAATCGCTTCGCCAAACCGCTGGTAGTAGCGTTTGATGAGCGCCAGATTGTTCTCTGAAGACATAATGATGTCCGCGTACAGCTGCGGATCCTGTGCAAACAAGCGCCCTACCATTGCCAGCTCAAGACGATAAATTGGCGACGAGAGCGCCAGCAGCTGCTCAAGCTGTACGTTTTCTTCTGCCAGATGCAGGCCATAGGCGAAGGTGGCAAAGTGGCGCAGCGCCTGGATAAACGCCATGTTCTGATCGTGCTCGACCGCGCTGATACGGTGCAAACGTGCGCCCCATACCTGAATCTGTTCCAGGAACCACTGATAGGCTTCCGGCTGACGGCCATCACAGTAAACGACCACCTGCTTGGCAAGGCTACCGCTGTCAGGGCCAAACATCGGATGCAGACCCAGCACCGGACCGGTATGCGCCGCAAGCATCGCCTGCAACGGACCGTTTTTCACCGAGGCCAGATCGACCAGAATACAGTCCTCCGGCAGCGGCGGGAGCTTGCCGATAATCTGTTCCGTGACGTGGATGGGCACGCTGACAATCACCATGCCCGCATCTTTTATCAGTTCTGGCGCGCTCGCCCAGTCCTCTTTTTCCAGAATGCGCACCTGGTAGCCTGAAAGCGTCAGCATCTTTTCAAACAGACGCCCCATCTGCCCTGCCCCGCCCACAATCACCACCGGGCGCAGCGAAGGACAAAGGGTTTTGAACCCTTTGTCATTTTCACTGGAATAGGACTCACGCATCACGCGGCGCAGCACATCTTCAATCAAATCAGGGGAGACACCCAGCGCCTGCGCCTCTTTGCGGCGGGACGCGAGCATTGAGGCCTCGCGCTCCGGCACGTAAATCGGCAGGCCGTATTTGCTTTTAACCTCACCCACTTCGGCGACCAGCGCCATACGGCGCGCCAGCAAATCCAGTAACGCTTTATCTACTTCATCAATTTGATCGCGTAACGCGGTCAATTCAGCAACCATAACTAACCTCTTAAACCAGACGCGTCGCCAGCTGGCCGATTAAATCTTTGTGGATCTCGCGCAGCAGGGCATCGGTGGTTTCCCAGCTGATGCAGGCATCCGTCACGGACACGCCGTGCTTCATTGCGCTGCGCGGTTGTTCTGATGACTGATTGCCTTCGTGAATGTTGCTCTCAATCATCAGACCGATAATCGAACGGTTGCCATCTTTGATCTGCGCGACCACGGATTCCGCAACCGCAGGCTGACGACGGTAATCTTTATTGGAGTTACCATGGCTGCAATCTACCATCAGCGCCGGGCGCAGTCCCGCCTGTTCCATCTCTTTTTCACACTGCGCGACGTCTGCCGGGCTGTAGTTTGGTGCTTTGCCCCCGCGCAGGATCACATGGCCGTCCGGGTTACCCTGGGTTTGCAGCAGGCAAACCTGACCCGCCTGGTTGATCCCCACAAAGCGGTGCGGCATAGCGGCGGCGCGCATGGCGTTGATCGCCGTCGCCAGGCTGCCATCGGTACCGTTTTTAAAGCCAACCGGCATTGACAGGCCCGATGCCATTTCGCGGTGGGTCTGGGATTCTGTGGTACGCGCACCAATGGCTGACCAGCTGAACAGATCGCCCAGGTATTGCGGGCTGTTTGGATCCAGCGCTTCGGTTGCCAGCGGCAGCCCCATGCTGACCAGCTCCACCAGCAGGTTACGCGCAATTTTCAGCCCCGCTTCCACATCAAACGAGCCATCCATGTGCGGATCGTTAATCAACCCTTTCCAGCCAACGGTGGTACGTGGCTTCTCAAAATAGACGCGCATTACGAGGTAGAGGCTATCGCTGACCTCCTCCGCTAATGCTTTAAATCGACGGGCATATTCAATGGCGGTTTCAGGATCGTGGATTGAGCATGGGCCACAAACCACCAGCAGACGCGGATCGCGACCGGCGATGATGTTCGATATGGTCTGGCGAGAGTGCTCAATTTGCGCCTCTTGCGCCACGCTCAGCGGGAATTCCGCTTTCAGTTGATCCGGAGTGATTAAAACCTGTTCGTCAGTGATATGTACGTTGTTCAGCGCGTCTTTTTGCATGATTGCGATCCTGTAAAGCTCGTTTGCGATAGATGGTTTCCTCTCAGAGGTGGAACAACGATACCACAACAAGTAAAGATTTCAATCCAAAATACGTAAATATTAATTTACAGCAACCAATTAATTGCAAAATTAAGCCCATAACATCGTAAAGATAAAGTTACACACTCCTTTTCTACCGCCAGGCTATGCTGATTAAAAAAGGAGAATATCTATGCGCCTCACCGTTCCTGCACTGCTGATGTTGCTGTTATCAGGTTGCCAAATTAACCCTTATACTTTCCAGCCTGACTGGACAAGCCCCAGCTGGTTTGATGCCGGAAAAGAGGACGCCATGAACGGTCTGCCCGTTAAAGATAACCAGGCTCTGGCCGATAATTTTAACGATGCGCGTGTCGATCGCGGGGAATATCTGCGTGGCTACGCCGACGGTCAGAAACGAGTGTGTGAAGAAGGCTTTATTCACGCGTGGGGCTTAGCGGGGAAATCATTTCCCGCGAGTTGTGATACGGCAGAAAACGCAGCCAAACTCCATACTGCCTGGCAGCAAGGGATGGATGAAAGCATGAAGGCCAGCCGACTTAATTGATGGCATTTTTACCCGCGTAAATAAATATCACTGTAAGATTTAACTTAGGTCACCTCAGTTACATTCCTGACATAATGACGGCTCAGATAAACAATGGTATTCTGCCCGCAACTCTTAAGGACAACTATTTCCAGAGCGGCATGGCAGATTCTGGTGAGAAATTCATTCTTGATCTCTATGTATCGACTGACTCTGGTGTTAATGCTGTTCCTTTCTGCGGGTGCAGTGGCGGCCGGAACGCTAACGGAAACCGATAAATCGGTGCGTTCAATGGTGTCGGGTATTGTCAGCTATACCCGCTGGCCCACGCTTTCACACCCGCCCACGCTCTGCATTTTCGCCACGTCCCGCTTCACGCAAGCGCTCAGTCGTGAAGATGAGCAGCCTTTGTTACCCTATAAACCGGTAATCGTCCATAACCATCAGGAAGCGCTATCAGCAACCTGTGACGCTGTTTATTTTGGTAATGAATCCCCTGCGGAACAGCTTGAATTAATACGTCAATATCAGGGCAAAGCGCTGTTATTAATCTCTGAGCAAAACCCGGAATGTGTTATTGGTAGCGCTTTTTGTCTGATAATAAACGACCCTCAGGTCAGATTTTCCGTCAATCTGGATGCCCTCTCTCGTAGCGGAGTGAGAGTTAATCCCGATGTATTAATGCTGGCACGGAATAAAAAGCATGAATAAGGATTTCACCTCAACGCCACGCCCAACGTTTAAAAGAACGTTAAGACGAATCAGCATGATAAGCGTCATAATAACAATGACCTTTATCTGGCTATTACTGTGCTTTGCTTCGGTGGTGACGTTAAAACAATATGCGCAGAAAAATCTCGAATTAACGGGCGCCACCATGAGCCACAGCCTTGAAGCCTCTCTGGTCTTCAACGATCCGCTGGCCGCCGGTGAAACTCTCGCTACCCTGGGCAAACAGGGGCAATTCGCCGTGGCTGAAGTGCTTAACAGCCGCGATGCACGCTTCGCTTACTGGGCGTGGAACCCTGACGACAATAACGACACCCTGAGCACGCTGGTCAGCCGCTGGCTATTTCCCAATCCGGTTTCACAGCCGATTATGCATAACGGCACCAAAATCGGCGAAATTCGCCTGACGGCGCGCGACAGCCTTATCAGCCATTTTATCTGGATGTCGTTTGCCGTACTGACCGGCTGCATTCTGCTGGCCTCTGTGGTTGCCCTGACCATCACCCGCTCCCTGCATCAGGGCATGGTAACGGCGATGCAAAATATTACCGATGTGGTGCATGACGTGCGCTCGAACCGCAACTTCTCGCGGCGAGTAAAAGAAGGCAGGATCGAGGAGTTTCACCGCTTCGGTGAAGACTTCAACAGCCTGCTGGACGAGATGGAAGAGTGGCAGCTCAAGCTTCAGGCCAAAAATGCGCAGCTGCTGCGTACCGCCATGCACGATCCCTTGACCGGGCTGGCGAACCGCGCGGCGTTTCGTAACAGCATTGCGGCGCTGATGAACGATTCATCGGCAAAAACGAACTCTGCCCTGCTGTTCCTTGATGGCGATAACTTCAAATGGGTGAACGACACCTGGGGACACGCGGCGGGTGACTGCGTGCTTATCGAGGTGGCGAGCAGGATGGTGGAATTTGGCGAAAAGCGCCATCAGTCGTACCGACTTGGTGGCGATGAATTTGCGATGATCCTGTATGGCGTCCACGCTGAGCAGGATGTTCAACACATCTGTGCTGCGCTTTCGCAGCGCTTTATCCGTCCGTTCGATCTGCACAACGGGCACACCGTATCGATGTCACTCAGCATTGGCTTTGCTCTGGCGTGGGAAAATACTTCTGTGGAAGCATTACTGGAGCAGGCCGATCGCAATATGTACCTGGTGAAAAACCAGCGTCCAAAAACAATATCCTAGAAAGGAATACGATATGTTAAAGCGATACCTCGCGCCGTTCGTCCTCGCCTCCATGGTTCTGGCAGGCTGCCAGGCGCCGCCGCAGGGAAAATTTACCGCAGAGCAGATCGCTGCCATGCAATCCTATGGTTTTAACGAGCTAAACGGTGACTGGTCGCTGGGGCTTTCCGACACCATTCTGTTCGGAAAAAACGAAGCGCAGCTTCGCCCGGAGAGCGAAAAAGCGATCCAGACGATGGCGACGCGTCTGGCGGCGACCGGTTTAACTCACGCCCGCATGGACGGCCATACGGATAACTACGGTGAAGATGGCTATAACGAAGCGCTCTCTTTAAAACGCGCGAACGTTGTCGCTGACACCTGGGCTAAGGGGGCGAATATTCCGCGCAGCAACCTCACCACTCAGGGGCTGGGCAAAAAATATCCGGTCGCCAGCAACAGCACGGCGAAAGGACGTGCTGAGAACCGCCGCGTCGCGGTAGTCATCAGCACGCCTTAGGGTTATTTAGCGGATGATTCAGCGAGCGACACATTCACTGCCGCTCGCCAGCGCAGCCAGTCAACCACAATGAACAGCAGCAAACTGCCGCCCATCACCGGCATCGCCAGTCCCAGCAGCACGGCGATCGTCAGCGTCAACGCCCTTCCCCACCCTGAGAGCGCCAGCCAGCTCTGACTTAGCGTTTGCACCGGATCCGTTCGCGATGTTGCCGGACGACGCATCCACCACATGCGGTATCCCCAGACAATCAGCACGCATAGCGCGGCGCCGAACGCGATAAGCAGCAGCTGGTTAACCAGACCAAACAAAATGCCCATATGGAAATCCACACCCCAGCGGGTCAGTTTGGCCATAAGCGGGAAATCCTCAAACCGGGTTCTGTCGAGGATTTGCATCGAGTGTGGATCGACCGAGACCGCATCGACCTGAGTCGGCCAGCTGCGATCGATTTCCGTGACCGTCCAGGCCCGATCCATTGCTTTCGCCGGGCGGATCTCCAGTTTATTCGCCTCGATCCCGGCGCGGCGGGCAGCGTGAAGCACATCGTCAAACTGCGTCAAATCCAGAGCCATATATGGCATCGCCATCCCACCATGATGGGCGTGATGCTCAGCGTGCTCATCCATCGTCGCAGGGGCGCCGGAGAGCTGCGTATTGACCTGCGGTGTGAGCCAGTTCATTTCTGCGCGCAGCTTATCGACGTTGCCGCCCGCCCACTGTGACCAGGTCAGCCCGGTGGCGGAAAACAGCAGCATCCCGCCCAGCAGAAGCCATCCCAGCGTTACGTGAACGCGGCGGCGCTTCTGGAAGCGGTTGTTGATGCGACGCTTCGGACGGGTATAAAACCACAGCGCAATGCCGCCGAGCGCGGCCAGCCACATCCATGACGCGGCCAGCTCGCTGTAGAGTCGCCCGATGTTCCCCAGCATCAGGGAGGTGTGCAGATAATCAATTTTCTGGCGCAGCGGCAATATTCCGCTGGTGCCGTAGACCGTCATATCGCCGCGCACGTCGAGCGTGACGGGATCGACAAAGATAGCGCGGTTTTCGGAAGGCCCCAGCGCAGGATCGGCGAACATCACGCGCGTTGTTTCGCCGTCGCTCAGCCCCGGACGCACGGCATGTAAACGTAGCGCGTTGCCCGTGGCTTTTTCCGCCACGGCAATCTGTTCCGCCAGCGGCTGCGCTTCACCGGCTGTGCTCCCATGCAGAGCCTGTCGATAGAGATTGTTTTCCAGCTGCGGCGTCGCGACGTACAGCGTGCCGGTTAGCGCAGCAAAGAAGATGAACGGGCCAACAAACAGCCCGATATAGAAATGAAGCCGACGCAGCAGGTTAACCCATGCCGCGCGTGAGGTGCAGGTAGTCATACTTTTCCTTTTTAAGGCAAAAAGTGAGTAATTTTGTTTTTAAAGGGAAAAAGCAGACCAGCGCGGCGGCGCGCGCGTATCGGGATACAGCCAGGGGAAAAAATGCCAGTGGCTCACCGCCTGTGGCGGTGGCTTAATCCGAAGCCTTTGCACTATCGCGCTGAGCAGCACGATAAGCGCGAGCATCACGCCCGGCACATGCGCCAGCAGCACGCAGTAGCCGCACGCTTCAGCGTGATCGACAGGCAGGGAGTGTTGCACGTCGCCCTGACCATCGCCCATCGACATCATACTCATGTCGTGGTGCATTCCGGGCATAGCGCTCATGGGATCTTTTTGCAGCGACACGGAGATCAGCGGCGCTACCACGATCAGCAGGATCGCAAACAGCGCGGTCAGTGCCGCTGCGCGTGTCCGGTTATGCTGATGCCGTCGGTTATCCACTGCCCCTCCGCTAAAGAGCAGGCATTGTAAATGATTTATGTCAAAACGGTTAATGTAAGGCGTGTGCTTTTAGATAAAAAAAGGGCCAGCCTTTCGGCCAGCCCTTCTGACAGGATGTCGCTTAAGCGAATCTTAGTTAAGACGCTCTTTGATACGAGCAGACTTACCAGTACGCTCACGCAGGTAGTACAGTTTAGCTTTACGTACAGCACCACGACGTTTAACAGCAATGCTGTCAACTACCGGAGAGTGAGTCTGGAAGACACGCTCAACGCCTTCGCCGTTGGAAATTTTACGAACAGTGAATGCAGAGTGCAGACCGCGGTTACGAATAGCGATAACCACGCCCTCGAATGCCTGCAGACGTTTTTTGGAACCTTCAACAACCCATACTTTCACTTCCACGGTGTCACCTGGACGGAAGGAAGGTACGTCCTGCTTCATCTGCTCTTGTTCAAGTTGCTTAATAATGTTGCTCATAATTTAATCTCTTATCCTGGGTAAACTGATATTTGGGGGCCTCAGGCCATCCCATCATGTTCCTGCTGCTGCGCGTGTTCAGTTTTGAACTCGGTCAGCAACTTTACTTGCTCTTCAGTCAGAGCCAGGTTTTCCAGAAGTTCAGGTCTTCTAAGCCAGGTTCGGCCCAGCGACTGCTTCAGACGCCAGCGACGTATCTCGGCATGGTTTCCAGACAGTAAAACTGCCGGGACATCCATCCCTTCTAACACTTCAGGACGAGTATAGTGTGGGCAGTCCAGCAATCCATCAGCAAAGGAATCTTCCGTTGCTGAAGCTTCATGCCCCAGTACCCCCGGAATAAACCGGGAAACCGAGTCAATCAGCGTCATCGCTGGTAACTCACCACCGCTGAGAACGTAATCGCCGATAGACCATTCTTCGTCAATCTCGGTTTGTATTACGCGCTCATCTATCCCTTCGTAGCGACCACAGACCAGAATCAGCTTTTGATTCGTTGCCAGTTCGCTCACGCCCGCTTGATCAAGCTTGCGTCCCTGAGGTGACAGATAGATCACCTTTGCGCCTTCACCTGCCGCGGCTCTTGCTGCTGAAATGGCATCCCGCAAGGGTTGTACCATCATTAACATCCCCGGTCCGCCGCCGTAAGGACGATCGTCCACGGTACGGTGCCGGTCATGAGTGAAGTCGCGTGGACTCCAGCTCTCGATACTCAGCAGGCCATTTTTTACTGCCCGGCCAGTTACCCCATAATCGGTAATCGCGCGGAACATTTCAGGAAACAGGCTAATTATGCCAATCCACATAGCGCCGTCTTTTACCGTTTTCAGGAGAATTTAAAAACCAGGATCCCAATCTACTTCAATAGTCTGAGTAGCGAGATCGACTTTCTTGATAACCTGCCCATCGAGGAACGGAACCAACCGCTCCTTGATGCCAAACGCATCTTTCAGGTTTGCCTTAATGACGAGAACGTCATTGGATCCGGTTTCCATCATATCGATGACTTTACCCAGACCATAACCTTCGGTGGTCACTACCTGGCAACCGATAAGGTCTTTCCAGTAGTAGCCGTCGTCCAGTTTCGGCAATTGCGATGAATCAACGACAATTTCGCAATTAGTCAGCAGATTCGCAGCATCGCGATCGTCAACGCCTTTCAGCTTAATGACGATATCCTGATTGTGGTGACGCCAGCTTTCCAGCTCGACCTCTTCCCACTTACCGCCTTTCTGGATAAACCAGGGCTGGTAATCGAAGATGCTTTCGGCGTCTTCGGTGGAGGAAAACACTCTGAGCCAACCACGGATACCGTAGCAAGAACCCATTTTTCCCAATACGATCGGTTCAACAGGTGCTTTATTGCTCATCATGACCACCGTGACAGATTAAGCTGCTTTGTTAGCGGCTTTGATCAGCGTCGCAACGCGATCGGACAGAGTAGCGCCCTGGCCAACCCAGTGAGCGATACGATCCAGATCCAGACGAGTTTCTTCTTCTGCGCCAGCGGCCAGTGGGTTGAAGAAACCAACGCGCTCGATGAAGCGACCGTTGCGTGCATTACGGCTGTCGGTTACAACAACCTGGTAGAACGGACGCTTTTTCGCGCCGTGACGTGCTAAACGAATAGTTACCATAACATCCTCTTGTGTGAATAAAACACCGGGCCCCATCGAGGGAAGGAGCCCGGTGTCATATTAAAAGCCCGAAAATTTTACTGATTTCTGGGGAAAATGCAATCAACAGTTGATTAGTCAGCGTTAAAAGGCCGTCGGCGGTGCTGCCAGTTTGGCGTCGGCGAGCGCGCAGAAAGCGGAGCGTACACGTAGTACGTGAGCATTTACTCGCTCCGCTCGCCCTTCGGGCCGCCCTAAAGGGCGTTCAAAACACATAGTGTTTTGTCGAGCACTCCCCGGCGTCAAAATGGCAAACAAGCCAGGCCGATTAGCGGCCTGGGAATCCTGGCGGCATCATGCCTTTCATCCCGCGCATCATTTTCGCCATGCCGCCTTTCTTCATTTTCTTCATCATGCGCTGCATGTCGTCGAACTGTTTCAGAAGACGGTTAACGTCCTGGACCTGCATCCCGCAACCCGCCGCGATACGGCGTTTACGCGAGCCCTTGATGATTTCTGGCTTCGCACGTTCTTTCAGCGTCATCGAGTTGATGATCGCTTCCATACGCACCAGCACTTTGTCATCCATCTGAGATTTAACGTTGTCAGGGATCTGGCCCATGCCCGGCAGTTTGCCCATCAGACTCGCCATGCCGCCCATGTTTTTCATCTGACGCAGCTGCTCAAGGAAGTCGGTCAGATCGAAGCCGTCGCCTTTTTTCAGCTTGCTCGCCAGCTTCTCAGCCTGCGCGCGGTCGACCTTGCTTTCGATATCTTCGATCAGCGACAGCACGTCGCCCATGCCGAGAATACGGGAGGCAATACGATCCGGGTGGAACGGCTCAAGCGCTTCAGTCTTCTCGCCAACGCCGAGGAATTTGATCGGCTTGCCGGTGATATGACGAATAGACAGCGCCGCACCGCCGCGGGCGTCACCGTCCACTTTGGTCAGTACCACACCGGTCAACGGCAGCGCTTCGTTAAAGGCTTTCGCGGTATTCGCCGCATCCTGGCCGGTCATGGCATCGACAACAAACAGGGTCTCTACCGGGTTGATAGAGGCGTGAACCTGTTTGATTTCGTCCATCATCGCTTCGTCAACGTGCAGACGACCGGCGGTATCCACCAGCAGCACGTCGTAGAATTTGAGCTTCGCTTCTTTCAGCGCCGCGTTAACGATGTCGACAGGCTTTTGGGCAACGTCAGACGGGAAGAAATCTACGCCGACCTGCTCTGCCAGGGTTTCAAGCTGTTTGATCGCCGCAGGGCGATAAACGTCAGCAGACACCACCAGCACTTTTTTCTTGTGCTTCTCGCGCAGGAATTTACCGAGCTTACCCACGCTTGTGGTTTTACCGGCACCCTGCAAGCCCGCCATCAGCACAACAGCCGGAGGCTGAGCCGCCAGATTAAGCACCTGGTTCTCTTCGCCCATCGCCGAAACCAGTTCGTTACGGACGATTTTGACGAACTCCTGACCCGGGGTCAGGCTCTTGTTAACTTCATGACCAACCGCTTTTTCTTTCACACGGTTGATGAAATCACGCACCACAGGCAACGCGACGTCTGCTTCAAGCAGCGCCATGCGCACTTCGCGCAGCGTTTCCTTGATGTTCTCTTCAGTAAGGCGTCCGCGGCCGCTGATGTTGCGCAGCGTGCGCGACAAACGATCGGTTAAATTATCAAACATTGTCTCTCGCCTGAGTAGAAACGTTGGGCCGCCATGAGCGACACATACACAGAATTTTGCCGGAGTATAACATGAAGGCGCCTTTGTTGTTATGCAACGGTTGGAGCAGGCGTCACGTAACGTTATACTGCTTCTCTTTCTTATTAAGACGACTGTCAACGCCTATATGCCTGTTTTCGCCCTGATCGCCCTTGTTGCCTACTCTGTCAGTCTTGCGCTGATCATCCCTGGCCTGCTGCAAAAAAACAGCGGCTGGCGGCGCATGGCAATTCTCTCGGCGGTGATCGCGCTGGTTAGCCACGCCTTTGCGCTGGAATCACGCATTATCCCGGGCGACGGCAGCGTGCAAAACCTGAGCGTGCTGAACGTCGGCTCGCTGGTCAGCCTGATGATCTGTACGGTGATGACCATCGTAGCGTCTAAAAATCGCGGCTGGCTGCTGCTGCCCATCGTCTATGCGTTTGCCTTGATCAATCTGGCGTTAGCGACCTTTATGCCCAATGAGTTCATCACGCATCTGGAAACCACGCCGGGTATGCTGGTGCATATCGGCCTGTCGCTGTTCTCCTACGCTACGCTAATCATCGCGGCCCTCTACGCCATGCAGCTGGCCTGGATTGACTACCAGCTGAAGAACAAAAAGCTGGCCTTCAGCAATGAAATGCCGCCGTTGATGGTGATTGAGCGTAAGATGTTCCATATCACCCAGGTCGGCGTTGTGTTGTTGACGCTGACGCTCTGCACGGGTCTGTTTTATATGCATAACCTGTTCAGCGTGGAGAATATCGACAAAGCGGTTCTCTCCATCGTTGCGTGGTTTGTCTATATTGTCCTGTTATGGGGCCATTATCATGAAGGCTGGCGCGGTCGCCGCGTGGTCTGGTTCAACGTGGCGGGTGCAGGCATTCTCACGCTTGCCTATTTTGGCAGCCGTTTCATACAGCAATTTGCTGGCTAAGTTATAAAGGAGTTCCCCCTGGAACACATCTCTACCACCACGCTGATCGTTACGCTGATCGTCATGGTGGTCATCTCCGCCTATTTCTCTGGCTCGGAAACCGGCATGATGACGCTGAACCGCTATCGGTTACGTCATCGCGCTAAACAGGGTAACCGCGCCGCACGTCGTGTAGAAAAGCTGCTGCGTAAGCCGGACCGCCTGATTAGCCTGGTGCTGATTGGTAACAACCTGGTCAACATTCTCGCCTCCGCGCTGGGGACCATCGTCGGGATGCGCCTGTACGGCAACGCCGGTGTGGCGATTGCGACCGGCGTATTGACCTTCGTGGTGCTGGTCTTTGCCGAAGTGCTGCCGAAAACCATCGCGGCACTCTATCCCGAAAAGGTCGCCTATCCGAGCAGCTTCCTGCTGGCTCCGCTGTTGATCCTGATGATGCCGCTGGTCTGGCTGCTGAATATGGTCACGCGCCTGCTGATGCGCATGGTGGGTATCAAAGCCGACGTCACCATCAGCAGCGCGCTGAGCAAAGACGAGCTGCGTACCCTGGTGAATGAATCCCGCTCGCAGATCTCCCGTCGGAATCAGGACATGCTGCTGTCGGTGCTGGATCTGGAAAAAGTCAGCGTTGACGACATCATGGTGCCGCGCAATGAAATCGTCGGTATCGATATCAACGACGACTGGAAAGCCATCGTCCGCCAGCTGACCCACTCCCCGCACGGGCGCATTGTGCTCTATCGCGATTCGCTGGACGATACCATCAGCATGCTGCGCGTGCGCGAAGCCTATCGTCTGATGACCGAGAAACAAGAGTTCACTAAAGAGATGCTGCTGCGCGCCGCCGACGAGATTTACTATGTTCCGGAAGGGACGCCGCTCAGCACGCAGCTGGTGAAATTCCAGCGCAATAAAAAGAAAGTCGGCCTGGTGGTGGACGAGTACGGCGATATTCAGGGGCTGGTGACGGTTGAAGATATTCTGGAAGAGATTGTTGGCGACTTTACTACCTCAATGTCCCCTTCCCTTGCGGAAGAGGTCACGCCGCAGAACGACGGTTCGGTGCTGATTGACGGTAGCGCCAACATCCGCGAACTCAACAAAGCCTTTAACTGGCATCTGCCGGAAGACGAAGCGCGTACGATTAACGGGATGATTCTGGAAGCGCTGGAAGAGATCCCGGCGGCGGGCACCCGAGTGCGTATTGAGCAATACGATATTGATATCCTGGACGTGCAGGACAATATGATCAAGCAGGTGAAAGTCCTGCCGGTGACGCCAATTCGGGAAAGTATCGCCGAATAAAACGTAGCGCCGGGTCAGGCGGAACCGCCACCCGGCGCTACGGATGACAATTACGCTTTCGCTTTTGCCACGGTGACCATCGCAGCACGAATGGTACGACCGTTCAGGGTGTAGCCTTTCTGCATCACGCCAAGCACTTTACCGGCTTCAACGTCGTCAGATTCCACCATCGCAATCGCCTGGTGAACGTTGGGATCCAGCGGCACGTTGGTATCGGCAATCACTTCCACGCCAAACTTACGCACCACGTCCAGCATGGACTTCAGCGTCAGCTCAATACCTTCGATCATCGCCGCGTTGTCCGGGTTAGCTTTATCAGCCACTTCCAGCGCGCGATCCAGGCTATCAATCACCGGCAGCAATTCGTTAACGAACTTCTCCAGCGCAAATTTATGCGCCTTCTCAATGTCCAGCTCGGTACGACGACGCAGGTTTTCCATTTCCGCTTTGATGCGCAGCACGCCCTCGCGTTCACGATTCTGTGCTTCTGAAAGCTGGGCTTCCAGATTCGCAATTTTCTCATCGCGCGGGTCCACCTGCTCAGCAGATGCTTCAGACTCTACGGTCTCAACTTCATCGTGCTGTTCCGTGATAATTTCTTCCGGGGCTTGCCCCTCAGGCGTTTTCTGTTCTTTACTACTCATGAATTTCTCCGCGTTTTTCTGCATTCATCTCGCTAACTTCGCTTATTATGGGGATCAGTTTCCGGGATTCAAGGGAACAAGACAGATTGTCATCATTCATTAGGCACAAGGACCACCAGAAAATGAATAATCATTTCAAGTGTATCGGGATCGTCGGACATCCGCGTCACCCTACCGCGTTGACGACACATGAAATGTTGTATCGCTGGCTGTGCGCCAAAGGCTATGAAGTGATGGTCGAACAGCAAATTGCCCAGGAGCTAAAGCTCAAAAGCGTGAAGACCGGCACGCTGGCAGAAATTGGCCAGCAGGCGGATCTCGCCGTGGTCGTCGGCGGCGACGGTAATATGCTAGGCGCGGCCCGCACGCTGGCACGTTACGATATTAAGGTTATCGGCATTAACCGTGGCAACCTCGGTTTTTTGACCGATCTCGACCCCGATAACGCCCAGCAGCAGCTCGCCGACGTGCTGGAAGGCCACTATATCAGCGAGAAACGCTTCCTGCTTGAAGCGCAGGTGTGCCAGAAAGACTGCCAGAAGCGCATCAGCACCGCCATTAACGAGGTGGTTCTCCACCCGGGTAAAGTGGCGCACATGATTGAATTTGAAGTCTATATCGACGAAGTATTTGCTTTCTCTCAGCGCTCCGACGGCCTGATTATCTCTACCCCGACGGGTTCCACCGCCTATTCCCTCTCGGCGGGCGGCCCTATCCTTACGCCGTCGCTGGACGCCATCACCCTGGTACCGATGTTCCCGCACACCCTCTCTGCCCGTCCGCTGGTCATTAACAGCAGCAGCACCATCCGCCTGCGTTTCTCACACCGTCGTAATGACCTTGAGATTAGCTGCGACAGCCAGATTGCGCTGCCTATTCAGGAGGGTGAGGACGTGCTGATTCGCCGCTGCGATTATCATCTGAACCTGATACATCCAAAAGACTACAGCTATTTCAATACATTAAGCTCAAAGCTCGGCTGGTCAAAAAAATTGTTCTGATTTAGCATCCAGTACTTTACTGTATAAAAAACCAGTTTATACTGTATGAAAACACAGTCATGGTTTTTCATACAGGAAAACAATTATGCTGGCACAACTGACCATCAGCAATTTCGCCATTGTTCGTGAACTCGAAATCGACTTCAGCAGTGGTATGACGGCAATCACCGGTGAAACCGGCGCAGGTAAATCCATTGCAATTGATGCGCTCGGCTTGTGTCTTGGCGGCCGGGCCGAAGGCGATATGGTGCGCGCAGGCGCAAACCGCGCCGATCTCTGCGCCCGCTTTTCCCTGAAAGACACCCCTGCGGCCCTGCGCTGGCTTGAAGCTAACCAGCTGGAAGACGGACGTGAGTGTTTACTTCGCCGCGTCATCAGCAGCGATGGCCGCTCCCGTGGCTTTATCAACGGTACCGCCGTGCCTCTCTCCCAGCTGCGTGAGCTGGGCCAGCTGCTTATTCAGATCCACGGTCAACACGCTCACCAGCAGCTGATTAAACCCGAGCAGCAGAAAGCCCTGTTGGACGGCTACGCAGGTGAGTACGCGCTTACTCAGCTGATGGCTGAACACTACCGTCAGTGGCACCAGAGCTGCCGCGAACTGGCACAGCATCAGCAGCAGAGCCAGGAGCGCGCCGCGCGAGCCGAGCTGCTGGAATACCAGCTGAAAGAGCTGAACGAATTTAATCCGCAGGCGGGTGAGTTCGAGCAAATCGACGAAGAGTACAAACGACTGGCAAACAGCGGTCAGTTGCTCTCCACCAGCCAGACCGCTCTGAATATGATCGCCGATGGTGAAGACGTCAATCTGCAAAGCCAGCTGTATAACGTGCGTCAGCTGGTCACCGAGCTGACGGGAATGGACGGCAAGCTTTCGGGCGTGCTGGATATGCTGGAAGAGGCGGCGATTCAGATCTCTGAAGCGGGTGATGAACTGCGCCACTACTGCGAACGCCTCGATCTCGATCCAAATCGTCTGTTCGAACTTGAGCAGCGCATCTCCCGGCAGATTTCACTTGCGCGCAAGCACCACGTCACGCCGGAAGAGCTGCCCGCCTTCTATCAGTCTCTGCTGGATGAACAACAGCAGCTCGACGATCAGGCCGACTCGCTTGAAACCCTGTCTTTGGCGGTCAATCTGCATCACCAGCAGGCGCTGGCGACCGCAAAACAGCTGCATGACGTTCGTCAGCACTATGCCGAAGAGTTGAGCCAGCATATCACCGACAGTATGCACTCGCTGGCGATGCCACACGGCGTGTTCACGATTGATGTGCGCTTTGAAGAACATCATCTGACGGCTGAAGGCGCGGATCGTATTGAATTCCGCGTGACGACAAACCCGGGCCAGCCGTTGCAGCCGATTTCTAAAGTCGCCTCAGGCGGTGAGTTGTCCCGTATTGCGCTGTCTATCCAGGTCATTACGGCGCGTAAAATGGAAACCCCGGCGCTTATTTTCGATGAAGTGGACGTGGGCATCAGCGGCCCGACCGCTGCCGTGGTGGGTAAACTGCTGCGTCAGCTGGGCGAATCAACCCAGGTCATGTGCGTGACTCACCTGCCGCAGGTGGCGGGCTGTGGACACCACCACTTTATCGTCAGTAAAGAAACGGATGGTGAAATGACCGAAACGCACATGAAGCCGTTAGACAAGCGCTCGCGTTTGCAGGAGCTGGCGCGCCTTCTGGGCGGTAGCGAAGTCACACGCAACACGCTCGCGAACGCGAAAGAACTGCTGGCTGCGTAAACTTTTTCGGGATCTCAGGGTCATACAGAACAATAAAAACGCCGCCAGACCGGTTTCAAAGTGGGGCAAGGTCTATTATCATCGGCATATTACATATGAGCCGCGTTCTGCTCGGGCCCGAAAAGGAATCAAATCACTATGCGTTGTAAAATGCTGACCGCTGCCGCAGCGGTTCTTCTGATGTTGACCGCAGGCTGTTCCACTCTGGAGAAAGTGGTTTACCGTCCTGACATCAACCAGGGGAACTACCTTACCCCTAACGATGTGTCCAAAATCCGTGTGGGGATGACACAACAGCAGGTCGCTTATGCACTGGGAACCCCGATGATGTCCGATCCGTTCGGCACAAACACCTGGTTCTATGTATTCCGTCAGCAGCCAGGCCACGAAGATGTGACCCAGCAAACTCTGACGCTGACCTTCAACAGCAGCGGCGTGTTAACCAACATCGACAATAAACCTGCTCTGACCAAGTAACCCAGCGTCAGAAATGCAAAAAGGTGCTCATTGAGCACCTTTTTTGTGTCTGAACCCTTGCGCAGAATCGTAGCCCCGGTAAGCGCAGCGCCTCCGGGGAAAGAAAGCGCTACTTACCCGATTTCTCCGCGCGCTGACGACGCAGCTCTTTCGGATCGGCAATCAGCGGACGATAAATCTCGACCCTGTCGCCCTCTTTCACCACGTCAGCCAGTTTCACCGGACGGCTGTAAATACCCACTTTGTTTTTCGTCAGATCGATATCACTGCGCAGTTCCAGAATACCAGACGCATGAATAGCCGCTTCGACGGTGGCGCCCTCGTCGAGCATTACGCGTTGCAGATACTGTTTTTCCGGCAGCGCATACACCACTTCCACAGCAATCTTATGCGGCACTGTAGACCTCTTTGGCGCGGTTCGTGAATGCCTGAACCATGTTCGAGGCCAGCTCTTTGAAGATGCGGCCAAACGCCAGTTCGATCAGCTTGTTGGTAAATTCAAAATCGAGATGGAATTCAATGCGACAGGCATCCGCGCTCAGCGGCGTGAATTTCCAGCCTCCCATCAGCTTTTTAAACGGACCATCGACCAGATGCATCAAAATACTCTGATTATCGGTCAGCGTATTGCGGGTGGTGAACGTCTTGCTGATCCCGGCTTTGGAGACATCCACAGCGGCAGTCATCTGCGACGGGCCTGATTCCAGCACCCGGCTACCGGTGCATCCCGGAATAAACTGCGGGTAGGACTGAACGTCGTTCACTAACTGATACATTTGTTCCGCGCTGTAAGGCACGAGCGCAGTACGACTAATCTGAGGCATAGCATTTTCCATGGTCACACAACAGACAAATAATAACATTTATCACCTGTTAAAAAAACGCTAAGCCTCATCTCGTGCTAATATAGCGCGTTAGACCTCACAGGATGCAATGAGGTGACTTTTTGACATCAGATTACCTACGGCTTTACGACACTTATGACGAAGAAAAAAGCACATAAACCTGGCTCGGCGACCATCGCGCTCAACAAGCGTGCTCGCCATGAGTATTTCATCGAAGAAGAATTCGAAGCAGGTCTTGCGTTGCAGGGCTGGGAAGTAAAATCACTGCGCGCGGGCAAGGCTAACATTGGCGATAGCTACGTTATCTTTAAAGACGGCGAAGCCTTTTTATTTGGCGCAAACTTTACGCCGCTGACGGTGGCCTCTTCGCACTACGTGTGCGACCCGACCCGTACCCGTAAGCTGCTACTGAACAAACGTGAGCTGGATTCGCTCTTCGGACGCATCAACCGCGAAGGCTATACCGTACTGGCGCTG
This sequence comes from Enterobacter sp. 186315, assembly GCF_053290175.1. Classification (NCBI taxonomy): domain Bacteria; kingdom Pseudomonadati; phylum Pseudomonadota; class Gammaproteobacteria; order Enterobacterales; family Enterobacteriaceae; genus Enterobacter; species Enterobacter sp. 186315. The sequence continues at coordinate 74,015 of NZ_JBPTTK010000015.1, read as the reverse complement.
TCGTTATACTGGAAGAATGCCTGGTGCAAAGTAAAAATCGGCGTCGCGAAAGGTAAAAAGCAGCACGACAAACGTAACGACGCGAAAGATCGTGAATGGCAAGTCGATAAAGCGCGCATCATGAAGCACGCAGGCCGTTAGTTTTAGAATACTTATTGAACGATTCAATAAGTTAGCGTTCCGGGCTGGTATCCAGGAAGCAAAATCTGGTATACTCGCTTAACACTATTGGGGCTGATTCTGGATTCGACGGGATTTGCGAAACCCAAGGTGCATGCCGAGGGGCGGTTTGCCTCGTAAAAAGCCGCAAAAAAATAGTCGCAAACGACGAAAACTACGCTTTAGCAGCTTAATAACCTGCTCTGAGCCCTCTCTCCCTAGCTTCCGCTCTTAAGACGGGGATCAAGAGAGGTCAAACCCAAAAGAGATCGCGCGGATGCCCTGCCTGGGGTTGAAGTGCTAAAACTAATCAGGCTAGTTCGTTAGTGGCGTGTCTGTCCGCAGCTGGCGTGCGAATGTAAAGACAAACTAAGCATGTAGTACCGAGGATGTAGAAATTTCGGACGCGGGTTCAACTCCCGCCAGCTCCACCAAAATTCTCCATCAGCGATCACCAGAGTCGTCTGATGAAGTCCTGAGAGCCCGCACGGCGCAAGCCCTGCGGGCTTTTTTGTGCCTGCGATTCTCAGAAATCAGGCGTTACGCCCCGCCATCACGCCGCCGTCGATATCCCAGATAGCGCCTGTCACCCAGCTTGTCTTGTCGGAGAGCAGGAAGGCAACGGTTTCGGCGATATCGCTAGCTGTCCCCACGCGGCCAATGGGGTGGAAACTGTCGAAGCTGGTCATCACATCCTTCACGTCATCTTTCGGGATAAAGCCTTCATAAATCGGCGTGTGAACCACCGCCGCAGAAACGGCGTTCACGCGAATACCGTTACCCCCGAGCTCAATCGCCAGGTTTTTGGTCAGCGCGTGCAGACCCGCTTTTGCCATCGAGTAGGCTGAAGACGGCGTCGCGCCGATGGCCTGCTGCGCCCACATGGAGCCGATATTGACGATAGAGCCTTTGATCCCGGCCGCTATCATGTTGCGCACCACATCACGGGTGATGAAGAACGTTGCGCGATTGAGGTTCATATAGATGTCGTAATCCGCCAGGTCATGCTCGGTGAACGGTTTCGGGAAGAACACGCCCGCGGCGTTGACCAGCAGGCTGATGTCCTTATGTTCCGCGTTAATGGTATCCACCACGCGCTGCATCCCCTCTTCTTTCATCAGGTCGGCGACGATGATGGAAACCTGCCCGTCTGCTGCCAGCGCCCGTTGCGCCTGCTCGGCTTTATCCTGACGGTTGCCCACCAGCACCACGCTGCCGCCGTCCTGGAGGACACGCTTCGCCGTTTCGAAGCCCATACCGCTTGTACCACCCACCACTAACAGTTTTTTACCGGCAAAAGATGCGTTCATCGCAAACCTCTCAGTTCAGTTCGTTGTCGTTGATGCGAAGCGCTGCTCCTCATCCTGTGGCGCCAGAGTGCCACCCTGCGTCCGGTCTGACGACTGAGAAGAAATTGCGTAGCGAGAAAGAAAATCTATCCCGCTCGCGTATACTGACGGAAATACCTTGTCAGGATAAAACCATGCGATCGCTTAACCGTCTGAAATGGCTGCACGCCTTTGAAGCCACCGCCCGCCACGGCAGTTTTACCGGCGCGGCGCGGGAGCTGGGCGTAACGCCTGCCGCCGTGGGTCAGCTGGTTCGCTCGCTGGAAGAGTGGGTCGGACATCCGCTGCTTCATCGCACCCGTTCAGGAAAAGAGCGCCTGACGCTGGTCGACGAGGCGCAGGACGCGTTACAGGACATCACGCTGGGGCTGGACAAGCTCGAATCCGGGCTGAACAAACTGCGCGGGCGTCGGGCGCGGTCCGTGGTGGTGGTTACCGCCTCACAGGTGCTGATGATGAACTGGCTGATGGAGCGGCTAAACCGCTTCTCTGAAACGCATGAAACCATCGATCTGCGGCTCAACGTCACCGAAAAGCTAATGGACGTGTCGCACGGCGAGGCGGATATCGGCCTTCGCTGCGGTCAGGGGGACTGGCCCGGGGTGAATAAAACCTGGCTGATGGATGAAGAAGCGGTGCTGGTGTGCAGCCCGCGTCTGGTGCCAGCGGAAAAGATAAGCTGCGGCGAATGGCTTGCCACGCAAAAGCTGATCCACGACGACACGCCGCATCCCGGCGCACATTTTCCCTCGTGGGAGGATGTGTTCAGAACGTTGGGTGCGCCAGCCGCTCTGGAAAGCGGTCTGCACATTAACTCTACCTCCGCCGTCATTCTGGCGGCCCTGAGCGGACGGGGCGTGGCCATTGTGCGCCGCGCGCTGGTAAAGCAGCTTATTGAAACCGACCAGCTGGTGCAGCTGCATCCCGACCATCGCTGGCCGCTGAGCTGGTCCTACTATCTGGTCACGCCGCAGCACCACGCCATTCGCCATGAAGTGAAGGTGTTCCACGACTGGCTGGTGCAGGACGTTGCTTCGGGTAATCATTAACGCGACCACGCAGGTCTTGCTGAACCCTAATTAACGCGTTCTCAGAGTTTTCAATCGCTCTATTAATTAATAGATAAATTTAAAATACGTATTTTGCGCAATAATGATTAACGTTGCGCAAAAAAAATAAAATCCGCACTTGGCTTAAGATGTTAAATAGTGCCATCCTAAGTTGGACTGCGGTATTTATTCACAATAAACGTTCATTATTGCAATAATTATTGGGCGGATAGTGTTAAAAAAGGAATTGCTACCCGGGGCAAGAAATTACCGTTTCATTTTTCTCTGTTCACTGCACATCAGATTCATATTATCGGGCTCTAAATCGTATAGGTATCACTTTAAATGCGTTCAGCAAAATACCCTTTGTTTTTATTTTCTACCGTACTGCTATGGGCAGACGCCAACAACGCAAGGGCGACCTGCTGGCTAACCTCTGCGCTTGCCAGCGTAAGCACTACCCAGAATTTTACCTTTCCCGCTAACAGCAACGGTACCAAAGCCTCTCAGGAGCCCATCGTGCCATTCTGGAGCGGGAGTCCTGATGAAACTTATTCCTGCCCCCGCTCGACACAAGAACTGTGGTTAGACACCACCGATGACCTGTTTGTCGAAGGCGGTTCTGGCACCGTTTTCGGTCCAGGAATAATGGGAGGTATTAATATCAGCAATGGTTCCATCTTTTATAATGGTTTCAACGTGACGACAGAGGGGACCTTTCCGGCGAGCGGAAAGGTACCGTCAGCATTTCTCCCGTGGAAATATGTCGGCGTCCGTTTAGTAATATCAGATTCCACTCAGGCCAGAAACATCACCATATACAATAAAATTGCCGGCTATGTTTTTTTAACTACCGAGGAATATTATCATCAGAGAATTAGTGGCGACCCTCTGACAAAAGTTTTTGTCTCCGGAAAAATTACTATTCCCGCCTCCTGCCAGCTCGAATCAGGCTCGGTGGTATTTATGCCTGACACCTTATCCGGGGAATACGGTAAGGCTGGGGTCGGGGGCAAGATCGGCACGGGCATCTCCCAACCGCTGACTATCCGCTGTCTGGGAGGCAGTGACTCAGCGACAATAGATCTGCACGTCACGACGAACAAAGCCGCCGGGGACGACATTGTCACAACCAACCCGGATGTCGGCGTGCGCGTGCTGGACGCTAACCATCAAACCGTTTCTGCGAAAGGCGGCCAGATATCCGTGTCACTGGACAACGGGAATGTGAAAGTTCCGTTAACCTATGTGCCGGTCGCTATTACCGGAAAAAATCCAAAGCCAGGTGCCTATTCGGCGATCGAAACCATTATCGCGACTCTCCCTTAACGCAGATATACGGATAACGCATTTATTAAATAAGGTTTATCATTGATGAATAGTTGCAGGCCACAAATGGCAGACAGCTATTCATTTTAACCGGTGAGAAATAGTGATTACCCGTCAATAACTGCTCCCTTTACGTAACTACCACTTTGCATAATTAATAAATAATTCTGCACCAAAATCCATCATTGATTTATATCAAGGTTCTCACCCCTCTTCCGTGGAAAATGAATTGAACTAAGAAAATTCTCACCCACATAAGCACGGAACGGTTTAGCGATATGGATATCAGGATTCAGAGTCTCGGGTTGTGGACGCAATCGTTTGTCAATAATGAAGTTGCAGCCGTGTCGCGCCCGCCTGAGGCGCTAAAAACCGCCCCGCTGTCGACGTCGGCAGCCATGAAGCGCCTCAACAAAGTGTTTCTGAAAAAGGGGCAAAAGGTTCACAAAATACGCGATAAGCGTGCACAGCATGTGCTGGGAAAATACTGCATTAAAGACGCCGTAACGGGCGATATTATTTCCTTTTCCAACCGCCTGACGGACTGGCTTGAAGAGGAGTGGCTTCTGGGATATGAAGAGTTCGTTGCGGATGAAGAAATCTCAAGGGATGGTTATCAATCATGCACAGGCCGATAATCGTTATTCTGTTTATTCTTTTAACCCTGGCCGCACTGGTGGAAATTGGGTATTTATCCTTCGGCTAGTTCCTGGCCGAAAATAGCGTCGCGGGATGCCGTTGATGCTTTACAGTTTTTTCCTAAAGCCTTCACCGCTATTCCCGTGCCATAGTGAATCCCGCTCTGAACAAGAAAGCGAATAGAGGATAAAAGATGAAAAAAACAATTATTGCGTTATCTGCCGTTCTGCTGGCTGCTCCCGTTTTTGCCGCGACCACACATGCAACCGACGAGACCGTAGCTGCCGCCAATGCGAACGCTAACGATGCGAAGCAAAAGCTGCATGAAGAGCAGAACAAAGGCGAAGAGCTGAAGCTCAAAAACGAACACGCCGCCGAAGGTAAGAGCGAGAATTTCTCCAGCAAGGTAAGCGAAGATTCTCAGAAAGCCTGGCACAAAACCAAAGAAGGCACCGAGAAAGGGTGGGATGCTACCAAAGAAGGTGCTGAGAAAGGCTGGAACAAGACCAAAGAAGGCGCTTCCAGCCTCGAAAAGAAAGTCACTGAGTAATGCTCAGTAAGAAGACCCGGTGCCCGTGCGCCGGGTCTTTTTTTACATTGAATATCAACCCGGTGTAGAACCATCTTAATGAAAGATATATTTTATTACTCGTTTCAGGCAAGAAAAGGTTGAATGATTAAGCATTAGCACACTATATTTGTCGCGCACCGAAATTATTTAAAAACAGAACTCAAACATAATATATCATATTCCCTAAGTTATATAACCCAGCTTAAATTGTTATTAAGCGCCAATTAAATAAGTACAGTAATTAATTACGCATCCATCACAAAATCAAAAAACCTTTACCCCCTGCCGCACCCGTAGCCCTTACCACACAAGGCCTGCGCCGCTTCACTCGCCATGATGTCACACCGGAAAATTAACATTTATCCCCTACAAATAATTGCCAATACCGCATTTGCGCATTCTGCCGTTTATAGCTATATCCTTTTTAGACGTGTCTAAATAATATCACTGTTAAAAAAAGGGTTTAGCGAGAATAACTATACCGAATAAACACTTTGTCCAAAATTAAGTTTTCCACCTGCATAGCCACTCTTATCGCTGGCGGGCCTCGTGCGCCCTGAAGAAATTAAAAAGAGAGTGGCATAACAAATACCATCGCTGCCGGGAGCCGTAACCCTATGAGCAAAATATCTATTATTTCAAAACTGACTGGCGTAGAAACGACTACCGAGGCCAGTCAGATAACCCTGGAACACTCCTCCATCGTTGAGCTTCACGTTGAACGCTCTGATATTGCGCACTATGCCCGCAGCAATAACGATCTGGTGGTCACCCTGAACTCCGGGGAAACCATCACTATCAAGAACTTCTACGTGGCGGATGCGCAGGGGCTGAGCCAGCTTGTGCTTGAAGAGGGTAACGGCGCGCTGTGGTGGGTTGAAGATCCCGCTGGCGCAGCGACCTATGAATCCATCGCCTCTACGGATGCGCTGGTTGCCGCAGCGGGTGCGGATTCAGCCGAAGGTGGCGCACTGTGGCCGTGGGTGCTGGGTGGTCTGGCCGCAGCCGGGGGCATTGCGATCGCCGCCGGGGGTAGCGGTGGCGGCGGGGGCGGCGGCAGTGACAACGATAATAACAACGGCGGTGAAAATAACGGCGGCGGTAACACCGGTGGGGGTAATACCGGTGGGGGCAATACCGGCGGCGGCAACACGGGCGGTGGAAATACCGGCGGGGGCAATACCGGCGGCGGCAACACGGGCGGTGGAAACACCGGTGGGGGAAATACCGGCGGCGGCAACACTGACAACACCGCACCTGCTGCACCTGCCATCACCGGCGCACAGGATAACGTTGGCTCCATTCAGGGGGCGCTGACCGGTGGACAGAGCACCGACGATACCCGTCCGACCTTTAGCGGCACCGCGGAAGCGGGGGCAACAATCACGATTTATGACAACGGCAAGGCCATTGGAACCGCGGTGGCGGGCAGCGACGGGAAATGGAGCTTTACGCCATCCTCGGATCTGAGCGAAGGCTCGCACAGCATAACCACCACCGCCACCGATGCCGCAGGCAATACCGGCCCCGCCTCGCCGTCATTCACGCTGGTCATCGATACCACGCCTCCGGCCACGCCGGGCGTGCTGAGCGCAAGCGATAACACCACGTCGACCGCCGTACCGATTCTGGGCGGTCAGTATACCCACGCCAGCAGGCCGGTGTTGAGCGGCAAAGGCGAACCGGGCGATACCATCACCCTGTATGACAAAGGGGTGAAAATTGGCGAAACGACGGTTGATGCCAGCGGCAACTGGAGCTTTACCCCAGGCACGGCGCTGTCGGAAGGGGCACACTCTCTGACCCTCACCGCCACCGACCCGGCGGGGAACACCAGCGGCATGTCCCAGTCGCTGAACTTTATTATCGACACAACGCCGCCTGCCACGCCGGATGCACAGATAAACGGTACCGGGGATCAGATAACCGGGACCGCCGAGGCGGGCAGCACCGTCACCATTAAAAACAGCGCCGGAACGGTGATTGGCACCGCCACCGCCGACGGTACCGGGCATTTCACCCTGACGCTCACCCCTGCCCTGACCAACGGCGAAAAAATTACGGTCACCGCGACCGACGAAGCGGGAAATAACAGCACCCCATCCAGCCTGACGGCACCGGATACCACCGCGCCGCAGATCCCGAGCGGCGTTGAGGTGAATCAGGATGGCGACCACGTCACGGGCAAGGCCGAAGCAGGCAGCACCGTCGTGGTGAACGGGGAAGACGGTCAGCCGATCGGCAGCGGCAAGGCCGACAGCGACGGTAATTTTGATATCACCATTTCTCCGCCGCAGAAAAACGGCGAGGTGCTGACCGTTACCGCGACCGACGGGGCGAACAATACCAGCCAGCCCGCGACCGCCACCGCACCGGACTCCACGCCGCCAAATGCCCCGACCGAGCTGGCGATTTCAGACGATGGCACCCAACTGACCGGTAAAGCCGAGCCCGGCAGTACCGTGACCGTTAACAACGGCACCAGCGATGTGGGCAGCGCGAAGGTGGACGATCAGGGCAACTTCACGGTGACGCTCAATCCTCCGCAGGCCAACGGTGAGACCTTAACCGCAGCGGCAACCGATCCGGCGGGCAATACCGGCGGCCCGGCGAGTATCGTCGCACCGGATATCACCCCGGCCCAGACGCCTGAAATCCTCGGCGTGACCGATAACGTGGACGCCTATACCGGCAGCGTGGCGAACGGCGGCGTGACCAACGACAACCATCCGACCATCTACGGCACCGGCGAGGCGGGCACGACGCTCGATCTCTACACCAACGGCAACAAAATTGGTTCGACCACCGTTCTGGCCGACGGCACCTGGAGCTTCCCGGCGGACGTGCATCTGGTTGAGGGCGGAAACGTGATCACCGCCAAAGCCGTCGATGCTAAAGGACAGGAGAGCGGCTGGTCCGCCAGCTGGTCCGTCACCGTTGATACTGTTGCCCCGAACGCTCCGGCGATTAGCCAGGTCATTGACGATGCCAGCGCCAGCACCGGGAACATTACCAGCGGGCAGTTAACCAACGACACCACCCCAACCTTCAACGGGACCGGGGAGCCGGGTGCGACCATTAACGTGGTGGAAAACGGCGCCGTGATTGGCACTGCGCTGGTCGCCCCGAACGGGTCGTGGACATGGACCCCCGCTGACGCCAGCGCGTTTACTACGGGCACGCACAACCTGAGCTTCGTGGCGGTAGACGCCGCCGGGAACCAGAGCACCACCTCAACCGACTTCGTGCTGAACCTCTCAACGGAAGCCCCTGACAAGCCGACCATTGGCGACGTAACCGACAACGTGGGCAGCGTGACCGGGCCCGTTGCCAGCGGGCAACCGACCGATGACACCCAGCCTGAATTCTCAGGCACAACCGAAGCGGGCAGCACCGTTGCCGTGTACGACGGCGACAAGCTGCTGGGCAATGCGACGGTAGACGGCGCCGGAAACTGGACCTTTACCCCGCCGCTGCCGCTTGGTGAAGGCTCGCACCAGATCACCGCCGTCGCCACTAACCCTGCCGGGAACACCACCGCCTCCGACGCGTTCGAGGTAGTGATTGACACCACGGCACCGGACGCGCCGACCACGCCAACCGTGACCGTTAACCCGGACGGCGTGGACGTCACGCTGGAGCCGGGTCAACCGACCCGTGATACCACCCCAACCCTGAGCGGCACCGGGGCTACGGGCGATATCATCACCATCTACAACGGCACCACCGTGCTCGGCACGGCGCAGGTGGGCGAAGACGGCAAATGGACGTGGACGCCTGACGAGCCGCTGCCTAACGGCACCTACAACATCACCCTGACCGCCACCGACAAAGACGGCGCGGGCAACGAAAGCCCACCATCCAACGGGGCGACCATCATTATCGATACCGATCCGCCAGCCGTGACCACAGCACCGATCGTCACCGATAACGTTGATGCCAATACCGGCGTTATCGGCAATAACGGCACCACCAACGATCCGCGTCCGGTGCTGAGCGGCACGGGCAGCGCGGGCGATGTGATCACCGTTTACGACAACTACAACGGCACCAACACGCCGCTGGGCACCGCCACGGTAGACGTGAACGGTAACTGGAGCTTCCAGCCGCCTGCGCTCGGCCAGGGCGATCACACCTTCACCACCACCGCCCAGGACGAAGCGGGTAACGTCAGCGTGGCGGGAACACCTATCACCGTCACGGTCGATACCTTAGCCCCCGCGCAGCCGTCGGATATCACCATCAACGTGCAGGGCACTACCCTGTCCGGGACGGCGGAAGCGGGTTCAACGGTCGAAATTCGCGATGCCAATAACAACCTGATTGGCACCGGCACGGCGGACAGCAACAACCACTTCAGCATCCCGCTGAACGGCACGCAGGCGTCGGGCAATAACCTGACCGTCACCGCGACCGACGTAGCGGGTAACGCCAGCGATCCGACCAGCTATCAGGTCACGGGTACCGTGCAGCCGCCGACCATCGACACCATCATCGATGACGTCGGCAACCTGGTGGGCGACGTGAAGGGCGGGATTTCAGACGATGAATTGCCAACGCTGAACGGGACGGCGGCGGCGGGCAGCACCGTGTCGATCTACCAGGACGGCGCGCTGCTGACCACTATCACACTGGGGGCAACCGAGACCAGCTGGAGCTATCAGCTCACCGCACCGCTGCTGCCTGGCGCACATACCTTTACCGCCACGGCAACGGTCGACGGCGCCACCAGCGATATCTCGTCTGCGGCAACCGTCACCATCGACCTGCTCTCGTTGGGCGTTCCGGTGATTAGCGCAGTGACGGACAACGTGCCGCCGTACGTGGGGCCGCTGACCAACGGGCAGTCCACCAACGACAGCACCCCAACCCTGAGCGGTACGGCTGGCGCGGGCGATATCATCACCGTTTACGACAACGGGCTGGCGATCGGTACCGCGACGGCGGTGGCGGGCGGGGCATGGAGCTTTACCCCCGGCACGCAGCTGGACGGGACGCACGCCTACACCATTACCGTTAATCATCTGGGCAATATCAGCCTGCCGTCCCTACCGTTTGTGGTGAATATTGACACCACGGCGCCGGACAAACCGACCATTGATACCCTTACCGACGACGTTCCGCTGTACGTGGGCGGCATCGACAAGAACGCCTCTACTAACGACACCACCCCAACCCTGAACGGTAAGGCCGAAGCGGGCAGCACGGTGACGGTCAGCGATAACGGCACGGTGCTGGGCACCGCACAGGCCGACGTCAGCGGCAGCTGGACCTTCACCCCGTCGAAACCGCTGGCCGATGGCCCGCACAACTTCACGGTGGTCGCAACCGACGCGCTGGGCAACCAGAGCGTGGTATCGGACGGCTACGGCATTACCATTGCCACCACGCCGCCCGCGCAGCCGACGCTGGACGCGATTCTGGACGACGTGCCGGGCGGCAGCACGGGCACTCTCACCAACGGCCAACTGACCAACGATAACCTGCCGACCCTGAGCGGCACGGGCACCGACGGCAACGTGATCCACATTCTGGATAACGGCGTGCAGATTGGCACGGCGATTGTGAGCGGCGGCCAGTGGAGCTTTACCCCAACCGTTGCGCTGGACGACGGCGTGCATAATCTGCGCGTCTACGCCAACGACGACGCGGGTAACGTCTCCGCCACCTCCCCTGCGTTTGCGATTACCGTAGACGCCACGCCGCCCGCCACGCCGTCCGTTACGGGCGTGCTGGATGACGTCGGCGCGATTACCGGACAGGTCGGCCCTGGCGGGATTACCGATGACAGCCGCCCGACCCTGAGCGGCACCGGGGAAGCCGGTTCGACTATTCACATCAAAGAGGGTGGCAATGAAATCGGCACGGCGGTCGTCACCGCAGGCGGCACCTGGACGTTCACCCCAACCGCCGCGCTGAACGATGGCCCGCACAGCCTGGTGATCTCCGCGACCGACAGCGCGGGCAACACCAGCAACGACACGGTAACGGTGAGCCTCACCGTGGACACCAGCGCACCGGCAGCGCCGGTGGTAGTGACCGTGACGGATGACGTGGGCGCGGTGACCACGCTCGGCAACGGGCAGTCCACCAACGACAGCACGCCGACCTTTACCGGCACGACCGAAAACGGTGCTCAGATATCCATCTACGACAACGGCACGTTCGTTACCCAGGTCACGGCCGACGGCACCGGAAACTGGACCTGGGCTCCGACAGGATTCACCGAAGGCAGCCACAGCCTGACCTTTACCGCCACCGATGCCGCGGGCAACGTGGGCACGGCCTCCACGCCGTTCGTGGTGGTGGTTGACCTGACGCCGCCAGCGGCCCCGGCCATTACCCAGGCGGTGGATGATTTTGGCGCGATCCAGGGGGCGCTCGGTACCGGGCAGATCACCGACGACGCCCAGCCGCTGCTGAAAGGCACCAGCGAGCCTGGCGCGACCATTAATATCTACGAAGGAACGCAGCTTCTGGGTACCGCCACCGCCGACGGCAGCGGGAACTGGTCGTTGCAGCTCACCGCTAACCTTAGCGAAACCACCCACAGCCTGACGGCGGTGGCGGTAGACGCGGCGGGTAACGCCAGCGATCCGTCCGCGCCATTCCTGATTACCATAGACACCACCCCGCCAGCGCCGCCGGTCATTTTAACCGTCGCGGACGACGTGGGGACGACCACGGGTAACCTGACCAACGGCCAGCTGACGGATGACAACAGGCCAACCCTCAGCGGTACGGCGGTAGCCGGCTCGGTGGTGCGGATTTACGACGGCTCCACCCTGCTCGGCAGCGTGGTCGCCACCAACGGCAGCTGGAGCTTTACCCCAACCACGCCGCTGGCCGACGGTTCGCACACCCTGAGAGCCACCGCCAGCGATCCGGCGGGTAACGTCAGCGGCGACTCCAACACCTTTACGCTGGTGGTGGATGCAACCGCGCCAACGGTCCCGGTCATCACCTCTATTGTTGATGATATCGGCACCATCACCGGACCGATTATCGGTTCGAACCCGACCAACGACACCCAGCCAACCCTGAACGGCACGGCGGAAGCCAACAGCGTGGTGAGAATTTACGACGGCGGAACGCTGGTCGGCCAGGTGACGGCGGATGCCAACGGCAACTGGACCCTGCCGCAGACAACCACCGTGCTCGGCAACGGCCAGCATGACTTCACCGTGACCGCTACCGACGCCGCAGGCAATACCAGCGCCGCCTCGCCAGTCACCTCAATTGTGGTGGACACCCTTGCACCCGCCGTTCCTGGCGGACTGGCGGTACTTAACGTGGGCACCCGCGTAACGGGTACGGCGGAAGCGGGCAGCACCGTGACCATCACCACCAGCGGCGGTACGGTACTCGGCACCGCCACGGCGGACGGTAACGGCAACTTTACCGCCACCATCAGCCCGGCGCAGACCAACGGCGAAACGCTGCTGGCCTTCGCCACCGATAAGGCGGGCAACGCCGGCTTAACCTCGTCGGTGATCGCACCGATTACCGCCCTGCCTGGCGCGCCGGTCATCAACACCGTGACCGATGACGTCGGCACGATTAAAGGGACGCTCAGCAACGGACAGAGCACCGACGACACGACCCCGACGCTGACCGGGACTGCCCAGGCGGGCGCCACGGTCACCCTGTTTAACAACGGGGTGGCGATGGGGACGGTGGTGGCGGACGTTAACGGCAACTGGACCTTTACCGCACCCGCGCTGAGCGAAGGGTCACACGCCTTCACCGCGACCGCCACCAACGGTACGGGCACCGGGCCGGTCTCCGGCAGCATCGCCGTGGTCGTCGACACCACCGCGCCGGGCGTGCCGACCGGGACCTTTAACGCCGACGGCAGCGTGCTCACCGGGCAGGCCGAAGCGGGCAGCACCGTAACCATTCGCCTGCCGGACGGTACCACCTACACCACCACCGCCAACGCCAGCGGCGCGTTCACCCTGAACTTTGCCAACAAGCAGACCGAAGGGGGGACGCTGACCCTGAGCGCAACCGACGCCGCAGGGAACACCTCGCTGGCGGGGCAGGTCATCGCCCCTAACCTGCCGCTGTCCGCCGCCAACAACCTGGACGAGCTGAACTTCACCACCACGGCGGCCGTCACCGACGCGCAGTACAGCGATTACGGCCTGCTGCTGGTGGGTGCGGTAGGCAATGTCCTCTCGCTGCTGGGGGATAACAGCGCCCAGGTCACCTTCAACGTTGACCCTGGCGCGTCGGCGAACATCAACATCAACGCCTACGGAACCGGCGCGGTGCTGAGCCTGCTTAACACCATGCAGATTGTGGTACAGCACTGGGATGCGACCAACAACGTCTGGACGACGGTGGTGGACTCCGGCGCAAACAACGCGCTGAACCTGCTTACTCTCGGCGCGAACGGCGTGTCGCTGAACCTGACCGGGCTGGCCGAGGGGCAGTACCGGGTGTTGACCTACAACACCAGCCTGCTGGCGACCGGCGCTTACAGCAGCCTTGACGTGGACGTCACCCAGACCAGCGCGGGCACTATCGTCGGCAGCAACCTCAACGTTGCGGGTAACGTGATCACCGATAACGACGCGGTGTCCGGCAGCGATAACGCCCCGTCCGGCACGCTGGTCACCCAGGTGACGAACGCCCAGGGACAGGTCACCAACATCAACGCCACCGGCACCACCGTGGTTCACGGCCTGTACGGTGATTTAACGATTAACGCCAACGGCAGCTATACCTACACGCTGACCACCACCAGCGCGAGCGCCAACGGCCGCACGGAGAACTTCACCTACACCATCGCCCACAACGGCGCGACGGCCAGCGCCCAGCTGGTGATTTCGCTGGGTACCAGCGCCGGAACGCCTGTTGCCCACGCCACGGCGGTGGATGATGCGGCGAGCTTCGTCTTCGATACCAGCGTTCACGCCATCGACAACGGCACCTCGTCCCAGGGCGGGTTCACGGTGGTCGGCGTCGGGCTGGGTAACGTGCTGAGCCTCGACGTGCTGAGCAACCTCAGCAACCCGATTATCTACAACGTCGATCAGGGCACCACCCGCACCATGACCTTGCAGGCGAACGTCGGCGGCGTGGCTATCGGCTCGGTGTTTGACCTGTACGTCTACAAGTTCAACGCCGCAACCCAGACCTATCAGCAGTACCGATACGAGAAGAGTTGGCTGACCGCGCCGCTGCTGGGCGGGACCTCCAGCAAGCTGACGGTCGACCTCCCGGCGGGCCAGTACCTGTTCCTGCTGAATACCGCCTCGGGGATCACCGCGCTCACCGGGTATACCCTGAACGTGCTTGAGGATCACGTTTACACCGTATCCAGCACCGACGGCGCCACCAGCGGTAACGTGATGGCAGACGACATTCTGCCGACCGGTATTACGGCGACGGTGACGGAAGTGAACGGCGTGCAGGTGAACGCCACCGGGATCACCACCGTTCAGGGGCTGTACGGCACGCTGACCATCGACTCTCAGGGTAACTACAACTACACCCTGAAAGCGGGCACCGGAGCCGACAAGATCAGCACCCCGGATACTTTTGTCTACACCATTACCGACTCCACCGGGCATAAGGACAGCGCCTCGCTCAACATCACCCCAACGCCGCACGCGCTGGATGCCATTAACGACGTCAGCAAGGAAGTGGCCGTCGATGCCACCCAACACATTGCGGCCTGGAGCGATACCACCGTCGGCAGCGCCAGCTGGACGACGGCGCTGCTGAGCACTACCCGCGCCTCCGGCAGCGGCACCTTCGTGGTGGATCCGAATACCGCGCTACACAACGTGGTGCTGCACTTTGATATCTCCTCGCTGCTGCCGCTGGGCGGGCTGGGCGTGACCTGGTCCATCACCATGCAGGGTTCCGCCACGCCGATTGCCTCCAGCTCGTTTACCGGTGGCTCCACCACCATCAACCTGAGCGGACTGGACCTGGAAGCGGGCACCTATACCCTGAACTTTACCGGTACGGCGGGCCCGGTCAGCGTAGGCGGGATCACCATCACCCCTTACGTCACCGGCACCTCGGTGTTCCTCAATAACTTTGAAACTACCGCCGGTCATCAGGTGACGGGGAATATCTACGACGGTACGGACTCCCAGGGGGCGCTGGATCAGCTGGCATCGGTGAATACTCGTCTGAGCGTGACCGGATACGACGGGCACGTCACCACGCTCGATCCTTACACCACCAGCAACGCCAGCGCGTCGATTGTGGGCCATTACGGCACGCTCTCGATTGGCGTGGACGGCAGCTATACCTACACGCTGAACAACGGGGTGTCGCTGGCTTCCATGACCAGTAAGGAGGTCTTCAACTATACCCTGACCGGCGCCAACGGCCAGACGGATACCGCCTCGCTGACCATCAACCTGGCACCGCAAATCACCAGCACTAACCATAACGATATCGTCACCGGTAGCGCCTATGGCGACACGCTGATTTACAACGTGCTTAACACCGCCGCGGGCAACGGCACGGGGGGCAACGGCACGGGGGATCACTGGACCAACTTCTCCATTTCGCAGGGCGACAAGATTGATATCGGCGATCTGCTGGTGGGCTGGAACGGCCAGACCTCGACGCTCGGTAACTATCTGCACGTCACCGCGAGCGGGAACAACACGGTGATCTCTATCGACCGCGACGGCACGGGAACGGCCTACGCCAATACCAACCTGGTGACCCTGGACAACGTTCAGACCACCTTCGACGAACTGGTAAACCAGCACCACAACATCATTACCTGACAGTACGCAAAAAAATGACCCGGGCGCTCGCCGCCCGGGCATAAACAAAAAAGCGGTACGTTTTTATTAGGGACATGACATGAGAAAAAGAATGCATTGGGGGTGGCTGTCGTGCTGCCTGGTTGCTGTGCCCGTATTCAACGCTCATGCGGTAGTCATCAATACCGAACAGCTGAGTGCTGAACAGGAATTGCCCTCTCTGGAAGGCCGCGTGGCGCTTCCGGCCAGTAAAACCCCACCCGGCGTGCTGATGATGGACGACGCCGTGGTGCGCGCCGTGTCCTGGCATCCGACCATCAGCGAAGCGGTCGGCAAACTTTATGAACAGTCATCGCAGGTCGACGTTGCCAAATCCAAATACTATCCGCAGGTCAATGCCGGAATGGATAACGGCTACACCCATGACGGCGGCGACTCCGGCTTTACCCCCTCTCTGGTGTTATCCCTCTCGCAAATGCTCTACGACTTCGGCAAGGTCGCCAGCCAGGTGCGCGCCGAAAACGCGGGCGTCGCCCAGCAGCAGGCCAACGTGCTGGTGAGCATTGATACCATCGCCCACGATACCGCCACGGCGATGGTGCAGGTACAGACCTGGCAGCAGATGGTGGAGACCGCCCGGGAGCAGCTCGACGCCCTGAGCGCCATCGGCAAATTAACCAAACAGCGTAACGACGAAGGGGCGACGTCGCTCTCGGACGTGGTGCAAACCGACGCCCGTATCGAAGGCGCACGCGCCCAGTTGATGCAGTATCAGGCTAACCTCGACAGCTCCCGCGCCACGCTGATGAGCAACCTCGGCTGGAGTTCGCTCGGGGCCATCAGCAACGACTTCCCGGACAGCATGAAGCGCAGCTGCGATATCGCCGAGCCGGACGATCGTCTGGTGCCTGCGGTACTCGCCGCCTGGGCGCAGGCGAACGCGGCGCAGGCGAATCTGGACTACGCCAACGCCCAGATGACGCCAACCATCTCGCTGGAGCCGGAGGTGCGCCACTATCTTAACGACAACTATGCGGGGCACGGCTCGCTGGATCGCACCCAGTACTCCGCGTGGGTGAGGGTCGAGATGCCGCTTTACCAGGGCGGCGGCTTAACCGCGCGGCGAAACGCGGCCGGACACGCGGTGGAAGCGGCGCAGTCCACCATTCAGCGCACCCGCGTGGACGTGCGGCAAAAGCTGCTCGAATCCCGCAGCCAGGTGATGAGCCTGCTCAGCACGCTGCAAATTCAGTCCCGCCAGGAATCCCTGAGCGCCCGCACCCGTGAACTCTATCAGCAGCAGTATCTTGATCTCGGTTCGCGCCCGCTGCTGGACGTGCTTAACGCCGAACAGGAGGTGTATCAGGCGCGCTTCACCCAGCAGCAAACGATCGGGCAGCTGCATCAGCTCCAGCTTAACTGCCTGTACAACACGGGCCGTATGCGCCACGCATTCAGCCTGGATAACCGCACGATCCAGTCCGTGGAGATCCAGCCATGAAGGATACCGATATCCCGAACAATGAACCGATCCCGGACGGCAAGCTGGAGCAGTGGGCGCAGGCGTTTGGCTATGTCGCCGACCACTACCGCGTGGCCTGTTCACCCGGCTCGCTGATGGCGGGCGCGCCCTGGCTGCGCGGCAAGCCGATGGTGACCGCGCTGACCCAGCTCGCCCGCGAGGCGGGGCTGTCGCTTCAGTTTCTGCGCAGCGGCGAAGAGACCATCAACAGCTGGCGTCTGCCGGTGGTGGTGGAGCTGAACGAGGGCAAGATTGGCGTCATCGAACACTTTGACGGCGAGGACACGCTGGAGATTTGCTTTATCGGCAGCACGCCGGAGAGTAACCGCCTCTCCCTGACAGCCCTGCTGCCCGCCATCCACCACGTTGTCGCCCTGCGTCCGCTGGCGGCGCTTAAAGACAGCCGCGTGGATGCCTATATCTCGAAATATCGCCCGGACTGGCTCTACCGCCTGGTGATGCGCGACCTGCGCCCCTACACCTGGGTGATGCTGGCGGCGCTGTTTATAAACGTGCTGTCGCTGTCCGGCGTGGTCTTTTCGATGCAGGTGTATGACCGGGTGATCCCCGCCCAGTCTTACCCGACCCTGTACGTGCTGACGATCGGCGTACTGATCGCCACCCTGTTCGGCTTTGTGCTGCGCATCGCGCGCGGGCACATCATGGATCTGCTCGGTAAACGCGCCGATCTGCGGGTGTCAGACCGGGTATTTGGTCACGCCCTGCGGCTGCGCAACAGCGCCGTGCCGCGCTCCACCGGGAGCTTTATCTCCCAGCTGCGCGAGCTGGAGCAGATCCGCGAGATGGTCACCTCCTCCACGATTTCCACCATTGTCGATCTGCCCTTCTTCCTGCTGTTCGTGGTGGTGCTGGCGATCATCGCCCCGCCGCTCGCGTGGATAGCCCCGGTCGCCGCCGTGCTGATGGTGCTGCCCGGCCTGCTGTTGCAAAAAAAGCTGGCGACGCTGGCGAAACAGTCCGCCCACGAATCGACCCTGCGCAACGCGGTGCTGGTGGAGAGCGTGCAGGGGCTGGAGGATATCAAGCTGATGCAGGCGGAAAACCGCTTCCTGCAACAGTGGAACAGCTATATCCAGATCACCGCGGAATCCGGCCTGCGCACCCGCGAGCTGAGCCAGGGGCTGATCAACTGGGGCATGACCATTCAGAGCCTGGTGTACGCCGGGGTGATCGTGGTCGGCGCGCCGATGGTGATCGAAGGCACCCTGACCACCGGTTCGGTGGTGGCGGCGTCGATGCTGGCCTCGCGGATGATCGCCCCGATGGCGACCCTGTGCGGCGTGCTGGCGCGCTGGCAGCAGGTGAAGGCCGCCAAAGAGGGGCTGGACAGCATCATGCAGCTGCCCACCGAGAACCAGCGGGAAGAGACGCCGATCCGCCAGGACGTGCTGCACGGCCACTACCTGTTCGATCAGGCGCAGTTTCGCTATCACCCGGAAGATCCGCGCATGGCGCTGCGCATCAACCGTCTGGAGATCAAGCCGGGCGAGAGTATTGCCATCTTAGGGCGTAACGGCGCGGGGAAATCGACGCTGTTGCAGGCGCTGGCCGGGGGAATGGATCTGGCGAGCGGCGAGCTGCGGCTCGACAACCTGAGCCTGCCGCATCTGGACGTGGCCGATCTGCGGCGCAACGTCGGCTTTATGACCCAGAACGCCCGCCTGTTCCACGGCACGCTGCGCGAAAACGTGACTCTCGGCCTGCCGCGCGCCACCGACGAGGCGATCTTTGAAGTGCTGGAGATGTGCGGTGCCGCGAGCTTTGTGCAAAAGCTGCCGAAGGGGCTGGACTACCCGATTATGGAAAACGGCGTGGGGCTGTCGGGCGGCCAGCGCCAGTCGATTCTGCTGGCGCGAATGCTGCTGCGCGATCCGAACATCGTGCTGCTTGATGAGCCGACCGCCTCGCTGGATGAACACACCGAGCGCGAGTTTATTCAGCGTCTGGGCCAGTGGCTGGGCAACCGCACGCTGGTGGTCGCCACCCACCGCGTGCCGGTTCTTGAACTGGTGGAGCGCGTGGTGGTGCTCAAAGAGGGGATGCTGGTGATGGATGCGCCGAAAGCGCAGGCCCTCAGCAACAGCCGTATGCAACAGCAGGCGAACGGACGGGAGTGGAAAAATGAAAACCAGTCAGCATGATGCCACCACGATGGAGGATCTGGATAACGCGCTGGATTCGGAAACCGGCTACTCCGGCGCGCGGCGCATTGTTATCTGGACCCTGCTGCTGTTTATCGTCACCGGTGTGTGGGCCTGGTTCGGCATTCTGGATGAAGTCTCTACCGGGACGGGCAAAGTGATCCCCAGCTCCCGCGAGCAGGTTTTGCAGTCCCTCGACGGCGGGATCCTGACCGAGCTGAGCGTCCACGAGGGCGATCAGGTGCAGGCGGGACAGATCCTCGCCCGCCTCGACCCGACCCGTTCTGAATCCAACGTCGGGGAAAGCGCCGCCCGCTACCGCGCGTCGCTTGCCTCCAGCGTGCGCTTAACCGCCGAGGTGAACGACAAGCCGCTGATCTTCCCGGAATCCCTAAAGGCGTGGCCGGATCTGCTCGCCACCGAAACGCACCTCTATAAAAGCCGCCGCGCGCAGCTCGACGATACCCAGCGCGAGCTGAACTCCGCCCTGAGCCTCGCGAACAAAGAGCTGGCCATCACCGAGCGTCTGGCAAAAAGCGGTGCCGCCAGCCACGTCGAGGTGCTGCGCCTCCAGCGCCAGAAAAGCGATCTGGAGCTGAAGCTCACCGACGTGCGTTCGCAGTATTACGTGCAGGCGCGCGAGGCGCTCTCAAAGGCCAACGCCGAAGTGGATATGCTCTCGGCGATCCTGAAGGGACGCGAAGACTCCGTGACGCGCCTGACGGTGCGCTCCCCGGTGCGCGGGATTGTGAAAAACATCAAAGTGACCACCATCGGCGGCGTTATCCCGCCCAACGGCGAGCTGATGGAGATTGTCCCGGTGGACGATCATCTGCTGATTGAAACCCGCCTGTCGCCGCGCGATATCGCCTTTATCCATCCGGGGCAAAAGGCGCTGGTGAAGATCACCGCCTACGATTACGCCATTTACGGCGGGCTGCACGGGGTGGTGGAAACGATCTCCCCGGACACCATCCAGGACGAAGCCAAGCCGGAGGTATTCTATTACCGGGTGTTTATCCGCACTGGGCAGGATTATCTGGTGAATAAGGCCGGACGACACTTCTCGATTGTGCCGGGGATGATTGCCACGGTGGATATCAAGACCGGAGAGAAAACGGTGCTGGATTATATGATTAAGCCGTTTAACCGGGCGAAGGAGGCGCTGAGGGAGCGTTGACGGGGGCTGGTTCGAGGTTTGGGTGTAGGCACCAGACCGCAGCAGAATCGCCGGGATTTGATGTGGGAACGGGTTTTCCCCCTCTCCCCGTGGGAGAGGGCCGGGGTGAGGGCATCAGGCCTCAGCAGAATCGCCGGGTGTTGATGTGAGAGCCGATTTTCCCCCTCTCCCCGTGGGAGAGGGCTGGGGTGAGGGCATCAGACCGCAGCTGAATACACTACCCTTTGCATATTTCCTGAAGCCGCCTCTCAGGATCTCGTTTCTCTTTTATAAAACGCTTCCACGCAATCCCGAATCGCGTAAAACTACTAAACTTGTTAATAAATGCACTTGCACACAGTGCAAGTGTGCAATATTATTATTTGAGCTTCACGGAACGGAGCGTCTACCCATAATGATTCATCATTTCCGAGATCAATGGCTTGAGGATTTCTTTCTTTATGGAAAGTCAGCCAACGTTATCCCCGTCAACCTGGAATCTGTACTCGCGAGAAAACTGGACATTATCCATGCGGCCACCTCCTATAAAGATCTGCAATCGCCACCGGGCAACAGGTACGAAGTTTTAAATCCGCCGCTATCAAACTTCTCCTCGATTCGCGTGAACAGACAATATCGACTGGTGTTCATATGGAACGAAGGTAAAGCCGAAGATCTCTATCTTACCGCCCATAAATATACCCTACACAAATGAGGCATCTCATGACACTTCGACAAGCGCTGCGCAAACCCACCACGCCAGGTGACGTATTGCAGTATGAATACCTCGAGCCACTTAATCTGAAAATCAGCGATCTGGCTGACATGCTAAACGTGCATCGCAACACTATCAGCGCGCTGGTTAACAACAACCGCAAGCTGACTGCCGACATGGCTATCAGGCTCGCCAAGGCATTCGACACCAGCGTTGAGTTCTGGCTGAACCTGCAACAAAACCTCGATATCTGGGAAGCAAAAACCGATACCCGAACGCAGGAAGAATTAACCCGGGTTAAAACCGTGGCAGAAGTCATGGCTGCCCGAAAAGTACAGGCGTGAGGCAGCATTAAAAAATGCCGGGTGGCGGCTGCGCCTTACCCGGCCTACATTCTCCCCAACCCCTACAGCGACACTTTCAAACGTCGAACCGCTTCGACCAGCTGTTCATCCGTTGGCGTAACAAACGACATGCGCAGCGTGGTGCGGTCCGGCGCGCTGCAATAGAAGAACTCGCCCGGCACGAACACCACGCCGTTGCTTAAGGTCTTTTCCAGCCAGCGGGTGGTGTCGATGCCGTTATTCATTTTCGCCCACAGGAACATGCCGCCTTTCGGCTTATGGAAGGTCATAACGTCACCGAGCTGCGCCTCCAGCTCTCCGGAGAAGGTCTGATATTTCTGGCGATAGGCTTCGCGGATCGCCGCAATCTGCCCTTTCAGACGGCCTGTGTTGAGGTATTCAAGCGTCATCAGCTGCGACAGGGTGCTGGTGTGCAAATCGGTGGTCTGCTTGAGGTTCACCACCGCGCGCTTCAGCCACTCGGGGACAATCACCCAGCCCACGCGCGTGCCCGGCGCCAGTATTTTGGAGAAGGTAGAGGTATAAACCACATTCTCTTCGTTGCCGATATCTTTAGCGTGCGCAATCAGCGGGCGAAACACCTCGTCGGTATAATTAATTTCGCTGTACGGATCGTCTTCAATAATAACGAAGTCATAGCGTTTAGATAATTCCACCAGCTGTTTACGACGCGCTTCAGAAAGGGTCACGCCGCCGGGATTACCAAATGTCGGCACAATATAAACCGCTTTAATGGTTTTATTTTTTACCAGCGACTCAAGTTCATCGACAATCATGCCGTCGCCGTCGGTGCCAACGGATTCAAATTGCGCCTGCGCCAGGCCAAATACCTGCAACGCCGCTAAATAGGTTGGACGTTCGACGACCACAATATCGCCTGGGTTAATTAACGCGCGGGCGAGCACGTCGAGGGACTGTTGCGAACCGGACGTAATAACCACGTCGTCTGCCGCACAGTGAATGCCGCGCTCGGCGGAAATCGTTTTAATTGCTTCACGCAGCGCCGGAACGCCTTCGGTCAGACCGTACTGGAAGGCTTCGCCAAACTGCTGCGATAATACCGCTTCTGAGGCGATTTTAAGGCCTTCGCGATCGAACAGGTCGGGATTAGGAATGCCTCCGCCGAGGGAGATGACCCCCGCCATTTTACTGTGTTTGAGGAGTTCGCGGATGGCTGAGGATTGCAGGCTCTGCACGCTAGCGGCGAGTTTTTGGGATGACATGCTGTTGGACCCTTCATTTTTTTTATGATCTCCTCCTTAGTATCATATGTCCGCCATTTTGATAACCCCCGCTTCGCTAAAAACGTAAAGTAACGTAAATACCACCGCTTCGCTTACCCCCCTTTCTTCTTCTGCACTACGCAGGGGTAATTATGCTATGCAGCTTACTAATATCGCTTAGATATATTGCCTTTAAACGAAGCCCAATAACCCTCGATATTCCGCGAAATAAGCGGCTGGAAATATATTTGCCGCTTCGTTCATTATTCTGATTATCCGCTAGCCTTAGTTCTGAACGACAACGAATACGCGCTGGACAATGCGTATTCTACCGAAATAAACACAATACGAGGGTTTATATATGGCAGAGCATCGTGGTGGTTCCGGTAATTTCGCTGAAGACCGTGATAAAGCATCAGACGCCGGACGTAAAGGCGGTCAGCACAGCGGTGGGAACTTTAAAAACGATCCGCAACGTGCATCTGAAGCAGGTAAGAAAGGGGGTCAAAACAGCCACGGCGGAGGCCGGAAGTCTGATAACTCCTGATGAACACGCGTAATTTCTCACGAAATTAATGTCGAAAGCTGCGGGTCCCAGGACTCGCAGTATTTTTTCCTGATAAAGGTTATCTGCCCATGAATATGAAAAGTCTTGAAGACGTGTTTATTCACCTCCTGTCCGATACCTACAGCGCAGAGAAGCAGCTCACCCGCGCACTCGCAAAACTCGCCCGATCCGCGTCAAACGAACAGCTTAGCGACGCCTTCCGCGCCCACCTCGAAGAGACTCAGGGCCAGATCGAACGTATCGACCAGATTGTTGAGCAGGAGTCCGGCATCAAGCTCAAGCGCATGAAGTGCGTGGCGATGGAAGGGCTGATTGAAGAGGCCAACGAGGTTATCGAAAGCACTGAGAAAAACGAGGTGCGTGACGCCGCGCTGATCGCCGCCGCGCAGAAGGTCGAGCACTACGAAATTGCAAGCTACGGCACGCTGGCGACCCTCGCCGAGCAGCTGGGCTATAAAAAAGCGGTGAAACTCCTGGCCGAAACGCTGGAAGAAGAGAAAGAAACGGATCTCAAGCTGACCGATCTCGCGGTCGGCAATATTAACCAGCACGCCCAGGCTTAAGAAAAGGAGTGACATCATGAATGCGATTGAACATTACCACGACTGGCTACGCGACGCCCACGCCATGGAAAAGCAGGCCGAGTCGATGCTCGAATCCATGTCCGAACGTATCGATAACTACCCCGAGTTGCGCACCAGAATCGAGCAACACCTCTCTGAGACAAAACGTCAAATCACACTGCTGGAAGAGATCCTGGATCGCAATGATATTTCACGTTCGGTTTTGAAAGATTCGATGAGCAAAATGGCGGCCTTCGGGCAGTCGGTTGGCGGCATGTTCCCCTCCGATGAAATTGTGAAGGGCGCTATCAGCGGCTACGTTTTCGAGCAGTTCGAATCGGCCTGCTATACTTCGCTCATCGCCGCCGCGAAAAAAGCGGGCGATACCGCCTCCATTCCGGCGCTGGAAAGTATTCTCGCCGAAGAGCAGGAGATGGCCGACTGGCTGTTCCAGCATCTTCCACAAACTACCGAGGAGTTCCTGGTTCGCTCGGATGCACCGGGTGTGGAAGCTAAAAAATAGCGCTCGCATGAGGATAGGCCATGCCGGAACTCGACGCGTTTCACCTGGCAAGAATACAGTTCGCGTTTACCGTTTCCTTCCATATTCTGTTTCCGGCAATCACCATCGGGCTTGCGAGCTATCTGGTGGTGCTGGAAGGGATGTGGCTTCGGACTAAGAACGACGTCTGGCGCTCGCTGTACCACTTCTGGCTGAAAATCTTCGCCGTGAACTTCGGCATGGGCGTGGTCTCCGGGCTGGTGATGGCCTACCAGTTCGGGACCAACTGGAGCGGGTTTTCCCAGTTTGCCGGGAGCATTACCGGCCCGCTCCTTACCTATGAAGTCCTCACCGCCTTCTTCCTTGAAGCCGGTTTTCTTGGCGTAATGCTGTTTGGCTGGAACAAGGTGGGCCCCGGCCTGCACTTTTTTGCCACCTGCATGGTGGCGCTCGGCACCCTGATGTCCACCTTCTGGATCCTCGCCTCCAACAGCTGGATGCACACCCCGCAGGGGTTCAGCATTGAGAACGGCCAGGTGATTCCCCAGGACTGGCTGGCGGTGATTTTTAACCCCTCCTTCCCCTACCGTCTTATCCATATGTCGATCGCCGCGTTTCTCAGCAGCGCGCTGTTCGTTGGCGCGTCCGGCGCGTGGCATCTGCTGCGCGGTAACGATACCCCGGCGGTGCGCAAAATGTTCTCGATGGCGATGTGGATGGCGCTGCTGGTGGCGCCGATACAGGCGGTCGTCGGCGATATGCACGGGCTTAACACCCTTGAGCATCAGCCCGCGAAAATCGCCGCCATCGAAGGCCACTGGGAAAATCCTCCCGGCGAAGCCACCCCGCTGCTGCTGTTCGGCGTGCCGGATATGGAGGCAGAGCGCACCCGCTACGGGCTTGAGATCCCCGCGCTGGGCAGCCTGATCCTGACGCACAGCCTGGATAAACAGGTTCCCGCGCTGAAGGACTTCCCGAAAGAGGATCGCCCGAACTCCCTTATCGTCTTCTGGTCGTTTCGCGTGATGGTCGGCATGGGGCTGCTGATGATCGCCCTCGGCGCGCTGAGCGTGTGGCTGCGCTATCGCCGCCGCCTGTATCACTCCCGGGCGTTCCACTGGTTTGCCCTCTGCATGGGACCGGCCGGACTGCTGGCGCTGCTGGCGGGCTGGGTAACCACCGAAGTGGGCCGTCAACCGTGGGTGGTGTATGGCTACCTGCGCACCGTGGACGCGGTCTCCCTGCACAGCACGCTACAGATGAGCATCAGCCTGCTGGCCTTTATCGTGGTCTACTGCTCGGTGTTTGGCGTGGGGTATGTCTATCTTGTGAGGCTTATCAAAAAAGGGCCACAGCCGACGGGCACCCTCACCTCTAATACCTCAGGCACCCCCGCCCGTCCGCTGTCGGCGGCGGAGTCCGTTCCGGAACAGGAGAGACACTGATGGGCGTCGATATCGCGGTTATCTGGTTTGCTATCATCGTATTCGCCACCCTGATGTACATCATCATGGACGGCTTCGATCTGGGCATCGGGATGCTGTTTAACTTCGTTCACGATCCCCACGAGCGGGACGTGATGGTGAACAGCGTCGCCCCGGTGTGGGACGGCAACGAAACCTGGCTGGTGCTCGGCGGCGCGGGGCTGTTTGGTGCCTTCCCGCTGGCCTATGCGGTGATTATCGATGCGCTCACCATTCCGCTCACCGCCATGCTGATCGGGCTGATCTTCCGCGGCGTGGCCTTTGAGTTTCGCTTCAAGGCGACCCCGTCCCACCGCGCGTTCTGGGACTACTCGTTCGCGGGCGGCTCTCTGCTGGCGACCTTCAGCCAGGGGATTGTGGTGGGGGCGATGATCAACGGCTTTCAGGTTGAGGGACGACGCTTTGCAGGCTCGGCGCTGGACTGGCTGACGCCCTTTAACCTGTTCTGCGGGCTGGGGCTGGTGGTGGCCTACACCCTGCTCGCCACCACCTGGCTTATCATGAAAAGCGAAGGGGCGCTGCAAAACCGGATGCGCGCCCTGACGCGCAGCGTGCTGCTGGCGCTGATGGCGGTGATTGCGGTGGTAAGCATCTGGACGCCGCTCGGCTGGCAGTACGTCGCCGAGCGCTGGTTCACCCTGCCGAACTTCTTCTGGTTCGTGCCGGTTCCCCTTCTGGTGCTGGTCTTTAGCCTGTGGATCTGGCGGCTGACGCACAACAGCGAGAGCCACGCGCGCCCGTTTTTACTGACGCTGGGGCTGATTTTCCTCGGCTTTAGCGGGCTCGGGATCAGCCTGTGGCCGCACATTATTCCCCCCAACATCACGCTGTGGCAGGCCGCCGCGCCCCCTGCAAGCCAGCTGTTTATGCTGGTCGGCACCCTGCTGATCATTCCGGTGATCCTGGTCTACACCGCCTGGAGTTACTACGTGTTCCGGGGCAAGGTGTCCGATACCGAAGGCTACCACTGAGGATCCCAGCCCGGCTATTTGATGCGCTTCTTCCACACCGACAGTTTTGAAACCAGCTCTGCCAGGGCATAGCGCACCGCTTTTTCAATCACGTCCTGGCATTCGCCGGAAAACAGCTCTCGCTGAGTATCCACCTTGCCGCGAAAGTTCCACGCAAACCAGACGGTGCCCGCGGGCGTGCCGTCATCGCCGCCGTCCGGCCCGGCATAGCCGCTAATAGCAATGCTGATATCCGCCCCGGCGCGATCCAGCGCGCCCGCCGACATCTCTTTCACCGTCTGTTCGCTCACGGCGGTGTATTTCTCAAGGGTTTCGGGCTGCACGCCGAGCAGCTTTTGCTTGGCCTCGTCGCTAAAGGTAATCAGGCCGATATCGTAGAAGGCCGCCGTCCCCTCTTCGGCGCACAGCGCTGACGCCAGGTTTCCCCCGGTGCAGGACTCCGCCGTGGTGAGCCGCAGCCCTAAATCCGTCAGCACGCTGGCGACCTGCTTGGTCAGCTCATTGGTTGTTTTTGCCACGTTGTACGTTGATTGACTCATTACCTCACCTTTTAACTTTCAACGGGAATAATCGAAATGTGGCCGTTGCGCTCAAGGATGGCGTATCTGATTTTGCTGAATTCCGTAATGCCCTGATTTTGACGCGCGGCCACCAGAATATCGTCGCAGGAGACATCTACCTTTTTGAGCTTGTCGATGTCGGGCACCCCGTTTTCCACCAGAATGACCGGCGAGCCGTCGAGCAGATTTTCAGCCCCCGACAGGTATTTCTTCATCAGGCCAAACAGAATATCCACCACCACCAGCGTGACGATGGTGATCATCGCCCCGGTCACGGAGAAATCATTGCCCAGCAGCGCCTGCTGGGTGGCCTCGCTGATGATCAGCAGCAGGATAAGATCGAAGCTGGTCATTTGCAGCAGCGCCCGACGTCCGGCGATTTTGAACACCACCAGCAATATCAGGTAAATGGCCAGCGCGCGGAATACCATCTCCATCGTTTTCTCCTTAAGGATAAATAAACTGCCAGACGCTCAGGGCAGGTTCGTTATTTACCCCGAAGGTGTTGACCCTTTTTCCGGGCTGCACGGGGGTGATGTAGATCCAGACCGGAAATGCCTCTTGCGCTTTCACGTTGTCGTAAACCAGATACAGCGCGTTATCCCGACTAAACATATGGTCAGGCTGCGGGGTAATACTGCCCTGCTGAAACGCGGTATTAAAATCCCCGCCGAGGCGGAATATAATCTGCTCTGAGGTAACGTTTTTCGCTGTTAATTCAATTTTATATTCAGTCTGCAAGCGACCAAAACGTTCATAATTAACCCGCAGCGTTTGCGCGGAATTATCCACGTTTGCCGAGCTAAAATAGCCGTTGGAAAATATCCCCAGTACGGCGGCGATAATAATCGCCAGCAGCAGCACCAGCCCAACCCACTGGCAGGCCGATTCAAAATTAAGCGCCCGTCGGCTCTCGTTTACGCCGGGTAATTTTTCTTCTTTCCCTTCGAATCCGGTCATCGATCACCCCATCCGCTTCGCTTATCTGGCAATAGCGAGATGATTTCAAAGGATAAAATCTTTTCGGACTCATCTCGTTTCCAGATTAAGCAATAGCAACCAGGCTTAATAAGTCAAGCCAGTCACTTACCGGAGGCCAATATGAAATTACGCTATGTGCCCATGATGTGTTGCCTGCTCGCCCCGGCCGCCTGGGCCGATGATAATGGTGGACTACAGAAAGGCGACGCCCCGCCGCCGCCGCACGCGCTGGACGACGGCTATCGCGGGACGGACGACGCGCGGATCATGACCGTAGAACACGCTAAGACCATGCACGACGGCGCGACCATTTCCCTGCGCGGTAATTTGATTGACGGTTCCGGCGATAAATATCGCTTCCGCGATAAAACCGGCGAAATTGACGTCATTATTCCGAAAGCGGTATTTGATGGCCGAAAAGTTGAGCCCGATAACATGATTAGCATTAACGGTAGCCTGGATAAAAAATCGAAACCGCCGGTGGTGCGTATCGATCGTATTCAGAAATAATCTTTTTAATTTAGCTTAAGGGCAGTGGTTAATTATTCTGTATAAACTGCCCGATTCCTCTATTTATTCCGCACCCCTCTCTGCCCTACCAGATTTAAGGATGAAGAAACTCAGAATCGTCTGAGCTTTAGGATTATTTACCCTTTTCATCCCCCGCCTTTATTTAAACAATCTTACATAAATTCACATTGCGCCCATTTTGCTGACACAGCACGGAACACCCGATGATAGCCCGACACCCAAAAGCGATAATAATATCGACAGCCTCTGGCCTGTTTTTAACCCTCTCTGCCCAGGCGGCAGAGCCGGATAATCAATTTATTATTCAGCAGCAGCGACAGCGGGCGCTTGAGCAGCAGCTTACGCCGCCAGTGCCGGACGTGCGTCTTTCCGAGCCATCATCGAGCTTTGGCAAAATCCCGTTTCCGAGCGAAACGCCCTGCTTCCCGATTAACCGCGTGGAGCTGAGCGGACAGGAGGCGTTGCCCCACTGGCTACCGCTTCAGCGCATGGCGGATCAGGCGCAGGGGCGCTGCCTCGGCGGAAAAGGCATTAACCTGCTGATGAGCACCATGCAGAACCGCCTGGTCGACCACGGCTGGATCACCACCCGCGTGCTGGCCCCGTCGCAGGATCTGAAAAGCGGCACCCTGAAGCTGGCGATCGTGCCGGGCTATATTCGCCACGTTAAGCTCACCGAAGAGAGCGACGACTATATTCAGCTTTACAGCGCCTTCCCGGCGCACGAGGGCAATTTGCTCGACCTGCGCGACATCGAACAGGGGCTGGAGAACTTGCAGCGCCTGCCGACGGTGGAGGCCAGCATGGAGATCCTGCCCGGCGAAAAGCCCGGCGAGAGCGACGTGGTGATCACCCGCAAGCAGAGCAAGATGTGGCGCGTCGGCCTGTCGCTGGACGATGCGGGCACCGAAACCACCGGACGCTATCAGGGCGGCGTAACGCTGTCGCTGGATAACCCCTTCTCCCTCAGCGACCTGCTGTACGTTTCCGCCAGCCACGATCTGAACGACAAAAGCGGTAAGGGCAGTAAAAACTACACCGCCCACTACTCGGTGCCGTTCGGCTACTGGATGCTGGGCGTCACCGGCAGCGATTACGACTATCACCAGACCGTCGCCGGGCTGAACGGGGATTACCGCTACAGCGGCAAAAGTAAAAACCTCGACGTGTCCCTGAGCCGCGTGCTGCACCGCAGCGGCACGCAGAAAACCACCTTTACCTACGACGTGCTGGCGCGCGAAACCCGCAACTACATCGACGATACCGAAGTGGGCGTTCAGCGCCGCCAGACGGCGGGCTGGCGCGTAGGGCTGGAGCATCGCCACTACATCGGCCAGGCGACGCTCGACGCCGGGATCAGCTATCAGCGCGGCACCCGCTGGTTTGGCGCACAGCCCGCACCGGAAGAGTACACCGGGGATGCCACCGCGCTTGGCAAAATCACCCTGCTCAACGCCCAGCTCGACCTGCCGTTTGAGGTTGGCACGCAGAATTTCCGCTACAACGTGCAGTACCTGCGCCAGATTAGCAACACCCCGCTTACGCCGCAGGATCAGTTCGCCATCGGCAACCGCTGGACGGTGCGCGGCTTTGACGGGGAACGCACCCTTAACGCCAGCCACGGCTGGTACGTGCGTAACGACGTGGCCTGGAGCACGCCGCTGCCCAACCAGGAGCTGTACCTGGGCGCCGACTACGGCGAAGTGGGCGGCTATAGCTCGGATTACCTGATCGGCAAGCACCTGGCGGGCGGCGTGGTGGGCCTGCGCGGCAGCGCCTTTAACACCGGCTACGACCTGTTTGCCGGTACGCCGTTCTCAAAGCCGGACGGCTTTACCACCAGCAACCTGACCCTCGGGTTTAACCTCAACTGGAGCTGGTGATGCGCGTCGGAAATCTGGATATCAAAGCCCCGCTGATCCTCGGCGGCGAAGAGAACGAGGCCGAAGTGCTGGGGGCCACCGTCTGGCTGTGGATGCACTCGCCGATGCACCGGGACGCCCCGCTGCACGCCCTGCCGACGCTGCTGCTGCCGATTATCAAACGCCGCCAGTACGTGCTGGTGGTGGAAAACGAACGTCCGGTCTTTTTCCTGAGCTGGGCCTGGCTTAACGAGGAGGCGGAAGCGCGCTTCCTCACCCGCCCGTCCATCGAGATGCAGGAACGGGACTGGGACAGCGGCGACCGGATGTGGGTCTGCGACTGGATCGCCCCCTTTGGCCACACCCCGGCGATGAACCGGCTTATCCGCAACGATATCTTCCCCGACCACTGCTGGCGCGCCCTGTACCACCGGGGCGCCGAGCGCGGCAAGCGCGTGGTGATGTTCCACGGCAGCCGCGTCAGCCGCGACCACGCACGAGAATGGCAACTGAACCACCCGCTTACGGTCAACCTGCCGCAGGCGCTGAAAGGAACGCACCATGAATAAGAACCTCTACCGGATTGTCTTTAACAAAGCGCGCGGCATGCTGATGGTCGTGGCGGATATCGCCCGCTCCGGTCGCGCCGGATCGGCCCGCTCGTCCGGCATTGGGCATACGCATGGACGTCTTATCGGCAAGGTAAGCGCCCTGAGCTTTAGCCTGTGGCTGGCGATGGGCGCGGTTCAGACGGCGCAGGCGGAGATTGTCGCCAACGCGGGCGCGCCGAAAAACCAGCAGCCGACGGTGATCAAAAGCGCCAACGGCACGCCGCAGGTCAATATCCAGACGCCGTCCAAAGCCGGGGTATCGCGCAACGACTACACCCGCTTCGACGTGGATAAAAAAGGGGCGATCCTCAACAACTCGCACAAAAACGTGCAGACCAACATCGGCGGCATGGTGGCGGGCAACCCGTGGCTCGCCAAAGGGGAAGCCAAAGTTATCCTCAACGAGGTCAGCTCGCGCGATCCCAGCAGGCTCAACGGCATGATTGAGGTGGCGGGTAAAAAAGCGCAGGTGGTGATCGCCAACCCGGCGGGCATTACCTGTAGCGGCTGCGGCTTTATCAACGCCAACCGCGCCACCCTCACCACCGGGCAGGCGCAGATGAAGGACGGCCAGCTGACCGGCTATAACGTCGAGCGCGGCGAGGTGGTGGTTGAAGGGGCCGGGATGGACACCTCCGGTGCGGATTACACCGACATCATCGCCCGCTCGGTGAAGGTTAACGCCGGGCTGTGGGCGAAGGATCTGAAGGTGACAACCGGGCGTAACCGGGTCGACGCCGCCCACGAGAAGATTGAAAAAGGCAGCGACGATAGCGCCACCCGCCCGCAGCTGGCGGTGGATGTCTCCAGCCTCGGCGGGATGTACGCCGGGAAAATCCGCATGGTCGGCACCGAACGCGGCGTGGGCGTACGCAACGCCGGGGCGATGGGCGCCCAGGCGGGGAACGTCACCCTGACCGCCGACGGCCGCATCGAAAACAGCGGCACGGTGCGCGCCAGCGACAGCGTTAACGTGCAGACCGCGGGCGAGTTCGCCAACGGCGGCGTGGTGACCGCCGCGAACAACGTCACCGCCCGCGCCGGGAGCCTCACCAGCAGCAAAGAGAGCGTGCTGGCCGCCGGGGTGAAAAGCGACGGCAAGCTGGCGGACGCCGGGAATTTAGAGCTGAGCACCAGCGGCAGGCTGAGCGCTCACGGGCAGACGCTGGCGGGCGGTACGTTTAGCGCCAGCGGTCAGGGCGTGGACGTGAGCGGCAGCCAGACCCAGGCGAAACGCGTAACCCTCAACGGCGGCGCAGAGAACGTGAATGCCGCCAGCGCCACGGTCAGCGCCAGCGAGCTGACCGTCAGCAGCGGGAAAATGCTTAACAACAACGGCGGGACGCTGAGCGGCGAGAAGGTCGCAATTACCGCCCGCGATCTCAGCAACCAGAAAGGCAAACTCATTCAGAGCGGCAGCGAGGCGCTGGCGCTCAACCTGCCGGGCAGCATCGATAACCAGCAGGGGCAGATTGGCGCGGCGAACGGCGTGCAGGTGCAGACCGGGGCGCTTGATAACCGCAGCGGGCAGATTGTGGCCGTGGCCGGTAAGACCCAGCTCAAAACCACCTCGCTCGATAACCAGCAGGGGCTTATCTCCGCCGCCGCGGGCGACGGGGAGATCGACAGCCAGCAGGCCGTGAACAACGCTCGGGGGCGCATCGAAGCCGCCAAAACCCAGCGCATCAGCGCCGCCGGGGTGAATAACCAGCAAGGGGTTATCGTTGCCAACGGCGCCACCGTCGCATTGAACGGCGGCACGCTGGATAACCAGTCCGGGTCCCTGCTCTCCCAGGGCGCGCTCAACCTTGAAAGCGGCGCGCTGAACAACCAGAACGGCTTCCTTGCCAGCAGCACGGACTTCAACCTCGACAGCGGCGACGTGGATAACACCGGCGGGCAGATTGGCGCGAACCAGACCCTGAACGCGCGCTTTAACACGCTCAGCAACCACGGCGGCGCGCTGAAGTCGGTCGGGGCAATGACGCTCAACGGCGGCGCGCTGGACAACAGCGGCGGCACCACCTTCTCCGGGGCGAGCCTCGCCTTTACCGGGGACACGCTTAACAACAGCGGCGGGCAGCTTGCCGCCGCCGAGGGGCTGTCCCTTAACGCCGCCACGCAGCTCACCAATAGCGCCGGGGTGCTTCAGGGCAACGGGGTTAACGCCACCAGCGCCGCCGTGGATAACACCTCTGGCACCATCAACAGCCTGGGGACGCTAAACCTGTCGACGGGCAGCCTGAACAACCAGGCGGGAACGCTTGCCGCCACGGGCGCGGCGGATATTGCCGCCAGCAGCATGGATAACCGCAGCGGCGGACGGGTCATCGGCGAGGGCAGCGCCACGCTGCATACCGACGGCCTGCAAAACGGCGGCGGGCAGATCCAGACGATGGGCGATCTGCTGATCGACGCCGCGCAGGGGCTGGTGGACAACGCCTCGGGCCTGATCCGCAGCGGCCAGAGCGTGACGGTTAACGCGCTGAATTTCGTCAACCAGAACACCCTCGGAGATAATCAGGGGCTGGAGGGGCAGAACGTGGCGCTGAACGCGGGCAGCCTCGATAACCAGAGCGGCAGCATTCTGGCGAACAACGCCCTGAACCTGCATAACAACGGGGTGCTGAACAATACCGGCGGCGCGCTCGCCTCGGCGGGCACGCTGGACGTGAGCGGCAGCGGGCTGAGCCTCATTAACGGCGGCGGGACGCTCAAGGCGGGTAAAAACCTCAGCGTGCAGGCCGATACGCTCGACGCCAGCGGGCAGCTGCTGTCGCTGGGCGACATGACGCTGGTAAGCGCTAACGGCGTGAACAATAGCGGCAGCACCATCGCCAACGGCAACCTCAATTTCACCACCGCCGGGGATCTGACCAACAGCGGCAGGCTGATGGCCGGCAGCGCGCTGAACGTGCAGAGCGCCAATATTACCAACGCCGCCAGTGGGGAGATCAACGCCGGGCGCAACACCCTGAACGCCACGGGCGCGGTGCTGAACTACGGCCTGATCGACGGCGTGGCGACCCGCATCAACGCCAACACGCTGAACAACGTCGGCACCGGGCGGATTTACGGCGACGCGGTGAGCGTTAACGCCATCACCTTCAACAACCTGGCGGAAAACGGCACCGCGGCGACCCTGGCCGGGCGCGAGCAGGTGAACCTGGGCGTGCAGACGCTGAACAACAGCGACCACGGGCTGGTTTACAGCGCAGGCACGATGCAGATCGGCGGCGCGCTGGACGACAGCGGTGCGGTGAACGGGCGCGCGGCGGCAATCAATAACCACAGTTCGACCATCGAGTCTGCCGGGGATATGGCTATTAACGCCGGGCAGATCAACAACATCAACGACCACTTCTCCACCGAGGTGGCGCTGGTGTCCCAGGAGCAGCTGACCGAGTACCAGCACTCCGGCTCGACCAACCGCTGGAAGGCGGGCGATGAAGGCGTGTGGGTGGACGGTAACTCCGCCGACGGCCTGCGCAACCTCAACACCCCGGAGCGCAGCGGGCACGGTAACGACGACTTCAACCAGTACGACTACAACCGCACCGTGGAAGAGACCCGCATCAAAGAAACCGATCCGGCGAAGATCCTCTCCGGCGGCAGCATGACGCTCGCGGGCGACAGGCTGTTTAACGACAAGAGCCAGGTGGTCGCGGGCGGTACGCTGCTGATTGACCAGATGGGCAGCGTGCAGAACGACGACGTGACCGGGGAGCGCTACACCACCGATAACGGCACCGTGACCCACTACTACCGTATTCGCCACAAAGGGAGCGATGAGCAGGGGCGCAAAACGACCGCCTACACTCCGCCGACGGCTATTCAGAGCATCGCCCTGAAGCCGGGACAGCTGGTGAGCGGCGGCAGCGTGGAGGGAAGCAACCTCAGCATTACGCCGCTGGTGCTCCAGGGCACGGGCGTAGAAATTGGTCAGGCGGCGGGCGTTAACGCCGCGCCGCAGCAGACCGTGCAGCCGGGCGAACCGGTGACGCCGCCGGCCGGGCAGCAGTTTGAG
The DNA here is from genome assembly GCF_053290175.1 of Enterobacter sp. 186315. Lineage (NCBI taxonomy): Bacteria > Pseudomonadati > Pseudomonadota > Gammaproteobacteria > Enterobacterales > Enterobacteriaceae > Enterobacter > Enterobacter sp. 186315. The sequence goes on along the minus strand of NZ_JBPTTK010000015.1, from coordinate 38,371 downwards.
GTGACGCCCGCCGACGGCGCGATCCGCATTATCGGCCCGAACACCACCCTGCCGGACAACAGCCTGTTTAAGGTCAACCCGAACTCTGACGTGCCGTATCTGGTGGAGACCGATCCGCGCTTTACCAACGAGCGCCAGTGGCTCGGCAGCGACTATATGCAAAACGCCTTCACCGACGACGGCGACAACACCCTCAAGCGCCTCGGCGACGGCTATTACGAGCAGCGCCTGGTGCGCGAACAGGTAATTGGCATTACCGGACAGCGCTATCTGGACGGCTTCTCGAACGATGAAGATCAGTTTAAATCGCTGATGGACAAAGGCATCACCTTCGGCAAGGCCTACAACCTCAAGCTCGGCGTGGCGCTCACGCCGGAGCAGATGGCGCTGCTGACCGGGGATATCGTCTGGCTGGTGAATACTCAGGTGAAGATGCAGGACGGCTCGACCCAGACGGTGCTGGTGCCGCAGGTCTACGCGAAGGTGAAACAGGGGGATATCGACGGCTCCGGGGCGCTGATCGCCGGGAACAACGTGTCGATGAAGCTTAACGGCGACCTGTTCAACAGCGGCACCATCGCCGGGCGCAAGGTGCTCCAGCTGGACGCGGACAACATCACCAACCAGTCCGGCACTATTCAGGCGGCAGACGTGAACCTGAACGCCCGCACCGACATCAACAACATCGGCGCGGCGATTGTCGGCGATAGCAGCGTGCTGGCCAACGCCGGGCGTGACATTAACGTCACCACGACCACCACCAGCGCACAGAGCGTGAACGGTGAGAACAGCTTCACCCGCACCACCATCGACAGCGTGTCCGGCATTTACGTGCAGGGCGACGACGGCAAGCTGGCCTTGCAGTCCGGGCGCGACATTACCCTGACCGGAGCCCAGGTGATCGCCAGCGGTGAAAACGGCAAGGCGCAGCTGGTGGCCGGGCGCGATCTGAACCTGAATACCGTTACCACCGCCAGCGGCGATAGCCTCGTCTGGGACGCCGACAACACCCTCAAGCAAAGCCATGTCGACCACAACGCCAGCACCGTGCGCGGCGCGGGCGGCGTGGCGCTGGCCGCCGATAACGACATTAACGTGCGCGGCTCGCAGGTGACTTCCGACGGCGCGCTGACCGCCGCCGCGAAGCGTAACGTCAACATCGAAGGGGTGCTCAACGACAGCCAGCTCGACGAGCGCCATAAGGTGGTGGGCGGCAACGGATTTATGTCCAAAACCACCACCAAAACCCGCGACACCGTTGACCTTCAGACGGTTCAGGGCAGCGAGCTGAGCGCCGATTCGGTGAACGTTCGCGCCGGAAACGATCTCACCGTGGCGGGCAGCAGCGTGGTGGGCAGCGGCGACGTGGCGCTGCGCGCGGGCAACGATTTAACCCTCACCAGCATGGGGGGGCGCAATAACGAAACCCATCTGAAAGAGGAGAAAAAATCGGGGCTGATGTCCTCCGGCGGCATCGGCTTTACCGTGGGGTCTCGTAAAGAGACCACCGACCGGGCCAGCCAGGCGCTGGCGGGGCAAGGGTCGATGGTCGGGAGCCTCCAGGGCGACACGGTTCTGATAGCGGGTAACGACTACCGCCAGACCGGCAGCAGCGTATCGTCGCCAAACGGCAACGTGGCGATCCAGGGGAAAAACGTCACCATCGAGGCGGCGCAAAATACCTACGCTTCCCAGTACAAACGCACCGTTGAGCAGAAGGGCTTTACCCTCGCGGTGAACGTGCCGGTAGTGCAGGCGCTGCAAAGCGTGATTGCCTCCACCGAGAAGGTCGGGCAGAGCAACGACGACCGCATTAACATGCTGGCTGCCGCTAACGCCGCGTGGGACAGCGCGCGCGCCGCCAACACCCTGATGAATACCGCCCAGGGGGCGATGGCAAACGGCGTGCAGGGGGCGGCGCAAAACGTGAGCGTGTCCCTGACCTACGGCGAAAGCAAGCAGACGCACACCCAGAATAACGAGAGCACCACGGCGCTGGCGAGCAAGGTGAACGCCGGGAAGCAGGCGGTGGTGGTTGCCACGGGCGGCGGCGAGCAGTCCGATATCAATATCATCGGCTCGGACGTCAGCGGCAAACAGGGCACCACGCTATTCGCGGACAACGACATCAACATTCTCGCGGCGCAGCAGGAGAGCCACGATCGCAGCACCGATAACTCCAGCGGCTGGAACGCCGGGGTTGCGGTGAGCTACGGTCAGGGCGGCGCCTCGTTCGGCGTAACCGCCGGGGCCAATAAAGGCAAAGGCTACGGCAACGGGGATGAAGTCTCCTGGCGCAACAGCCACGTCGGGGATATGGACGGGCAGACCCGGATCATCAGCGGCGGCGACACCACCCTGCGCGGCGGGCAGCTGCTCGGCAAAGGGATTGATATCACCGCCGACAACCTGAACATCGAGTCGCTTCAGGACACCATGACCTGGCAGGGCGAGCAGAAAAGCATGGGCGGCCAGGTCACCGTCGGCTACGGTTTTGCCGCGTCCGGCAACTATGGCCAGTCGAAGGTGGACGCTAACTATGCCTCGGTGCAGGAGCAGTCCGGCGTCTTTGCGGGCAGCGACGGCTACAACATCAACGTGAAGGGCAACACCGATCTGGTCGGCGGGCTTATCACCTCCAGCGAAAGCGCGGAGCTGGCGGGCAAAAACCAGTTCAGCACCGGCACGCTGGGCTGGCGCGACGTGAACAACACGTCAGAGTTTGAAGGTAACGGCTTCGGCATCGGCGGCTCGGTAAGCCATAACGCCGACGCCGGAACGAACAAGAACGTGACCTTCGGTATCGGCCACGACAGCGGTGACGACAGCGGCACCACCCGCAGCGGCATTAATACCGATAACATCACGATTAACAATCCGGACGCGCAGCAGCAGGCCATCGAGGGGGTGAAGACCGATATCACTACCGAAACCGCCGCCGCCAACTCCGGGGCGATTGCTAACAACTTCGACAAGGACGAGGTGTTTAAAGAGCTGAACCTACAGGTCAGCGTGACCCGCGATTTCAAAGAGAACGCCAATCGCCAGATCGGCGCGTATCTCGACGGTAAGCAGGCGGCGGCGCGTCAGGAATTGCAGGACGCCATCAAAGCCGGGGATAAAGCGAAGCAAGATGCCGCGCTGCAAGATATCTACAAAATGCAGTACCAGCGTCGATTCCTGCAAACGCTGGTCGGTGTGGTAGCCGGATCGCCGGATGCAGCCATCACCCAGGGTACGCTGTCGCTGGCGGCGACAAAGATGCGCGAAGAAACGCTGAAAAACTCCCTGATCTCCCCGGGGGTTGTCGACATAAACGGCAATGAAATCAGCAACGTTTCCGGGCCGAGCGACGGGCTTTACGACGGCGTTAAGCTTGGGGGCGTCAGGGTTGGTCTGGACTTCATCTGCGGTGACGGCAATATCCGCTGCCGCCACGATGCAGATAACGGCAACGCCCTGATCCTCGACAGCAAAGGCCGGGTTCAGTATATCGGTGATGACGACCATAAGACCTTCGACGCGCTGCTTAAAGACCGGACGTTATCTGACGGGCTGTACGGCCCAACGGGCGGTTTCCAGGGCGGAGTGGGTATGATGGGGCCGTTGACCTACACGCCTGGCTCCTTCCTTGACGATCTGGTGGAAAGCTATGCCGGTACCCATGATTTGGTGGGCGGCCAACTGCCCGGTTTTTATGATAAAGAGGGGAATACCGCCCGCGATCGCGGCCCGCTCGCCAACGCAGCGGCCAGTACCTGGACCATCGCAGCCATTCCGATTGCCACACCGTTCGCCATGAGCGAGCTGGTGTCGCCTGAACTGCTGCAATTTATTTTCTCAACCTCTCAGTAAGTGAGCGAAACATGAAAAAAAGCCTGCTTGTTCTGTTGCCCCTCCTGCTCACCGGCTGCGTGGTGGGCAATATGGACTCGACCGATTATCAGTACGTGAAGTACGCCCAGACCTTCCAGAAGCTGGACAGCACCGGGCGCACCAACGAGGCGCAGCGGAAAGAAGACCTTTACAGCTGCGGGGTGCCCAGAAAAGCCAATCTGGATGATGGTAGCTGGAACGGCGGCAGCTCCACCAGGGATCAGACGCTTCAGGAGGTCGTGGCCCGAAACGATAAGATATCGAGCTGCATGAAAGCCAAAGGCTATAAGGTCTACGGCTACGATCAATGCGGCCCGCTTAAAGCACCTACCGGACTGTGTCCAAATTAATAAAAGGAAGAAGGGAAGATGAAAAAAATATCTCTGGCGGTTTTGATGGCAGCGAGCCTGGCAAGCGGTGCGGCGCTGGCGGATAGCTCGACGGTTTCCGTTGGCTATGCGCAGAGCAAGGTGGAGGACTTCAAAAACATTCGCGGCGTGAACGTGCAGTATCGCTACGAGTGGGATTCCCCGTGGAGCGCGATGGGCTCATTTACCTACATGAGCGGCGATGACGATGAGCATTATTACGTAGCGTCCGACTCGGTGAAAAACCACATCGACGCGAAATATTACTCCCTGCTGGTTGGCCCGGCGTACCGCATTAACGAGTACGTTTCCCTGTACGCGCTGGGCGGCGTGGCGCACACCAAAGCCGACGGCGACACCAGATGGGTGAACGCGGGCGACGGGTATACCCAGAAAGACAGCATCTCCGAGAAATCGACCTCTTTCGCGTACGGCGCGGGGGTGCAGTTTAACCCAACGCCAGAGCTGGCGGTTAACGTGGGCTACGAAGGGACCAACGCGGATCTGGACGGTAACCGTTCCATCAACGGCTGGAACCTGGGCGTGGGCTATCGGTTCTAGCCCTTTTTGCCGGGTGGCGGCTACGCCTTACCCGGCCTACGGTCATCTTTTGTAGGCCCGGTAAGGCGTAGCCGCCACCGGGCAATACAGACCGCACCGTTTGTAGGCCCGGTAAGCGCAGCGTCACCGGACAATACAGACCGCACCCTTTGTAGGCCCGGTAAGCGCAGCGTCACCGGGCAATACAGACCGCACCGTTTGTACGCCCGGTAAGGCGTAGCCGCCACCGGGCAATACAGACCGCACCCTTTGTAGGCCCGGTAAGCGCAGCGCCACCGGGCAATGCAGACCGCACCCTTTGTACGCCCGGTCCACCGTGCGTTACAACCCCCACTCCCCTACCCCCTGCACAACATGCTCAACAAACCGGGTCAGCTTCGGCAGCGGCCTCAAATCCTGACGCCACAGCAGATTCACCGGCCTCGGCTCGGGGGTGTAATCGCCCATCACCTGTACCAGCCTGCCGCTTGCCAGCTCCTCTGCCACCAGCACCTCCGGTTGCAGCAGCAGCCCCGCCCCGGCCCGTGCCGCCATGCGTAACCCGTAGCCGTCGTTACAGCGCAAGACCGCATCCCGCTTCCAGCGCACCTCTCCTTCTGCCCCCGGCAGCCGCCACTCGTTGCGCGCCGTCCATACCGTGTGGGACAGGCACAGATGATCCACCAGATCCGCAGGCGTTTGCGGCGTGCCGTAACGGGCTAAATAGTCCGGCGCGGCGCAAATCACCATCCGGTAGGCGCACAGGTATTTCGCCACCAGATCGTCGTTATGAATATCGCCAATGCGGATCGCCAGATCGACCCCCTCATCCACCAGATCCACCCGGCGGTTGGTGGGATCGAGCTCTACGCGCACCTCGGGAAAACGCTGCAAAAAGGTGGCGGTCAGCGGGGCGATAACGCAGCCGCCAAACGAGGTCGGCGCCGTCACCCGCAGGGTGCCCGCCGGCGCCGCGCGCAGCCGCTCAACGCTGCTTTCCGCCACCGCCACCTGCTCCAGCACCCGCTTTGCCTCATCAAAATAGACCCGCCCGGCATCGGTCAGGCTCTGACGGCGGGTGTTGCGCTCCAGCAGGCGCGTGCCCAGCTGCGATTCCAGCAGCGCGATGTACTTCCCGACCATCACCGCCGACATTTCAAGCCGCGCGGCGGCCAGGGTAAAGCTGCCGCTTTCGACCACCGCGATAAACGTTTCCATGCCGCGAAGCTTATCCATATTGCAAACCTCTGGTTAGTAATCATCTAACTTTAGCCCAGTTTATCCGGCTTTTACTTTATTAAAGAATGGAGGCTCACAACAGAAGGAGTCGGCTATGAAAATCGTCATTATTGGTGCCAGCGGTACGGTCGGTCGTGCGGTAACGGAAGAACTGAGTCGTCGCCATGAGGTTATTCGCGTGGGACGCACGCAGGGCGACTATCAGGTGGATATCACCTCGCAGGAGAGCGTCGCGGCGCTGTTTGAAAAAATCGGTCAGGTGGATGCCATCGTGTCTGCCAGCGGCGGCCTGCACTTCGGCCCGCTCGCCAGCATGAAGGACAGCGATTTCAACCAGGGCTTGCAGGATAAACTGCTCGGGCAGGTGCGTCTGGCGCTGACCGGCCAGCACTATCTGAACGACGGCGGTTCAATCACCCTTATCAGCGGCATTGTGGCCCAAGAGCCGATTGCCCAGGGGGTGAACGCCACCACGGTGAACGCCGCGCTGGAAGGGTTTGTCCGCGCCGCCGCCTGCGAACTGCCGCGCGGCATTCGTATCAACCTGATCAGCCCAACGGTGCTGACGGAATCCGCCGAGGCCTACGACGGTTTTTTCCCGGGGTTTGAAAGCGTCCCCGCCGCGGCGGTGGCGCTGGCCTATCGCCGCAGCGTGGAAGGGGTGCAGAGCGGACGGGTCTATAAGGTCGGTTACTGAGCCTTACGTGCGGCAATCAGCACCAGCATCGGGCGTTCAGCCTCTTCCGCCAGCGCAGGCCAGGCGTCGATTTGCGCCTGCGTTGGCCCCCACTCATTGACCTCGGCTAGCGTTAATCCCGCGCCGATCAGCGCGTTAAGCGTGGTGCCCAGTGTGCGGTGGTATTTGATGACGCCCTCCGCCAGCCAGTTGCTGACGCGCTGCCCCTCCTGCTGATACTGGTTAACGCCCCAGAAGCGCGCGCCGCTGTCGTCCGTTAGCCACCCCTGACGCGAGGCGCAGGTGTAGATCGGGTGCTCCATCGAAAACACCAGGCTGCCGCCGGGCTTCAGGGCGCGCTGCACCTTCCCGAACAGGGTGTCCAGCTCCGGCAGATAGTGCAGCGCCAGCGAGCTGTAGACCAGGTCGAGGCTGTTCTCGTCAAGATTGAGCGATTCCAGATCGCTACGCTGGTAGCGGATGTTCGTGTCGTTCGTCAGCTCCGCCGCGCGGGCGAGCATCTTTTCGGAGATATCGACGCCGGTCACGTCCGATGCGCCCATCTCACGCGCAACGCGGCAAAACCAGCCGTAGCCGCAGCCCAGATCGATAACCGATTTACCGGACAGGTCCGGCAGCATGTCTTTCAGCGCCGCCCACTCCGGCGCGCCGTCCAGCCCCTGCACCGAGCGCGGAAGCTGGGCGTAGCCTTCGAAAAAGGCCGGGTTGTCGTAGATGTTCTGTGCCATGTCAGATCCCTCTTTGAGAATGTGGCTGCCAGTATACGGCATTGCCGGGTGGCGCTGCGCTTACCCGGCCTACGATATGAGTTTTTTGTAGGCCGGGTAAGGCGAAGCCGCCACCCGGCTCGCTTTTTAGCCCACAACGCCCCAGACGAGGTTCCCCTTATGGAAGGTCGCGGTACGCGGCGAGATCCGCGCCACGGCTTCGGCGGAGCAGGAGGCGTCCACCAGCACAAAGCTGGCGTCGTCCTGCGCTTTCGGCCACACGCGTTCGCCCTTGTCGTTCAGGGGCAGCACGTCCCCGGTGGCAATGCCTAATGCGCGCGAAAGGGTCTGCTCGTTCGGGCGGATATAGAGCTGGGCGTACAGGTTGGCTTTCTCCAGCATGTCCCCCAGGCCGTACGGCGACCAGTGGTCAATCACGCTGTCGGTGCCGGTCATCACAAACACGCCCTTATCCCGCAGCTGCTTGAGCGGCATATGCAGGGTGCCAATCGGCACGGTGGAGGCAATCGTCACCTGCTGCGCCGCCATGCGGGTGGCGATCTCATCCACCTGCTGCTCGTTGAGCGTCGCCAGCGCAAAAGCGTGGCTGATGGTCAGCTTGCCCTTCAGCTCCGGCGTTTTCTCGACGGTTTCGACCATATAATTCACCGCCGCGACGCCCGCCGGGCTGGTCTCATGCAGGTGGATATCTACGCCTTTATCGTAATCCAGCGCAATCTGGAACATCAGGTCGAGGGATTTCTCCATCGCGCCGTCCACGTTAGTGGGATCCAGCCCGCCGACGTAGTGCGCTCCGCCCTGCATCGCCTCGCGCATCAGCTTCTCGGATTTCGACAGCAGCAGCCCGTGCTGCGGAAACGCCACGATTTCACAGTCAAAGCCTGGGCTACGGCGCGCCAGCACCGCCTGCAAATTCTCCAGATTTTTCAGGCCGGAAACCGGCTCGATATTGCAGTGGCTGCGGGCGACGGTGGAGCCCTTCGACTGGATCAGGTCGATCAGCTTTTCCGCGCGCTCCTGGGTATACGGCTGAAGTTCCGGCAGCAGCTTTTGCTCCAGGCGGATCATGTCCTGAATGGTGGTGCCCGCCGGGCGGTTAAGCGAGCGCCACGGGCCGCCGTAGAAGGTTTTGTCCAGATGAATATGCATGTCGCGCATCGCCGGGAGCATCAGCTTATTGCCCGCGTCGAAATGCGGCAGCGCGGCGTCGGGGTGGCTGTTGTTATCACGCAGGGCGACGATTTTGCCGTCGTTGATTTCCAGCGTTTTCAGCTCGGTGCGGGTGCCTGTCGCCACGCCGCCGTCAAAATGAAACCCGGCTTCGAGCAGCACGTTATCGAGATAGTAGTGTTTTGCGGTGATGTTCATCGGTTTACCCGTTTCGCAGATTGGCTTTGCGGACTGTGCAGAATACGCCACGGAGCCGGTCGCACCAAACAGCGCACAGGCGGTCACCATCTTGCCGCTCTGGCTGATAAACTCGCGGCGGCTTTTATTCTCACTCATCTTAACGTCCTTCATGAACAATGTGGGTTCCGGTTTCCCCGCGCAGCGCGGCGGGCAGGCAGTCCGGCGAGGTGATGACTACGCGCTTGCCGCCGTGGTGTAAAAACTCCAGCGAGGCGACGATTTTCGGCAGCATGCTGCCCGTCGGGAAATGGCCCTCTTCCATGTAGCGCGTCATCTGCGCCACGCTGACGGTGTCCAGCGCCTGCTGGTTCGGCTTGCCGAAGTTCACGCACACTTTCTCTACGCCGGTGGTGATAACCAGCACGTCGGCGCGGATCTCCCGCGCCAGCAGCGCGGTGGAGAGATCTTTGTCGATCACCGCATCCACGCTCTCATAATTCCCCTGCGCGTTACGCACCACCGGAATACCGCCGCCGCCCGCGCCAATCACCACAAAGCCCCTTTGGGTCAGCGCCTTGATGGCGTCGGCTTCGACAATCCGCAGCGGCTGGGGCGAGGCCACCACGCGACGATAGCCCCGGCCCGAATCTTCCACAAAATGCCAGTCCGGGTGGGTGCGTTGCAGCTCGTCGCGCTGGGATTCGCTAAAGAACGCGCCGATGGGTTTGGTCGGGTGGGTAAAGCCCGGATCGTTTTTATCCACTTCGACCTGGGTGACCACCGTCACCGCCTTTTGCTCCCCGCGCGTCGCCAGACGGTTGTTGAGCGCCTGCTGAATGAGATAGCCGATCCCGCCCTGGGTGTCGGCGACGCAGTTTGCCAGCGGGGTCAGCGGCAGGCCCTCGCGCTCGTGTGCGATCTCGGCCCGGCGCAGATCCAGCCCCACCTGCGGGCCGTTGCCGTGGGTGAGCACGATGTCATAGTCGGAGGCCAGCATGTCGAGCACCGAGTCGGCCACCGCTTTTACCGCCTGCGCCTGATGTTCAATCGACTGGCTGGCGTTGTCTTTGATGATGCTGTTGCCGCCTATGGCGACGACCATGAGTTCTTTCATTTAGTTTCCTTTAGAAGGTGCGTTCTGGTGCCCTCACCCCGGCCCTCTCCCACGGGGAGAGGGGGATTAACAGAGATATCCAGCACGTGCTTCACCACAAACATCCCGCCCATCATCAGGTAGGCGGTCACGAACATCAGCGAACTGCCTTCGGCAAAACCCACCACCGGGGCGTGGATCACCCCGAACAGCGCCAGCAGCGCGCCACCGGCCGCCGCCACGGCGCCGCGCAGCGGCTTGTTAATGATGGCGAAGATGGCGATACAGCCCCACAGCATGCTGGCGAGCGGCGCGCCGCTGCCCAGATGCACCAGCCCTTCGTAGTAAATGCCTTTGCTGTGCAGCACGTCGGTGCCGATTTTCGACGCGCTGGTCCCCGCCGCCCCCATCACGCTGTTCATCATGGTCAGCGCCCAGTTGGCGATCCACGGGAACAGGCAGATGAAGATCACCGGCACCTCCACTTTGGGGGTCTCCCGCACCACCTGGTTGGCGGTGACCACGCCGATAAACACCAGAATCGGCACGATGGCGGTCATCGGAATAATGGCGAGCATAAAGGCCCCCAGCCCGAACAGCGGCACGATAAACATCGTCACGCCGGAGGCCAGCGTGTAGCCAATGCTCGCCCCCATCGCCTTCCAGCCCGCGTGGCCGACGTAGACCGTCACCGGGAACGGGTTGCCCATCAGGCAGCCGAGCATCGAGGCCAGACCGTTCGCCAGCATCACCTTGCGGGTCGGGTATTCATCCCCCGCCGCGTGGGCGCTTTCGATGTTCTCCAGGTCAAAGATGTAGTTCGCCAGCCCCAGCGGAACGGCGGACGCCAGATACGGCAGCGCGTGCGGCAGCCCTTGCAGGAAGCCCTCTACGTGGACCTGCGGCGGGTTAAAGCCGAACGACGACATCGAGGCTTTGATCGCTTCCGGGCTTTGCAGGCCGGAGATCCACGCCAGCGCTGTACCGGCGATCAGCAGCAGCAGGCCGGTCGGAATGCGGGCGAAAATCGGCTTTTTGCCAAACCAGTTAATAAAGATCAGCAGCAGGACGATGAACGACACGGTCGGCGCTTCAAACGCCTGAAGCATCGGGTTCATTGCCAGCAGCAGCAGGCCCAGCCCGGAGAGGCACGACAGCAGCACGGTGCGCGGGATCATCCTGCGGATGGTTTCCCCTAAAAACGACCCGCCCGCGAGGATCATCGCCTCCACGAAGCACCACACCAGGCCAATCTGGATCGCAAAATCCGCATCGCCCGTCTGCTGATACACCGGCATCAGCACCAGGAAGGTGACGGTGAAAATCGACGGCGCGCTCGGCCCGGACGGCAGCGCGGTAACGTCATTGCGCCCGGTGGCGCGCGCCATTTGCAGGCCAAACCACGTATAGCAGACGCTCGCCACCAGTACCGCCAGCCCGAAGGCCGGGGCGATGCGTCCATAAACAATCTCCTTCGGGATGCCGACGACAAAAATGAGCAGCCCCATCATGGTCAGCAAATTGGTCAGGTTGTTGGTCATTAGCCCGAAATAGGCCGCCCAGTCACCTCTTTTCCACTCCAGTTTCATGTTTTTCATGGATGCATCTCTTATAAATAGTAGCGATCGCGGAAGGTCAACAGCGCCTTTTCAAAACAGCTAAACGGCGGGTGAACGATGCCCGCCCCAATCATGCCGATGCCCGCGTCTTTGTGGGCGATAGCGGTGTTAATGACCGGGAGAATGCCGCTGCCCGCGACTCTGGCGATGTCGATGGCGGTCGGAATACCCATAAAGGAGAGCAGCGGAATGGTGACGTTCGGGTTTTCGCCGAGGGTGATTTCGCGCATCTGGCGGGAGAAGTCGATCGCTTCCTCCACCGTCCCGCCCACCAGCGCGACAATCGCCGGGGCCGTCGCCATCGCAAAGCCCCCGATGCCGTAGGTTTCTGTGATCGCGCTGTCGCCGATATCCAGCCCGGAATCTTCCGGCCTGTATCCCGCGAACATCGGGCCAATCACCTGCTGCGCCGGGCCGGTAAACCACTGCCCCGGCAGGCCGGAAACGCGCAGGCCGAACTCGTAGCCGTTACGCGCCATCGTCGTCACCACGGTGCTGTACTCGATGCCGTGGGCGGCGTCCAGCGCGGCTTTACACATCGCCATCCAGGTCGGGCCGGAGAAGTAGTCGCTGCTGGCGACAAACTCAAACACCTCGCGCTGCTGTTCAACCGGATAGCCCGCCTGGATCAGCCCCGGCGTCAGCGCCTGGATCAGCAGCGTGGTGCCCGCGTTGTTGCGGTTATGGCACTCGTCGCCCATGTGCAGCGCCTGAGCCAGCATCAGGCGCAGGTCGATTTCGCCGATGATGTTCATGGCGTCGCGCAGCATCGGGCCGAGCACGTCGCGCATCCAGTTCAGGCGGTCGATCACGCTCTGGTCGTTGGCGCCCATGCGCAGGATCTTCGCCATCTGCTCGCTGAGGTTGGTGAACGCGCGGTTGCCGTAGGTCTTGTTCTCAACGATATGCATAAACATCGACGCGGAAGTTACGCCCGCCATCGATCCCACGCAGTCGTGCTCGTGGCACGGTGAGAAGGTGATGTCGCCGGAGGCCGCCAGCCGCGCCGCGTCGTCCAGGTCTTTCGCTAACCCTTCAAACACCAGCGCCCCGGTCACCGCCCCCTTCATCGCCCCGCACATGTTTTCCCAGGCCACGGGAGGACCGGCGTGCAGAATGGTGGTGCGGGTCATGCCCGGCACGACGTTAATGGCCTGGTCAAAGCCCACCAGCACCGGATGGGACTGAATAATGCGCTCAAGCGCAACCTTGTTAGCGGCGGCAATTTTCTCCGCCAGCGGTTTTTCGGCCAGCTGGTCAAGCGCCTCAACGACCTGCATATTGCCCTGCCCCGGCGGGGTCCAGTCGAGCTGGGTGACGGGGACGTGCTGCTTTTTGAGATCGTCGCTGAACATCGCGATGCCGACGTTAATCACGTTCAGCGGCTGGTTAAATAAGGTGGTCATTATGCGCTCTCCCCTTTGCAGACAAATTCACGCGCCAGCAGTCCGGTGTTGGTGCTGCTGCTGGCCCAGATGACGCCCGCGTCGGTCAACAGCCGGCACTGCTGCGCCAGCGACTGCGGATCCTGATCGGTGCCGAGCACGTAGCCGAGAATTTCCAGCGGGCGGTTATCGGCTTTCGCAATCGCCTGCGCCTCGTTGATGGCGTCGAGCATCACTCCCACCGGATCCTCGTGCGCGCCGAAGCCGAGCACAAAGTCCATCACAATCACCCCCACTTCCGGGTCGCACGCCTCCTGGAGCAGACGGCTGATGCGGTTGGTCGGGTCGATCATCGGGTGCGGTTTGCCGTTTGTGAAATCGTCATCGCCAAAATCGAGGAAGGTGTGGGCCTGGCTGACGCCGATGTCCTTAAGACGCTTAGCCGGATCCGGCTGGATGTTGCTGTAGACGTCGTCGAATTTTTCCAGCGCGGCGAACATCGCTTCGTCGCACAGCGTGCCGCCGCAGAACAGGCCGCGAATGTACTTCTGCTGCGGCGTCAGGCGGGCGCGTACCTCTTCAACCAGCGGCCAGTTGAGCGGGTGCAGATCGAGGGACTCTTTTTTGTTGCCGGAGAGCAGCACGGCCTTGAGCGCCGCCTCTTTGGTGCCGCGCGCGAACTCTAACCCCGACTCGTCGGCAGGCGGTTCGTTGCGCCCGAGGAAGCAGACGACAACGGGTTTACGACAGGCGCGGGCGCGGGCCAGCACCTTCTCGGCTACCGCAGGCGCTGGCGGCTTGGAGATCAGCGCGATGACCTGCGTCGCGTCGTCGGTCTCCAGCATCTCGATGGCGTCGAGCATCATCAGGCCGCCGATTTTTTCGCTCAGATCGCGCCCGCCGGTGCCAATCAGCTGCGACACGCCGCCGCCGAACTCGTGGATGCGCACGCTCAGCTCCTGGCTGCCGGTACCGGACGCGCCAACGATGCCAATCGACCCGCGGCGCACCGCGTTGGCGAAGCACAGCCCCGCGCCGTTAATCATGGCGGTGCCGCAGTCCGGCCCCATCATTAAAAGCCCCTTCTCATGCGCCAGCTGTTTTAGCGCCAGCTCGTCGTCGAGGGAAACGTTATCGGAAAACAGCATCACGTTGAGATCGTTTTCCAGCGCCTGACGCGCCTCGCGGGCGGCGAAGGTGCCGTTGACGGAAATCACCGCCAGATTAGCGTCCGGGCGATGGGTTTTGGCGCTGGCAACCGTGGCGTAGCGCGCTTCGTGGGAGCCTGAACTCTCTTTGCGGGTGAACAGCGCCTCAATCGCCGCCAGGGTGTCGTCGTTCGCCGCCTCGCCTTTAATGACGATCATCAGATCGCCGTTTTTGGCTTCTGCTAATTCCGGCGTTAACAGCCCGAGGTTTTTTAAGACGCCTTTATTCATCTCGGTCGCCATCGCCACGAAGGCCTGCTCAACGCCCGGCAGTTTATTGGCTTTGGTGGAAACCGACATCAACGAGACCGAATCAAAATAGGTATTCTTTTTTATAACGATTCTGGTGGGCATTATTTTCACCTGTTTGCGGATAAAAGGGGGCCGCCACCGTGCAAAATGCACGGCGGGAAAAACTTTTGTTTGAGTCGCGACCAGCCCGGTCAGGCTGGCCTAAGCGTTACGCGCCAGCCGCCAGCAGCAGGTCGGCAATGGCGTGGAAACCTTTTTCCCGCGCCAGTTCGAGCGGGGTTTTACCGTATTTATCGGTCATATGCGGGTTCGCGCCGTTTTCCAGCAGCAGCTTCACAATCTCCTGCTGTTTTGCGCCGCCGTCGTTTAATACGATGGCTTCCAGCAGCGGCGTCCAGCCGACAAAATTGGTGTGGTTAACGTTAATATCGGTTTTTGCCAGCAGCTCGCGCACAATCTCCACGTGCCCTTTTTCACTGGCGGGAGTAATTCCCACACCGCCGAAGCGCGTCAGTCTGTCCAAATCCGGGTTCGCCGGGAGGACAATACGCAGCAGGGTGACATCGTTGGTCAGGCAGCTAATCAGGAAGGGGTTAAAACAGGTCTGATCCTGCTTATCAATATCCGCGCCGGCGGAAATTAAAAACTCAACGCAGGGATAGTGTTTATTCAGGCTGGCAATAATAACGGCGGTTCTTTTCTGGCGGTTGGTGGCGTTGATATCCACGCCGTTATCGAGGCAGGCTTTCAGCGCATCGATATTTCCTTCTTCTGCCGCCCGCAGAAATTCACTAACGAGTTCATGTCCTGACATATTCATACTCCCGATGTTTTCATTTCTGATGACCCGAGAATAGCAACAGCCTGGTCATAAAAGAATCCGCTTAAAAATGATTCATCGACAGTCAATTCATTGTTGAGTTAGATTCAACAGTTCAGCCAAAACGTGCGTCCGTGCAACCTTTTTCTTATGTTTCAGCGCGTTTTAGCCGATTAAATTGCAAAATACTTATCTCTGACGAAGCCTTGCACCGCGCGGCTTCCAGCAAACATTCAGAACTGTGATCGGCTTCAAATGGGATGTAACGGTGCTGTTAAAATATGTTCAAAACTGATGATAACCAGGAGCCGTAATATGAATTCCATCTTTACCGAAGAGAACCTTCTGGCCTTCACCACGGCGGCGCGTTTTAACAGCTTCAGCAAAGCCGCCGCCGAGCTTGGCGTGACGACGTCGGCCATTAGCTACACCATCAAGCGCATGGAGACCGGGCTGGACGTGGTGCTGTTTGTGCGTAACACCCGCAGTATCGAGCTGACCGAATCCGGCTTTTACTTTTACCGTAAGGCTACCGATCTGCTGAACGACTTTCACGCCATCAAGCGCGGGATCGATACGATTTCCCAGGGCATTGAGGCGCGGGTGCGCATCTGCATCAACCAGCTTCTCTATACCCCGCGCCATACCGCCCGGCTGTTGCAGGTGCTGAAAAAACAGTTTCCCACCTGCCAGATCACCGTCACCACCGAGGTGTATAACGGCGTGTGGGATTCGATTATTAACAATCAGGCCAATATCGCCATCGGCGCGCCGGATACGCTGCTCGACGGCGGCGGCATTGATTACACCGAAATTGGCGCGATCCGCTGGGTGTTTGCAATTGCCCCGGCGCATCCGCTGGCCTTTGCCCCGGAGCCGATTGCCGAAAGCCAGCTGCGGCTGTACCCGAACATCATGGTGGAAGACACCGCGCACACCATCAACAAGAAGGTCGGCTGGCTGCTACACGGGCAGGAGGCGATACGGGTGCCGGACTTTAACACCAAGTGCCAGTGTCAGATCCTCGGCGACGGGATAGGCTTTTTACCGGAATACATGGCGCGGGAGGCGGTAGAAGAAGGTTTGCTGGTGACGCGGCGGATCAATAATCCGCGGCAGGATTCCCGCATGTTGCTGGCGACACAACATGCGGCGACCGGCCAGGTCACGCGCTGGATCAAACAGCAGTTTGCCCCACAGGGCGTGCTGACCGGGATCTACAGTGATTTACTCTGGCGGGCTTAGTTTTTGGATTGCACCCAAAAGGCGTGGATAAGACCGGGAATATAGCCCAGCAGCGTCAGAATAATATTGAGGATGAACGCCCAGCCAAAGCCCTTGCCGAGCAGCACGCCCAGCGGCGGCAGAATAATAGTGAAAACAATACGCCAAAAACCCATAAATCCTCCATGCAGGCTAACCAATTGAAAACAAATAAGACTACCTTTAAGCGTAGCGGGTTTATGACGGCTTGCCACGGCGCTCCCGCGCTTTTACCTGCCTTTACCCTTTTTACACTGGCTTAAGCGATCCCTACTGCGGGGTAGAAGGCGGGAAAGTCGTTGTCACCTGAACCGAACGTGGGCTAAGGTGAGAAGAGCTATCAATGAGGAGGTACTATGTTTTCTGTCGGTGAATATGTGCAACCGCGTCAGGGCGGCCCAAAACTGAAAGTGATCGAAGTGAACGGTGACAGCATTGTGGCAGTACAGGCCAGCAATGAGCAGGGCGAGAAATATACGCTGAACGCATCCGAGCTATCTGCTTATAAAGAGGACGGCGATTTCGGCGTCTGTTAATAAGAATTGCCGGGCGAAGGTTTGCCCGGCACTCCGATTAGATCAGAAAATCTTCCAGAGATTTACCGTTAGCCAGCGCGTTGGCAATTGGCTTCGGCGTACGGCCCTGGCCGGTCCAGGTTTTTACTTCGCCGTTAACGTCGGTGAAGCGATATTTTGCTTCACGCGTTTTACGTTTTTTGGCCGGCTGGCCTGCGATTACCGCTTCTGAACCCAGCAGATCGGCCGGGGAAATACCATCCGCTTTCATCAGCTCCAGCAGCGCGTTAATTTTATCCTGCTGCTCTGCGCGTTGCTGCTCGAATTCTGCCATTTCGTTACGTTTTTCCTCAGTAACAATTTTGACTTTTTCCAGCATTTCTTCCAGAACATCAAGAGAGAATTCACGAGCCATTGCGCGAAGTGTACGGATATTATTAAGATTTTGTAACGACAAAGACATAATAATTGAAAACCTTTTTGTGAAAAACGAAAATTCAAACCGTAGAGTAATTCATTTCCCCCGCAATATCCACCTACGGAAACTTAAAAGCATTATTGTAAACATTTTAAAATATCTATTTCTAATATCCGTTCGGTTTTCATGGATGCGTGTGATGTATTTCTCTTACGGATATTGTCAGCGATAAAGATTCAGGGATTTAAAGGTTATCTCGACGCGGAAATATAAATGCATATTTATGCATTAAAACAGAATGGAAATGAAATTTTCGCGACAGAGCTTTTCACTACCAATTTCGACATTTAAGAATAATCATCACAAAACGGTGTTTTTTTATCCACCCGAAAGAATGCCGTGCTAAATGGCGCCATGAGCCATTATTCACATAAATGAAATCTTAGTTAACATACTGATTTTGAATAGATTTATCACGAGAGAGAGAGAAAATAGCGATGCGGTTAACAATTCGCCAAATTTAGAGAATTTTGTGGACAAAGTGCCAAAAAATAAAAATTTATCGCTAATTGAGAGTTTCAAAGCAGAGATATACGCTATACGCGTTAAATATCACAACCTAAAGCACTAAACGCCGAGGGTAATGCGCCACTTTTATGATTTTCTCAAGGAGCCCAGACATGTTCTCACCGCAGTCTCGCCTGCGCCACGCGGTAGCGGATACGTTCGCGATGGTTGTCTACTGTTCCGTGGTGAACATGCTGATCGAAATATTCCTCTCCGGAATGTCCTTTGAGCAATCGCTTTCTTCTCGTCTGGTGGCGATCCCGGTCAACATCCTTATTGCATGGCCGTACGGAATGTACCGCGATGCGGTGATGCGCTACGCACGCCGTATGAGCCCGACAGGCTGGATGAAAAACCTGGCAGACGTGCTGGCGTACGTCACGTTTCAGTCTCCGGTGTATGTGGCGATCCTGCTGACCGTCGGCGCGGACTGGCATCAAATTGCCGCTGCGGTAAGTTCAAATATCGTGGTGTCGATGCTGATGGGAGCGGTGTACGGCTATTTCCTCGACTACTGTCGCCGCCTGTTTAAGGTCAGCCAGTACAGTCAGGCAAAAGCCTGAAGTATCGCGACTGGCGCACTGCCAGTCGCCCGTTTACTGCTGATCGCCAAACAATCCAGTCAGAAAACGCTCAAGCGCCATGCGGGAGCTAAAACCGTGCGGAATACCATAATGTTGATGCGATTCACCGCCTAAATAGAGGGGGAATTGCTGGTAATGATCGCAGGTTTTAATATCCGAGGCAGGCTCAGCAAATGACTGGCTTCTGTCTTTCAGCGTCGGGTGAATAATGAGAGCAGTGCGCCCCATTCTCGCTTCACGGTTGACGTAAACATAATTCTCGCCGCGGCGATATCCATAGGCTTTTGTGGTCACAGCATCCATGGTAAATCCCGCTTTCTCAAGAACGCGTGCCACCTCATCGGGTCGTAAATACATATTTAATCCTCGTTATCTTTTCCTGCCCGGCAACCTTACAGTATTCAGCATTAGCAGTGCTTTCAGAATATTCCATAAACCGCCTGATAAGACGTGACTGGCTTCAGATAATAAAATCCTGGGCTAAACTTAACGGGAACGCAAAATTATGGAGGATCGTATGTTTAACAGACCGAACCGAAACGATATTAATGACGACGCTCAGGATATCCGTAACGATGTCAGCCAATTAGCCGATACGCTGGAAGAAGTGCTGAAATCCTGGGGCTCTGATGCAAAGGACGACGCGGATGCCGCCAAACGTAAGGCTCAGTCTCTGCTGCGTGAAACCCGTGCCAGAATGAACGGCCGCTCGCGCACCACCCAGGCTGCCTGCGATATGGCAAGCTGCGCAACGACCT
Organism: Enterobacter sp. 186315; assembly: GCF_053290175.1. NCBI lineage: Bacteria > Pseudomonadati > Pseudomonadota > Gammaproteobacteria > Enterobacterales > Enterobacteriaceae > Enterobacter > Enterobacter sp. 186315. Next base: position 19,091 of record NZ_JBPTTK010000015.1, on the reverse strand, counting down.
TCGTGCGTGAAAGACCGCTCTGCACGCTGGGAACGGTAGCGGCCGTCGGCATTTTCGTTGGCGCCCTGCTGAGCTTACGTAAGTAATCCCTGCATTCGTCGCCTGAACCCCGATCGCCTCCCCGGCATCGGGGTTTTTATTGGCCGAAAGCCTGAAAAGCCCGCACGGCCTGCACTGCCCCGGTGTGTTCATCATCGTGGCGACATTAATCTGAATTTCCCATATCTTGTATGGTTGAAACTAATCTCAACTACATCTAGTATTCCCTTTAGCAAGAGACACACAACCTGACGCGTAACTTCGCGCCGTCTTCTCATTCTAAATGGAAATACGAATCATGAGCATTATTATTTACACTCGTAACGATTGTGTTCAGTGCCACGCCACCAAACGCGCCATGGAGAGCCGCGGCGTCGCGTTTGAGATGGTCAACATCGACCTCGTCCCGGACGCCGCCGATACCCTGCGCGAGCAGGGCTTCCGTCAGCTTCCGGTGGTTATCGCCGGGGAAACGAGCTGGTCTGGCTTTCGTCCGGACATGATCAACCGCATTGCCGCGCTGGCCGCCAGTGCATGAGTGGCCTTGTCTACTTCTCCAGCAGCTCGGAAAACACGCTCCGCTTTATCGAGCGCGTCGGGCTGCCTGCGATCCGCATTCCGCTTAACGAGCGGGAGCGCATTCAGGTAGACGAACCATACATTCTGGTGGTGCCGAGCTATGGCGGCGGCGGAACGGCGGGCGCGGTGCCCCGCCAGGTTATCCGCTTTCTGAACGATCCGCAGAACCGGCAGCTTATTCGCGGCGTGATCGCCGCAGGCAATCGCAATTTCGGCGACGCCTTTGGCCGCGCCGGGGATGTTATTTCTCAAAAATGCGGCGTGCCGTACCTCTATCGCTTTGAGCTGATGGGGACACAGCAGGACGTCGAGAACGTGCGTAAAGGAGTGAACGAATTTTGGCAACGACAACCGCAGAACGGGTAGTGCAGGCCGCGCCCGACTACCACGCGTTAAACGCGATGCTCAATTTGTACGATCGCGACGGGCATATTCAGTTTGATAAAGACAGCGAGGCGGTAGACGCCTTTTTTAACGCCCACGTTCGCCCTAACAGCGTGACCTTTGCCACCCAGGACGCGCGTCTGGATTATCTGGTGAGCGAAGGCTATTACGAAGCGCAGGTGCTGAACCGCTACGATCGCCCCTTCGTGGTGACGCTGTTCGAGCGCGCCCACGCCAGCGGTTTTCGTTTCAAGACCTTCCTCGGCGCATGGAAGTTTTACACCAGCTACACCCTGAAAACCTTCGACGGCAAACGCTATCTGGAAAGCTTTGAAGATCGCACGGTGATGGTGGCGCTGACCCTCGCGCAGGGCGACAACGCGCTGGCTGAACGGCTGACCGACGAGATCCTCTCCGGTCGCTTCCAGCCCGCCACGCCCACCTTCCTCAACTGCGGTAAAGCCCAGCGCGGCGAGCTTGTATCTTGTTTTCTGCTGCGTATCGAAGACAACATGGAGTCGATTGGCCGGGCGGTGAACTCCGCGTTGCAGCTCTCAAAGCGCGGCGGCGGCGTAGCGTTTTTGCTCTCGAACCTGCGTGAAGCGGGCGCGCCCATCAAGCGGATTGAGAACCAGTCTTCGGGCGTGATCCCGGTCATGAAGATGCTGGAAGATGCGTTTTCCTATGCCAACCAGCTGGGGGCGCGTCAGGGGGCCGGAGCGGTCTATCTGCACGCCCATCACCCGGACATTCTGCGTTTCCTCGATACCAAACGGGAAAACGCCGACGAAAAAATCCGCATCAAAACCCTGTCGCTGGGGGTCGTTATCCCTGACGTGACCTTCAGGCTCGCCAAAGAGAACGCGCAGATGGCGCTTTTCTCGCCCTACGACGTGGAGCGGATCTACGGCAAAGCCTTCGGCGATATCGCCATCAGCGAACATTACGAGGCGCTGGAGGCCGACGAACGTATTCGCAAAAAATACATTAGCGCCCGCGACTTTTTCCAGACGCTTGCCGAGATCCAGTTTGAGTCCGGCTACCCGTACATCATGTACGAGGACACGGTAAACCGCGCGAACCCGATTGCCGGGCGCATCAACATGAGCAACCTGTGCTCGGAGATTTTGCAGGTTAACGCTGCCTCCACCTATGACGAAAACCTGGACTACGCGGACGTCGGCAAGGATATCTCCTGCAACCTCGGCTCGCTAAACATCGCCCATACCATGGACTCACCGGACTTCGGGCGCACGGTGGAGACCGCCATTCGCGGCCTGACGGCGGTGTCGGACATGAGCCACATCCGCAGCGTGCCGTCCGTCGCCGCGGGCAACGCCGCCTCGCACGCCATCGGGCTTGGGCAGATGAACCTGCACGGCTATCTGGCGCGTGAGGGCATTGCCTACGGCAGCCCGGAGGGGCTGGACTTCACCAACCTCTATTTCTACACCATTACCTGGCACGCCCTGCACACCTCGATGATGCTGGCGCGGGAGCGCAGCCAGCGTTTTGCGGGCTTTGAGCAGTCGCGCTACGCCAGCGGCGAGTATTTCAGCCAGTATCTGGAAGGCGACTGGCAGCCGAAAACGGCGCGCGTGCGTGAACTGTTTGACCGTGCCGGTATTACGCTGCCCACCCGCGAGATGTGGCGGCAGCTGCGCGACGACGTGATGCGCCACGGCATCTACAACCAGAATTTGCAGGCGGTGCCGCCGACCGGTTCGATCTCCTACATCAACCACGCCACGTCGAGCATTCATCCCATCGTGTCGAAAATCGAGATCCGCAAAGAGGGCAAAACCGGGCGCGTTTACTACCCTGCCCCGTTTATGACCAACGACAATCTGGCGCTGTATCAGGATGCCTACGAAATCGGCCCGGAGAAGATCATCGATACCTACGCCGAGGCGACGAAGCATGTGGATCAGGGGCTGTCGCTGACGCTGTTCTTCCCGGACACCGCCACCACGCGCGACATCAACAAGGCGCAGATCTACGCCTGGAAGAAAGGCATCAAAACGCTGTACTACATTCGCCTGCGCCAGCTTGCGCTGGAAGGCACCGAAATCGAAGGCTGCGTGTCCTGCGCGCTGTAAGGAGAAAGGATGAAACTGTCACGCGTGAGCGCCGTTAACTGGAACAAAATCGAGGACGATAAAGACCTGGAGGTGTGGAACCGCCTGACCAGCAACTTCTGGCTGCCGGAAAAAGTGCCGCTGTCGAACGATATCCCCGCCTGGCAGACCTTAAGCCACGCGGAGCAGCAGCTGACCATCCGCGTCTTTACCGGCCTGACGCTGCTGGACACCATTCAGAATACCGTCGGCGCCCCGGCGTTAATGGCGGATTCGCTGACGCCGCACGAAGAGGCGGTGATGTCGAACATCAGCTTTATGGAAGCGGTCCACGCCCGCTCCTACAGCTCGATTTTCTCGACGCTGTGTCAGACCAAAGACGTGGACGCGGCCTACGCCTGGAGTGAAGAGAGCGAATCGCTCCAGCGCAAGGCGGATCTGGTGCTGTCCTATTACCGGGCCGACGAGCCGCTGAAAAAGAAAATCGCCAGCGTGTTTCTGGAATCATTCCTCTTCTATTCCGGCTTCTGGCTGCCGATGTACTGGTCGAGTCGCGGCAAGCTCACCAACACCGCCGATTTAATCCGCCTGATCATCCGCGATGAAGCGGTACACGGCTACTATATTGGCTATAAGTACCAGAAAGGGCTGGAAAAAGTCAGCGAGGCTAAACGCGAGGAGCTAAAAAACTTCGCGCTGGATCTGCTGATGGATTTGTACGACAACGAGCTGCGTTACACCGAGGAGTTGTACGCCGGAAGCGGCTGGGAAGAGGATGTGAAAGCGTTCCTCAGCTACAACGCCAACAAAGCGCTGATGAACCTCGGCTACGAGGCGCTGTTCCCGCCGGAGATGGCGGAGGTCAACCCGGCGATCCTGGCCGCGCTTTCGCCGAATGCCGATGAAAACCACGACTTCTTCTCCGGGTCCGGCTCGTCTTATGTGATGGGCAAAGCGGTGGAAACCGAGGATGAGGACTGGGATTTTTAATGGATTTTTACCCCTCACCCTAACCCTCTCCCCGGAGGGGAGAGGGGATCGTTCGGCGCCGTCTGTTTCCCCTCACCCCACCCCTCTCCCAAAGGAGAGGGAGCCGCCCGTGCCAGTTTCAGGAGGGGAAATTAACGTTCATTAATTTAATATAAATCCCCTTTATTTCCCCCTAATATTTCCAGGGCAACTACACTCTACTTTCCTCTGATATTCGCCTGAATTATTTCCATTCAGGCGAAATTCCCCGATGCAGTAGCAAAAAATTCACACTAATTCAGATCGCTCTCAGCCCTTTACTCATGGGAAATTCAGCGCATTGAGCTTCGGCAAAATTCATGCCATAAGGGAATTGAGGGTTGTCTCAGAATCTGAGTATGTTAGGGTAATGCCAGTTAACTATTTACCATGGTAATCATATCGACATAAACAAATAACAGGACACTCTCTATTGCATGGCAATTAAATTAGAAGTGAAAAATCTTTATAAAGTATTTGGCGAGCATCCACAGCGCGCATTCAAATATATTGAAAAAGGACTTACGAAAGAGCAAATTCTGGAAAAAACCGGGCTTTCGCTTGGCGTCAAAGACGCCAGTCTGGCCATTGAAGAAGGCGAGATTTTTGTCATCATGGGATTATCCGGTTCGGGTAAATCCACTATGGTTCGCCTTCTCAATCGCCTGATTGAACCCACCCGCGGGCAGGTGCTGATTGACGGCGTTGATATTGCCAAAATATCCGACGCTGAGCTTCGCGAGGTGCGCAGAAAAAAGATTGCGATGGTGTTTCAGTCATTCGCGTTAATGCCGCATATGACGGTATTAGATAATACCGCGTTTGGTATGGAATTAGCCGGAATGCCGGCACAAGAACGTCTGGAAAAAGCGCTGGATGCGCTGCGTCAGGTGGGTCTTGAAAATTACGCCCACAGCTATCCCGATGAACTTTCTGGCGGGATGCGTCAACGCGTGGGATTAGCCCGCGCATTAGCAATCAATCCCGATATTTTATTAATGGATGAAGCCTTCTCGGCGCTCGACCCATTAATTCGTACCGAGATGCAGGATGAGCTGGTAAAACTTCAGGCTAAACATCAGCGTACTATCGTCTTTATTTCCCACGATCTTGATGAAGCGATGCGTATTGGCGATCGGATTGCCATTATGCAAAACGGTGAAGTGGTACAGGTCGGCACGCCGGACGAAATTCTCAATAATCCGGCCAATGATTACGTGCGCACCTTCTTCCGCGGCGTGGATATCAGCCAGGTATTCAGCGCCAAAGATATTGCCCGTCGTTCTCCGAACGGCCTGATCCGTAAAACGCCCGGTTTCGGCCCGCGTTCTGCGCTCAAGCTGTTGCAGGATGAAGACCGTGAATACGGTTATCTCATTGAACGCGGCAATAAATTCGTCGGCGTTGTCTCCATCGACTCCCTGAAAACCGCCCTGAGCGAAAACCAGGGTATCGATGCGGCGCTTATCGCGTCCCCGCTTGCGGTGGACGCCGAAACGCCGCTCAGCGAGTTGCTCTCCCACGTAGGACAGGCGCCATGCGCCGTGCCGGTCGTCGGCGAAGAACAACAGTACGTCGGCATCATCTCCAAAGGGATGCTGCTCAAGGCTTTAGATCGCGAGGGGGCACACAATGGCTGATCAATCTAACCCGTGGGGAACCACCGAAGCCGCAGACAGCGCGGCGCAATCTGCCGACGCGTGGGGTTCAACACCCGCACCTGATACGGGCGGCTCGGCGGACTGGCTCAACAGCGCACCCGCGCCTGCGCCGGAACATTTCAACATCATGGATCCGTTCCACAAAACCCTGATCCCGCTCGACAGCTGGGTCACCGAGGGGATTGACTGGGTGGTGACGCACTTCCGTCCGGTGTTCCAGGGGATCCGCGTTCCGGTGGATTACATCCTGAACGGCTTCCAGCAATTGCTGCTGGGCATGCCTGCACCGGTTGCCATTCTGGTATTTGCCCTGATCGCCTGGCAGTTCGGCAGCGCGGGCATGGGGATTGCCACGCTGGTGTCGCTGATTGCCATCGGCGCGATTGGCGCCTGGTCGCAGGCGATGATCACCCTGGCGCTGGTGCTGACCGCCCTGCTCTTCTGCGTGGTGATTGGCCTGCCGCTGGGGATCTGGCTGGCGCGCAGCCCACGGGCGGCGAAAATCATCCGTCCGCTGCTGGATGCGATGCAGACCACTCCGGCGTTCGTCTATCTGGTGCCGATCGTGATGCTGTTTGGTATCGGTAACGTGCCTGGCGTGGTGGTGACCATTATCTTCGCCCTGCCGCCGATTGTGCGTCTGACCATTCTGGGTATCAACCAGGTGCCGGCCGATCTTATCGAGGCGTCGCGCTCCTTTGGGGCCAGCCCGCGCCAGATGCTGTTTAAAGTGCAGCTCCCGCTGGCGATGCCAACCATTATGGCGGGCGTAAACCAAACCCTGATGCTGGCGCTGTCGATGGTGGTTATCGCCTCGATGATTGCCGTCGGTGGTCTCGGTCAGATGGTGCTGCGCGGCATTGGCCGTCTGGATATGGGCCTTGCCACCGTGGGCGGCGTCGGGATTGTGATCCTCGCCATTATTCTTGACCGCCTGACGCAGGCTGTCGGTCGCGATTCACGCAGTCGCGGCAACCGTCGCTGGTATACCACCGGCCCGGTCGGGTTAGTCACCCGCCCTTTCACGAAATCAAAATAAGGAACAACGATGCGACATAAGGTACTTTTTGCCACAGCGTTTGCCACCCTTGTCTCCACCAGCACGTTTGCTGCCGACCTGCCGGGCAAAGGCATTACCGTTCAACCGGTTCAGAGCACCATTTCGGAAGAGACTTTCCAGACCCTGATCGTCAGCCGCGCGCTGGAAAAACTGGGCTACACGGTGAATACCCCGAGTGAAGTCGATTACAACGTGGGCTACACCTCGATTGCCTCCGGCGATGCCACCTTTACCGCCGTGAACTGGCAGCCGCTGCACGACGATATGTATGCCGCAGCGGGCGGCGACAAGAAATTTTACCGCCAGGGCACCTTCGTGACCGGCGCGGCGCAGGGTTATCTGATCGACAAAAAAACCGCCGAGCAGTATCACATCACCAATATTGAGCAGCTGAAGGATCCGAAGATCGCCAAACTGTTCGACACCAACGGTGACGGCAAAGCCGACATGATGGGCTGCTCGCCGGGCTGGGGCTGTGAAGCGGTGATTAACCACCAGAACAAAGCCTTCGATCTGGCGAAGACCGTCGACGTGAGCCACGGCAACTACTCGGCGATGATGGCAGATACCATTGCGCGCTTTAAAGAGGGCAAACCGGTCATCTATTACACCTGGACACCGTACTGGGTAAGCGATGTGCTGAAGCCGGGTAAAGACGTGGTGTGGTTGCAGGTGCCGTTCTCCTCACTTCCGGGCGAGCAGAAGGACATCGACACCAAACTGCCGAACGGCATGAACTACGGTTTCCCGGTGAACACCATGCATATCGTCGCCAACAAGGCCTGGGCTGAGAAAAACCCGGCGGCGGCGAAGCTGTTCTCGGTAATGAAGCTGCCGCTGGCGGACATCAACGCCCAGAACGCCATGATGCACGAAGGCAAATCGTCTGAAGCGGATATCAAAGGCCACGTTGACGGCTGGATCAAAGCCCACCAGCAGCAGTTCGATGGCTGGGTGAAAGAAGCGCTGGACGCGCAGAAGTAACCTCTTTTCCCTCCCCCCTAGGGGAGGGTATCAGTGTTCCCTCTCCCCGTGGGAGAGGGCCAGGGTGAGGGCATCAGACCGCACCCAACCCAAACCGCACAAACCCACACACCACAATCCCACACCGTACACAATCATTGGTTATTATTGGTTTCCGGAAAAATAATCACTCAACTAATGATTCCTGACCAATGACCAAACCAACTCACGGGCTTAGCCCGGCACTGATCCTGTTAATGTCCGTGGCAACCGGCCTTGCCGTCGCCAGCAACTATTATGCGCAGCCTCTGCTCGACACCATCGCGCGCGCCTTTAACCTTTCCGCCAGCTCCGCCGGGTTTATCGTGACCGCCGCGCAGCTGGGCTACGCCGCTGGCCTGCTGTTTTTGGTCCCGCTTGGGGATATGTTTGAACGCCGGATGCTGATTGTCTCCATGACCCTGCTGGCCGCGGGCGGGATGCTGATCACCGCGAGCAGCCAGTCGCTGGCCATGATGATCCTCGGCACCGCCTTAACGGGCCTGTTCTCGGTGGTGGCGCAAATTCTGGTACCGCTGGCGGCAACGCTCGCCTCGCCGGACAAGCGCGGCAAGGTGGTGGGCACCATCATGAGCGGCCTGCTGCTGGGGATTTTACTGGCGCGAACCGTGGCCGGACTGCTGGCAAGCCTCGGCGGCTGGCGCACCGTTTACTGGGTCGCCAGCGTGCTGATGGTGATCATGGCGCTGGCGCTGTGGCGCGGTCTGCCGAAGGTGAAGCAGGAAAACCACCTCAACTACCCGCAGCTTCTCGGCTCGGTGTTTAGCCTGTTCACGCAGGATAAACTGCTGCGAACCCGCGCGCTGCTGGGCTGTTTCACCTTTGCGAACTTCAGCATTCTCTGGACGTCGATGGCGTTTCTGCTGGCCTCGCCGCCGTTTAACTATTCCGAAGGGGTGATTGGCCTGTTTGGTCTGGCGGGCGCCGCGGGCGCGCTGGGGGCACGTCCTGCTGGCGGCCTGGCGGATAGCGGGAAATCCCACCTCACCACCACGACCGGGCTGATTTTACTGCTGCTCTCATGGGTGGCTATCTGGTTCGGACACGCCTCGGTGCTGGCGCTGATTGTCGGCATTCTGGTGCTCGACCTCACCGTGCAGGGCGTGCACATCACCAACCAGACCGTAATTTATCGGGTTAAGCCGGACGCGCGTAACCGTCTGACGGCAGGCTATATGACCAGCTATTTCATCGGCGGCGCGGCCGGTTCACTGGTTTCAGCGGCCGCATGGCAACACGCTGGCTGGGCAGGCGTGTGCAGCATCGGGGCAATTGTTGCAGCACTGAATCTGCTGGTGTGGTGGCGCGGATATCACCGCCAGGAAGCCATTTCTTAAGCTTTACATGGCACTGGGGCTTCTTAGGGTGTTAAGGCGCCCCTATGTCTGTTAAGGTTAGTGTAAACATTTATCCCAGAAATTTTAATGTGGGTAACATATTAAAAAGCAGCATGAAAAATTCATCCCTGTTGGTTGATTACGTTCCTCACCCCCCATCTCCTGAGGGCGTATGCCCCTCCCTTTCTGTGCTCACCGGGTCACGGATTTACCCGGCGCTCTATGATGGTGACATGTGCCTTGCGGATATAACCGCACAAATAATTCATTTACATTATTTGTCACCATCGTTACTATATCGGCTGTAATTAATGAGGTTATGCCCAAATGGATAGTTCGTTTACGCCCATCGAACAGATGCTTAAGTTCCGCGCCAGTCGTCACGAAGACTTCCCGTATCAGGAAATTCTGCTGACTCGCCTGTGCATGCACATGCAAGGCAAACTGCTGGATAACCGTAACAAGATGCTGAAAGCGCAAGGGATTAACGAGACATTGTTTATGGCGTTGATCACGCTGGAGTCTCAGGAAAATCATAGCATTCAGCCGTCTGAACTGAGCTGTGCGCTGGGTTCTTCCCGTACTAACGCAACCCGTATTGCTGATGAGCTGGAAAAGCGCGGCTGGATCGAGCGCCGTGAAAGCGACAACGACCGTCGTTGTCTGCATCTGCAACTGACCGATAAAGGTCACGAATTCCTGCGCGAGGTGCTTCCACCTCAGCACAACTGTCTTCACAAGCTTTGGTCCGCTCTCAGCACCTCCGAGCGCGATCAGCTAGAGCAGATCACCCGCAAGCTGCTTACCCGTCTGGATCAGATGGATGAAGACGGCGCCGTCCTTGAGGCGCTGCGCTAACGCGACGACACGCTCGACAATCCAGATTCATAAGAAATTGACAGGCCAGCACGTGACACTGCTGGCCTTTCTGACAACTGGTCGGCTCAGCCGATGTGAAAATAAGAAGATCGTGGAGAATAACAATGAGCGCAAATGCGGAGAACACTACCCCGCAGCAACCGGTCAATAAGAAAGGCAAACGCAAGGGCGCCCTTCTAATCCTGACCTTGCTCTTTATCATTATTGCCGTGGCATATGGCATCTACTGGTTTTTAGTATTGCGTCACGTCGAAGAGACAGACGATGCATACGTGGCAGGGAACCAGGTACAAATTATGGCGCAGGTGTCGGGCAGCGTGACGAAAGTCTGGGCTGACAATACCGACTTTGTGCAAAAAGGCGACGTGCTGGTCACGCTCGATCCGACCGACGCACAGCAGGCGTTTGAAAAAGCGCAGACTCAGCTGGCCTCCAGCGTCCGTCAGACGCGCCAGCTGATGATCAACAGCAAACAGCTTCAGGCCAGCATCGACGTGCAGAAAACCGCACTGGCGCAGGCGCAGAGCGACCTCAATCGCCGCGTTCCTCTCGGCACCGCCAACCTGATTGGCCGTGAAGAGCTGCAACACGCCCGCGACGCCGTTGCCAGCGCACAGGCGCAGCTTGATGTTGCCATCCAGCAGTACAACGCGAACCAGGCGATGGTGCTGGGCACTAGCCTTGAAAACCAGCCAGCGGTTAAACAGGCGGCGACTGAAGTGCGTAACGCCTGGCTTGCGCTGGAGCGTACGAAAATCGTCAGCCCGATGACCGGCTATGTCTCCCGCCGCTCGGTACAGCCTGGCGCGCAAATTGGCACCACCACCCCGCTGATGGCCGTTGTTCCGGCAAACAACCTGTGGGTGGACGCTAACTTCAAAGAGACGCAGCTTGCGCACATGCGTATCGGCCAGACCGCGACCGTGGTCAGCGACATCTACGGCGACGACATCAAATACACCGGTAAAGTGGTCGGTCTGGATATGGGGACAGGTAGCGCGTTCTCCCTGCTGCCTGCGCAGAACGCCACCGGGAACTGGATCAAAGTGGTTCAGCGTTTACCCGTGCGTATCGAGCTTGATGCCAAACAGCTGGCCGACCATCCGCTGCGTATCGGCTTGTCCACGCTGGTGACCGTTGATACCGCCAACCGCGACGGGCAGATCCTGGCAAGCCAGGTGCGTAACACGCCGGCCTACGAAAGTAACGCCCGTGAAATCAGCCTCGATCCGGTCAATAAGCTGATCGATGACATCGTGAAAGCGAACGCCGGTTAATCCGAGGTGAGCGTTATGCAACCGCAAAAGCCGCAAAAACCGCTGGAGGGCGCGCAGCTGGTCATTATGACCATCGCGCTGTCGCTGGCGACATTCATGCAGGTGCTGGACTCCACCATCGCGAACGTGGCTATCCCCACTATCGCCGGGAACCTGGGCTCGTCGCTGAGCCAGGGGACGTGGGTCATTACCTCGTTCGGGGTGGCAAACGCCATCTCGATCCCGATCACCGGCTGGCTCGCCAAACGCGTCGGTGAAGTGAAGCTGTTCCTGTGGTCAACCATCGCCTTTGTGATCGCCTCCTGGGCGTGCGGCATGTCCACCAGCCTGACGATGCTGATCTTCTTCCGCGTCATTCAGGGGATTGTGGCCGGGCCGCTGATCCCGCTGTCGCAGAGTTTACTGTTAAACAACTACCCGCCCGCGAAGCGTTCTATCGCGCTGGCGCTGTGGTCAATGACGGTGATCGTCGCCCCGATTTGCGGGCCGATCCTCGGCGGGTATATCAGCGATAACTACCACTGGGGCTGGATCTTCTTTATCAACGTACCGATTGGCGCCATCGTGGTAATGATGACGCTTCAGTCGCTGCGCGGTCGGGAAACGCGAACGGAACAGCGGCGTATCGACGCCATTGGTCTGGCGCTGCTGGTTATCGGCATCGGCAGTTTGCAGGTGATGCTCGATCAGGGTAAAGAGCTGGACTGGTTCAACTCCCGGGAGATTATCATCCTGACGATTGTCGCGGTGGTGTCGCTGAGCTTCCTGATTGTCTGGGAGCTGACCGACGATAACCCGATAGTGGATCTGTCGCTGTTCAAGTCGCGAAACTTTACCATCGGCTGCCTGTGTATCAGCCTCGCCTATATGCTCTACTTCGGCGCGATCGTTCTGCTGCCGCAGCTATTGCAGGAGGTCTACGGCTATACCGCAACCTGGGCGGGTCTTGCCTCTGCGCCGGTCGGGCTGATCCCCGTTCTGCTGTCGCCGATTATCGGCCGCTTCGCCCACAAGCTTGACATGCGTCGCCTGGTGACGTTCAGCTTTATTATGTACGCCGTCTGCTTCTACTGGCGTGCGTATACGTTCGAGCCGGGAATGGACTTTGGCGCCTCCGCGTGGCCGCAGTTTATTCAGGGCTTCGCCGTGGCCTGCTTCTTTATGCCGCTGACCACCATCACGCTCTCCGGCCTGCCGCCTGAGCGAATGGCGGCGGCATCGAGCCTGTCGAACTTTACGCGAACGCTGGCGGGCTCTATCGGCACGTCGATCACCACCACTCTGTGGACTAACCGTGAGTCGATGCACCACGCGCAGCTGACCGAAGCGGTGAACCCGTTCAATCCTAACGCTCAGCAGATGTACAGCGAGCTACAGGGAATGGGGATGACCGAGCAGCAGGCGTCGGGGTGGATTGCCCAGCAGATCACCAATCAGGGTCTGATTATCTCGGCGAACGAGATTTTCTGGATATCCGCGGGGATCTTCCTCGTCCTGCTTGGTCTGGTGTGGTTTGCCAAACCGCCGTTTGGTGCCGGCAGCGGCGGTGGTGGCGCGCATTAATTTTAGCGCCCCACAGTAGGCCGGGTAAGGCGCAGCCGCCACCCGGCAAAACCCGCACCGTGTCCAAAACGCGACAGCAATTGTCCGTTCCAGTAAAGCAGCGCTCCTGAAATCCCGTCACGATAGTGAAAAGACAACAGGAGCGCATCATGCTGAACACACCCGCCGACAAATACCAACCTTATCCCGCCCTCTCCCTGCCCGACCGCCGCTGGCCGGAGCAACGCATTACCCATGCGCCACGCTGGCTCTCCACCGATCTGCGCGACGGCAACCAGGCGCTGGCCGAGCCGATGGACGGCGCCCGCAAGCTGCAATTCTGGCAGTTGCTGCTCGACTGCGGATTCAAAGAGATTGAGGTCGCCTTCCCGTCAGCCTCGCAAACGGACTTCAACTTCGTCCGCCAGCTGATTGAAGAAGAGCGCATCCCGGACGACGTCACCATTCAGGTGTTAACCCAGGCGCGGGAAGATCTGATCCTGCGCACCTTTGCGTCGCTGAAAGGGGCAAAACAGGCCACCGTTCACCTCTATAACGCCACCGCCCCGCTGTTCCGCCGCCTGGTGTTTGGCATGGAGAAAGCGGAAATCGTGGAGCTGGCCACCCGCTCCACGCGCCTTATCCGCACGCTCTGCGAAGAAAACCCCGACACCCGCTGGCAGTACGAATACTCCCCGGAAACCTTCTGCTTCACCGAGCCGGACTTTGCGCTGGAGATTTGTGAAGCGGTGGCGGAGATCTGGCAGCCCTGCGCAGAACGCCCGATGGTGATTAACCTGCCGGCCACCGTCGAAGTCAGCACCCCGAACGTGTATGCCGATCAGATTGAGTATTTCTGCCGACACTTCAACCGCCGCCAGGATGTCTGTATCAGCGTCCATCCGCATAACGATCGCGGGACGGGCGTGGCCAGCGCGGAGCTGGCGGTGATGGCGGGCGCTGACCGGGTGGAAGGTTGCCTGTTTGGCAACGGGGAGCGCACGGGTAACGTCTGCCTGGTGACGCTGGCGATGAACCTTTACAGCCAGGGCGTCAGCCCCAATCTGGATTTCAGCGACATGAACCGCGTGGTGGAGACCGTGGAAAGCTGCAACCAGCTTCCGGTACACCCGCGTCACCCGTGGGCGGGCAGGCTCGCCTACACCGCGTTTTCCGGCTCGCATCAGGATGCAATCAAAAAAGGCTTCGATGCCCGCAGGCCGGACGAGCGCTGGGAAATGCCCTATCTGCCCGTCGATCCGCAGGATATCGGCTGTACCTATGAGGCGGTGATCCGCGTCAACAGCCAGTCGGGTAAGAGCGGCAGCGCATGGCTTATCGAGCAGAATCACGGCCTGAAGCTGCCGCGCGCGTTGCAGCAGGATTTCAGCCAGCACGTCCAGCAGGAAACGGACAGCCACGGCAAAGAGATGACGCAAAACGCGCTGTGGCAGCTGTTTCGCAGCCGCTACGGCCTGATACCTGCGCCGCGCTATGCCCTGCAATCCTACAGCAGCGACAGCCAGCAAGACGGGCAGTTACGCCTTATCGCGACGGTGGCGACCGACGGCGGAACCCGCCAGCTTGAGGGTCAGGGCAACGGCCTGCTCTCTGCCGCCGCCAACGGCCTGGGCCGCTGGATCGCCACGCCGTTTGTGATTAAGGATTATCACGAGCATACGCTGGGCGAGCGCAGCGACAGCCGCTCGGTGGCCTATATCCGCTGCCTGTTCCAGGACGGCAGCAGCCGCTGGGGTGTCGGCATCGACAGCGACGTGGCGCGCGCCTCTCTTCAGGCGCTGTTGAATGCGGTCGGTTAGTCGTTTTTGAAATACTCGCTGGGTGATATCCCCATCACCCGGCGGAACATCGCCGTGAACGCGCTGTGGCTCCCGTAGCCCAGATCCAGCGCCACGCGCAGTACGGGCTGGCCCTGCGCCAGCCTTTGCAGCGCTTCCAGCAATCGCGCCCTTCTCACCCAGTCGCTATAGCTTAAACCGGTCTGCTGCTGAAAATGGCGGTTCAGCGTGCGCTCGCTCATGCCGGTCATGCTCGCGGCCTGCGTGTTGCTCCAGCGCTCTCCGGCCGCCTTACGGATTTGCAGGCAAAGAAGGCGTAACGGCTCGCTTTCCGGCTCTGGAAGATGAAACGGCAGCACCGGCATCACGCGAATTTCGTCGAGGATCAGCTCATACACCCGCTCATCGCGGCTGCCGGGCAGATAGGGTTCTGGGAGCGTCAGCGACGTGAGGATCAGTTCGCGCAGCAGCGGCGAGATCTGAACGATCTGACAGGATGCAGGCAGATCTGCACGCGCCAGGGGATCGATAAACAGCGTGCGCGCCGCCACGTTGCCCGTGATGCGCAGCGAATGCGGCGTGCCTGCGGGCAGCCAGACCCCACGGCCCGGCGGGACAACCCAGCAGCCAGAGGCCGTATCCACCCGCACTACCCCGCTCAGGCTGTGCAGCAGCTGCGCGCAGTCGTGCTGATGCAACGGCTCGCTGTCGCCATGCGCATAGTCATGGGCAAACGGCACAAGGGGGCGATGGGTGAAGGAGAAAGTTGAGGTTGTGGTCATGGGGCTGAATAACCCTCTCCCTGAAGGAGAGGGAAAAGCGCACTAGATGTGCAGTTCCTGCAATTTTTCTTTTGGCAGGGCCAGCTCTTCGTTACTGTTCACGCGAACGTCACGTTCGATGATGTGGCGCGCGATTTCCTGTGCTTCTTCCAGAGAGTGCATCTGGTACGTACCGCACTGATAGACGTTCAGCTCAGGGATCTGGTTCTGCTCTTTCACCTTCAGCACGTCTTCCATGGCCGCTTTCCAGGCATTGGCAACGCGCTGCTCGTCAGGCACGCCAATCAGGCTCATGTAGAAACCGGTACGGCAGCCCATCGGGGAGATATCGATAATCTCAACGCCGTTGCCGTTCAGGTGATCGCGCATAAAACCAGCGAACAGGTGCTCCAGCGTGTGAATGCCTTTTTCCGGCATGACTTCTTTATTGGGCACGCAGAAACGCAGGTCGAATACGGTGATCGTGTCGCCGTGCGGGGTGTGCATGGTCTTCGCCACGCGTACAGCAGGTGCTTCCATACGGGTATGGTCGACAGTAAAGCTATCTAATAACGGCATACGTCACCTCCGATAGTGATTTTTTTTAAAATAAACTGAACTCTTCTACAGAATGCGCGTCTGAGTATATGAAAGACGCGCATTTGTTATCATCATCCCTGAATTCAGAGATGTATATTTTGGCCACAGCGATGTGGCCTTTTTCTTTTCTGTCAGGCGTTCTTCGCCAGAAACGCGTCAAACGACTCCGTATCTGCCGCTTCAATCTCTTTCTGACGCACCAGCGATGCATCGCGTTCAGCAATAAAATCAGCTTCGCTCAGAATCTCTAACGGCTCCTGCATCAGCATCTCGCGATACTGCGCCGAGAGCGAACGACCAGTACCGCCAATACCCTGATCGATCATAGAACGCAGAATACGGGCAGAGAACGTCAGTTCCGGGTTATCAAAACATTCAACCAACTGGTCACAGACGTTTTGATACGCGTCACCGCCGTACAGGCTGTCCAGCGTTTGCGCCACGCGCTTCAGGTCACGGAACAGATCTTTACCCACTTTTGGCAGCGGGAACTGTGCCGTTTCGCAACCGATGCCCAGCGTCAGGCCAGGCTTGCGCCCTTCCAGAATCACGCGATTCCAGTTGGTGCGGGTGCAGAGCAGCTCGTCTGAACTCATTTCCGGCGCATCCGCCAGCACGCACCAGACCATAAACAGATCCAGGAAGCGAACCTGCTGCTCGTCGACGCCAATCGGTGAGAACGGGTTGATATCCAGCGAGCGCACTTCGATGTACTCGATGCCCCCGCGCTGCAACGCATCCGACGGGGTTTCGCCGCTGCGCGTCACGCGCTTAGGACGAATTGGCGCGTAGAGTTCATTCTCAATCTGCAACACGTTGGTGTTGATTTGCAGACGCTTGCCGTCTTTTTCAAGGCCGATTGCCTCGTACTCTTCCGACGGCGTTTTGATCGCCCGCTTCAATCCTGCCACATACTCGTGCAAATCGTTAAACGTAATTCCGAGATTGCTTTGCGACTTATTGGTATAGCCAAGATCGCTCAGGCGCAGCGAGGTCGCGTACGGTAAATAGTACATCCCGCACTCGGTCTCCTCGAACGGCAGCGTGGTCGGCTTCCCTTGCAGGAACGAGGAGCAGATGGCGGGCGATGCGCCAAACAGGTAAGGAATGACCCAGCCAAAACGATAGTAGTTGCGGATCAGCTTTAAATAGCCCGCTGAAATCGCCTCTTTGTCGCTTTCACCGCACTTCGCCTGCCAGAAGGCCATCGGCAGAGAGAAGTTATAGTGAACGCCGGAAATCGTCTGCATCAGCGCGCCATAGCGGTTTTTCAGACCTTCACGATAAAGCGTTTTCAGACGACCAATATTTGAGGTGCCGTACTGCGCAAGCTCAATCTCCTGACCCTGCTCAATGTAGCAAGGCATACTGAGCGGCCACATACGCTCATCGCCCAAATTACGGGCGGTGTAGCGATGAACATCGCGCAGAAGTGCCAGCATATGATCAACATCACCGTCTACCGGAGTAATAAACTCCAGCAGCGCTTCAGCGAAATCAGTTGTGATCCATTTATGTGTCAGCGCCGAGCCTAACGCCTGAGGGTGGCCCGTTGTCGCTAAGCTACCATCCGCGTTAACGCGCAGCGTTTCGCGCTCAAGACCGCGCTGAATACCCTTCAGAGCCTCAGGGTGGTTTTCCAGCCAGGCCAGCGCCTGTGATACGTCCGGGATCAAATTGACCTCCCGCCTGTCAAAGTAATGTTACTCAGCATAATTGTAATGGTTGACGATTGAAGGTCGCGCTTATATTCCACCAATTAGTGCCACCACGTCATACCCTGTAGTGTTAGCCATGCTACAAGAACATAGCGCAACGCCTTTCCAAGGCACAAAAAAAAGAGCACCGGCCCCCAGGAGATGCGCATCCATCCCGCCAGCAGGCACAGCAAATCACCTATTACAGGCATCCAACTTAATAACAGCGTGGCAGCGCCATAGCGTTTTAGCCAGCCCACTGCCTTTTCCTGCCAGCGCGATTTCTCACGAAGCGGAAAGAAACGCCCAAGAATAACGTTAGTCAGCCCTCCAAGGCTATTACCCATTGTTGCTATTAACACCAGCAACCACGGCTGACTCACGCCGGACAAGAGCATCGCCACCAGCACGACTTCCGAATTCCCCGGTAAGAGTGTAGCGCTTAAAAAACTGCTGGCGAATAAAGAGGACAGTGACAGCGCGTCACTCACAGTAAGCGAACGTCCACTGCATCCATTCCGGCGTCGCGCGCGGCCTGAATGCCAAAATCGGCATCTTCAAACACCACGCATTTCGCGGCGGGCACCCCCATTAATTCTGCACAAAGCAGGAAGGTGTCCGGTGCGGGTTTGTGATTTTTAACATGATCGGCGGCCACGACGGCAGAAAAATAGTGTCGCAGCCCCAGATGGTTGAGCAATGCTTCCGCAACGGCGCTTTCACTGCCCGTGCCGACAGCCATAGGACGGCGGCCATGCCACTCTTTAACGACATCAATTAAAGGCAATGGACGCACGGTGTCTAAAAGCATCGCTTTGACCGCGTCGGTTTTTTCGCGTGCGAGCAGGTGCGGATCGAGATCGGCCTGATTGAGTTCAATCACCGCTTGAGCAATACGCCAGGTTGGGGATCCGTTGAGGGCAATCATCGCCTGAAGGTCAAAGCGCATTCCGTAACGACCAAGAACGTCATCCCAGGCTTTACGGTGCGTTGGCTCGGTGTCAAGGATGGTGCCATCCATATCGAAGATCAAACCGTCATACTGTGCGTACATCGTGCTCTCGCTAACCGATTAACAAAGCATTACTTTATCGTAAATGGTGGTTTTTGTCGCTGATTGCAAAGTGATAACTACGAGAGTGATTAAGAACTAAACATTGAAAGGAATGAGAAGAAGAGATGGTGCATCCGGGAGGATTACTCGGCTTACGCCTCGCCCTGCGGGCCGTTGCTGAAGCAACGTTATCCTCCCTGGTGCTTGCGATTAACTCGCAGACCTTGAAACAACAGCATCGCTGTTATCTCGGAGAATATGGTGCATCCGGGAGGATTCGAACCTCCGACCGCTCGGTTCGTAGCCGAGTACT
>NZ_JBPTTK010000014.1:0-104735 GCF_053290175.1 Enterobacter sp. 186315 | reverse complement strand
ACGTTCGTGCGGTGCGGTTTTTTTGCCGGGTGACGCTTCGCTTACCCGGCCTACGTTTTCGGTTTTGTAGGCCGGGTAAGGCGCAGCCGCCACCCGGCAAACCGGCCGCACATACTCAATCCTCCTCCAGCAGCCGCGCGCCTGTTCCCTGCTCGCCGAGCCGGTCGCCGGGGTTTCGCAACGGGCAATCGCTTCGCGACAGACATCCACAGCCGATACAGCCGTCCAGCTCGTCGCGCAGCGCCACCAGCGTATGAATGCGCCGATCCAGCTCGTCGCGCCACTGGGACGACAGCTCTTTCCACTCCTTCGCGCTCAGGGAATGGCCTTCCGGCAAAACGCCAAACGCGTCGCCGATGGTGGCGAGAGGAATGCCGATGCGTTGCGCAATTTTGATAATCGCCACATAGCGCAGCACGTCGCGGGTGTAACGCCGTTGGTTCCCCGCGTTGCGAATGCTCTTAATTAACCCTTTGCTTTCATAAAAGTGGAGCGCAGACACCGCCACGCCGCTTCGCTTCGCCACTTCGCCCGGGGTTAAGAGGGCCTTGATGCGCGGTAATCTCTTTTCCATAAAACCTCTTTACCTCAAGTTAACTTGAGGAATTATACTCCCCCGCAGTGAAAACGACGAATCAACAGAGATAGTTGTATCTACAGAGGGGCAACCTTATGTCGCATCAGCAAATTATTCAGACGCTTATTGAATGGATTGATGAACATATCGACCAACCGTTGAACATTGATGTGGTCGCGAAGAAGTCGGGCTATTCGAAATGGTATCTACAGAGAATGTTCCGCACCGTCATGCACCAGACGCTGGGTGATTACATTCGTCAGCGCCGCCTGCTGCTGGCAGCCCAGGCGCTACGCTCCACGCAGCGGCCGATTTTTGATATCGCGATGGATCTGGGTTATGTGTCGCAACAGACCTTCTCCCGCGTATTCCGCCGCGAGTTCGACCGCACGCCAAGCGATTATCGCCACCAGTTGAATTAATGCGGATCCCGCAGAGGCTGCTGCTGCCAGGTCATAAAGTCCTGCGGCGGCATCGCTTTCGCGAAGTGCCACCCCTGGCAAAACTCCACGCCGCGCTTCAACAGCCAGCTTACCTGCTCCGCCGTTTCAACCCCTTCCGCGATGGTTTTCAGGCGCAGGCTCTGCGCCATCTCAATGATGTGCTCGGCAATCAGATGGCTGGTGCTGTTGGTGGTGAGGGTATCAATAAAGGATTTATCGATTTTCAGGATATCGACGTTCAGGGAGTAGAGGTTGTGCAGGTTCGAGTAGCCCGTACCAAAGTCATCGATGGCCACTTCATACCCCGCCTGGCGGAAGGCCTGGATCACCGGCGTGGTTTTCGGCACGTCGATAAACCCGCGCTCGGTCACTTCGATTTTAATCTGCTGCGCGCGAACGGAGTGGAACCGGGCCTTATCGGAAATCAGGGCAATCAGGCGCGACGAGTGGAAGTCGGCCGCCGACAGGTTAATTGAGATATAAAGATGCGGATGGCTTGCCAGGAAGGTGCCCAGATCCTTAAACACCTCTTCCACCACGTAATCGGTAATGCGCTCGATCATGCCCTCTTTTTCCGCCAGCGGAATAAACTCCACCGGGCTCATCACCGCCTGCCCGTTAAAACCCGGCCAGCGCAGCAGCGCCTCGGCGCCCACGCACCGGTTATTTTTGATATCGATAATCGGCTGATAGTGAACGCACAGCTGGCGCTTATTTAACGCCCTGTGGAGCAATCTTCCCGGTGAATTGAATTCACGATGGGTACGCGACCAGACCAGCAAAATAATGATGCTGCAAATCATTCCGAGCGGTAGCGTTAAGGTTGCCTGGTGATAAAGGGTTTCATAAAAACGTTTATTTGAGGTCGATACGATGGCGGCAATCGGACGTTTATCAGAATTCACAATCGTATAAAAACGATCATCTTTTTGAAAAGTCGATTCCTTATGTCGAATCATCGAATTAAATAAAGTGATATTGGCCTGAGTGCTGACTGAAAAAAAAGCGTTGGTCACGGTGTCATATACGCCCCACGCCAGCGAACGATCGGCCGACATAACCTCGCTGTAGGAAAGTGGATTGACCACCACGACATAATTGCCGCGCTGCATATACGTCATTTTATAACCGGAGAAAAAGGGCGTATCGCGATAATAATAGATAGCAATGTCAGGTTTTCGGGTGTAATTGGCGGTGGGGATAACGTAGGGTTGTTCTGGTGCCAGCACCGTCGAGCAGAGAAACTGCTGGCCGCGGGCGTAAATGACATCGGCGACGAACAGGCGCCCGCGCATGACGTTCAGCATATATTGCCGGTGTGCCGGGGAGCAGAGTTCGCCGCGATATTTTTCTGCGCTGTCGCGGGCTAAATCAACCTGTTGAATCACAAGCTCTGTTTTGTCTAACGCCAGCTCGGCAAAGGTGCGTAGCTGACTGCTTGTTTCGGTTACGGCGCGTAACTGGGCAAACCATAGCGCAAGCATCACCGGCAGTAAAACTACCATGATGATCCCTACCACCCTCAGCATCTTGCGCTGCGCGCTACGATTCATTTCCCGCCCTATATCCCTGCATGTTGTACGGCTGTAATTATGAAGGCCGGATGCTTTGATAAACAGGTGATTACGTTGCATGAATCATGCGAAGTTAGCAACTGACTTTTGGTATTAAAAATCTTAATTTAGGTTATGACGATAATATTTTTCCGTAAGGCAAACTGAAGGTATTCGTTCCGTTTCAATTAAGGGAAATAATTATCCAGCCAGGGCAGGGGATTTAAGATAACAAAACAGAGGATCGGTGATTAAGTCAAACTATTGGCAGCATGAAAAAAGTACAACTGGAACATGAGATTTATGCCATTTACACATGAGTAAAATCTCAATTGATTTATAAATAATCAGATACCACGACGGTTTTTCCTCTTCCGGTTCGCTTCGCGTCATATAAGGCTTTATCCGCCCGCGTCAGTAACGCCGAGGTATCGCGCTGCCCCCGGCAGACTTCCACGACCCCTGCGCTAAACGCCAGCTCCAGCTTTTTATCGCCCACCAGCAGCGGCTTTGTTCTCAGCGCATCACGCAGCCGGATGCAGAGCCGCGTGGCGGCGTCGCCGTCGCTTTGCGCCAGCAGCAGCAGAAACTCCTCGCCGCCGACCCGCCCCAGCGCGGCATTATCCGGGCTGACCTCGCGAATCAGGTCGCAGAAGTGGGTAAGCGCGGCGTCACCCGTTTGATGTCCCCACTCGTCATTAATTTGCTTGAAATAGTCCAGATCGAACATCAGCACGCAGAAGTGGCTGTTCGCATCGTGGCGCGAGCTGGCGGCCAGCGCCGACTTCAGCTGCTGTAAAATCGCCGAGCGGTTGAAGCAGCCGGTGAGGTCGTCCGTCGTGGCCTTCACCGCCAGCTGCTGCTCCGCTTTTTTGCGCTCGGTAATGTCGAGGCCAATATTCAGCACGGAGCCGTCGGGCAGCAGAATGTTTGACCACAGGATCGTCAGCTGGACCCCGTCTTTACGCACCGGATGCCATTCGTACATATCTTTTAGCGGAGTGCGATGAACGGACTCCTGCACCCGTCGGCGCTCTTCCGGGTCCGGGTAAAACAGCACCAGCGGATCGGCATGGGCGATGATCTCGGCCATGCTCCAGCCGAAGACCTTTTCACACTCCGCATTCCACAGCACGCAGCGGTTGTGCTTGTCGAACGCGTTCATCAGCACCGGGGCGCGTTCAAACAGGGTTTTGTACTGGGCGACGACCCGCTGCATCTCATGCGCCGTTTTTTCCCGGGCGATAATCTCTTCGAAATAGTCTTTGAGACGCTCAACCAGGATCACCACCATATTCTTCAGCACCGGCAGCGAGTGGCGTCGTTCGTCAAACGCCAGAAAGAAATAGCCGCTACAGCGCAAGTCACGGGAGGCCAGTTTGCATAACACGCCGCTTTGCAGCTGGCTGTATCCGGGATGCTGTGGGGGGAAAAGCGCGTGGCCGATCTTCTCTTTCCAGTAGACCACGCGCCAGGCGCGGTTGTGGCGCTGTAACAGGGTGCTGGCAAGAAAATCCGTTACCTCAAAGGTGTGGCAGGCGACGCCGCCCGCGCAGACCACGCGCTGCACACCCTCATCGTCATTCACGCTGACCCAGGCCAGGCTTGCGCCGAGAACCCTGTTGATGGTTTCCAGCATGTCGGATAACGCACACTGCGAATTCAGCAGCGGCATCAGTTTCGCCAGTGATTGCAGCGCCTGCATACTGTCATTGCCGGTCTCGCGTTGTTTTTCTTTCATCATTTTTCGCAGAATGTTAAATGAAAAATCGAACGCAGCATTAATTCAAGTTCAGGCAGTTAATGACCACTGAATAACGCTTCAGAGGAATTAAAATAAGATTGCGCGTGTAATAAAAACGATACAAATAAACAAAAAAATCTATAAATTCAATAACCTGAATTATTCGCTACGAGTACATTTATGAGTCCACTCAAGCATAATCCATAGGTTTTATACTGTAAATATTATACAACTTTGAAATATTGCAGAGGTTTTAGTATCTCAATGAATTTATTACGAAGTGGGAGAAATAACGACGTCAGAAGTGAAAGATATATTTTCAATTACCCCTAAAAAGCATATCCCAGGTCAATAATCCACCTCTTTTCATCAGCCGGGCACTGGCGAATAAAAGAACAAACGTGATATAGTTCACACATATTCTGTAACGCAAAACTCTGTTTCATTGCAGTTCATCTGCCTTTTCGAGGATAGGTTTCATGGCAACCATTACTACCAGCATGGTTCTCCTGCGCTGGCCGTTATTGAGTGCGGTGCTGATGTTTTTAGCCAGCACGCTGAATATTCAGTTTCGTAAATCCGACTACGCGGGTCTGGCCGTCATCAGCACCGTGCTCGGGCTTGGCGCAGCGTGTTGGTTCGCCACGGGTTTGCTGGGTATTACTCTGCTGGATATGGCCGCCGTCTGGGAAAACGTGAAAACGGTGATGATTGAAGCGATGAGCCATACCCCGCCAGACTGGCCGATGGTGATTACCTGATCCATCAGCCCCACGCGCCGGGCGGCGTTCTGCCTGACCCGGCCTGCGACTCCCCTCAGAAAATCCCCTTTTGCCGCACCTTCTTCATTTTTTCTACCGGCGCATCAACCTGACTCACCTCAACGTTATCGTGCTCCGGCGCTGCCGCGCTGCTGCTCTTCGCACTCAGGCGTAGCTGCTGCAAGGCGAGCTTCTGCTGCTCCATCAGCGGCCTGAGCGCCGCGATCTCGTCGCGGATGTGCTGCAACTCGGCGAGCGGCAGAGAAGCGTCATCAGGCTGAGGTTGAGCCTGAACCTGAGGCTGAAGCTCCCCAAGCAGCGCCTCCAGCGTGAGGTTTTCGCGCCCCAGCGACTCCGCGACGTGGTGACACAGCGCGGGATCGAGCAAAAACAGCTTTAAACCCGCCAGGTAAACGTCGCGGTGAAACGCGCGGATGGTCATGTTCGAATCATCCACGCTGGCGGACTGGCCCACCGCCTGGTGCCACTGCTGGAGCTGCTGCATCGCACGCAAATCCG
Source organism: Enterobacter sp. 186315 (assembly GCF_053290175.1). Taxonomy (NCBI): domain Bacteria; kingdom Pseudomonadati; phylum Pseudomonadota; class Gammaproteobacteria; order Enterobacterales; family Enterobacteriaceae; genus Enterobacter; species Enterobacter sp. 186315. The sequence goes on along the minus strand of NZ_JBPTTK010000014.1, from coordinate 99,138 downwards.
CGTGCGACTGCTCCGGCGTGAGGTGCAGGGAGAGATTAACGCGGCGGATCGGCCCGTTACGCATCCTCGCCCACCTCTGCCATTAACGGCTCTTCCACGCTGTCGGCACCCGCGTCGGAATGGTAAAGGCAAATCTCGCGGGACAGGGCGCTTTGCGGATTGTCGATGCTGACCACGCGATCGCCGAGGGTCGCGTAGACCTCACGGATTGCCCCCTCAATCAGGTGCGCGCCCCCGCCCACCAGGTAGACGCGGTTCGGGTTCTTGGCGAACTTCTTCGCCTCATACGCCACCTGATCCCCCAGCTCCTGAATTTTGATGGCGATTTTTTCCAGGATCTCGTCGATGCGGGATTCGTCGTTAATGACGCTTTTCACGAAGTCCATGTCGTGACGGCGTTTGATCAGCTCGTTCGCCACCAGGTAGCTGGAATCGCTGTCCGCCGCCGCCAGCAGCTTGCGGGTGGCATCGGTAACCATCGCCACGCCGATTTCGTTGTTGCCGTAAATCGCCGACACGTCATCGAACTCGCCCACGATCACGCCCATGTCCAGCGTGGTGCCGCCGCAGTCGATCACCAGCGATTTGGTGAACTCGTTGACGTTCGAATTAAGCAGGTGCGACAGCGCCGCCGGGAGGCTTTCGGGCATCACCTGCACGTCCACGATGCGGAACAGCTCGCCCTTGTTCAGGGTGATGTCGCGCATCAGGTTTTTGCGCTTGGCCTCGATGCGCTCTTCGTTGCGCTGGCAGTCGTCCGGGTTATAGAACTGGGTGATCGGTAAGGTAACGATCACCTCCACGTCGCACGGCGCAACGCCGGTTTGCAGCAGCGCGTGATGCACCGCCAGCAGGTTTAAGTCGTCATACTGGTAGTCGATATGCGTCGTCGACAGCGCCTTGTCCGAGGTGGCGTCGTAGGTGTATTTGGTGGTGCCGATGGTGTAGTTATGCACCGCCTGGCCGCGCAGCAGCGCGGCGCTCTTCCAGTCTTTACGGAAGGAGTTCGGGGAGACAACGGTTTTCAGCGTGCCGTTTTCAATCCAGCTGATTTTTACGTTGGTGGAGCCATCGTCGATGGCGAATTTTTTGCGTATCGGGTTCATGAACGGGTTCTCAGTCAATCTTGAAATAAGGGGCCATCCCTGGCGGCGCATACCTTGAGGGGGTATCTGGCGTCAGGCCGTTACATCACGGCCTCTTCGGTTAATATCCGGCGGGCACCGAGGTAGTGGTCCTGCCAGAAGGCGTCAGAAAGCTGGCTGACGCGAATGTTCAGTCCGGTGCGCGGCGCTTCGATAAACTCGCCGTCACCGATGTAAACGCCCACGTGGTCGGCACCCGGGCGCTGGTTAATGTTGAAAAAGACCAGGTCACCGCGGCGCAGTTTTTCCTGGCGCACGGGGCGTAACGTCCGATCCTGGAACATGCCGTTGGCGGTGCGCGGCAGGTTGCGGCTTAACACCGGGTTGAAGGCGTAAAAGACCAGCCCGCTACAGTCAAACCCCTGCTCGGGGGTCTGGCCGCCCCAGACGTACGGCTTGCCGAGCTGCTTTTTCAGCTGGAGGATCACCTGCTTTAACGAGGCCTGAAGCTGCGGGCTGATCTTCTCGCCCGGCAGCGGCTCCCAGATCATGTCGGTGGACAAGCGTCCCGGCTCCCAGCGCTTGTGCATCGCCAGCCATTCGCGGTTTTCCGCCCGCTCCAGACGGCGCTTTTCGCTTTCGCGCCGCTTCTGCTCGGGCGTCAGGGCCACCACGCTGACGCGCTGCTTCGTCTTTTTCAGCAGCAGCGCTTTGTTACGCATCCTGGCCTTGGCCGATTTTTCCTTTTCCGCGCTGGTCTTTGCCGGGCTGCGGGGGGCGGCTTCAAGCGGCGCGCTAAAGCCCATCCCCATACCGACGATCAGCGCCAGACAGGCCAGTTTCTGGATATGAATAAAGGTGAACATCGTTAAACCATTAATGCTGCTGCGAGAGTCGGTCGACGATCGGCTTGATCACTTTCTCGCCGTGCTGACCAAAGAACTGATACAGGGATTCGCTGGCCGACTGGGTGAGCACCATGATCTCAATGCGTCGATTCGACGAGCTCAGCGGGTGCTCGGGATCGATCAGCATCTGATCGGCCATTCCGCTCACCTGCAACACCTTGCTTTGATCCAGCCCGGCGTTCGTCAGGACTTTACGCGCCTGCATGGCGCGCTCCCCCGACAGGTTCCAGTTGTTGTAGAGATCCTGATCGCGGAAACGGGTCGAATCCGTATGGCCAGTGATAATGATCTTGTTGTCGATCTTATTGAGCGCCGGGGCGAACTCCGTCAGCAGCCGCTTGAAAAACGGCGTCAGGATGGCGCTGCTGCGCTGGAACATCTCTCGTTTCCGATCGTCGGTGATCAGGATGCGCAACCCTTGCGGCACAATCTCAATTTTCAGGTTTGACTGTGCATCATAGGCTGAGGTGATTTTCATGATGATGCGGGCGAGATCTTCAATCTCGTTCTGCGAACGCGTCTTCACGTCATCCAGACTCTGGCTTTTCGCCAGCGCCGCCGCCGTGTCGTCCTCCGTCTTCGGTTTCTTGTGGCTGTCGGTATCGCGTTTTTCCGTCACCGCAATTTTGCCGCCCACGCCGTGGGGCTGGGTGATGGGGGACAAGGTTTGCCCGTCAAAAATCGACTGACCGTTGAGCTGGGAGACAATCTCTTTACGCTCCTCTTCGGTCACCGATCCCATGATCCACAGCACCATAAACAGCGCCATCATTGCCAGCGTAAAGTCGGCGAACGCCACCTTCCACGCGCCGCCATGAAACGCGTCATGGCTTTTGCGCGAGGAGCGTTTGATGATCGTGGTATGTTCTTTTCCGCGACTGCCCCGCATCAGGATCCACCCGTCATCTCGTTAACCCAGCCATCAAGCGTAGCGAAGGTCGGCTTCGAATCGAGCGGCAGCATTTTGCGCCCGGCATCTACCGCCAGTAGGGTTGGCTTTCCGGCCACGTGGTTCACCAGCACGGTGCGCACGCATTCGATCACCGCCATCAGCTTTTTGGTGCGCTGCTCCATGGCGTTCGCCACCGGATCCATCAGGCAGTAGCAGAAGAAGACGCCGAGGAAAGTACCGACCAGCGCCGCCGCTACCTTGACGCCGATCACCGCAATGGAGCCGTCGATCGACTGCATGGTGATGATGATCCCGAGCACCGCCGCGCAGATCCCAAAGCCCGGCATCGCCTCTGCGGTACGTTGCAGAGAGCGCGATGGCTGAAGCAGGTTCTCTTCCATCGCCACCAGCTCCTGCTCCAGGATCCCTTCCAGCTCGTGCTCGTTGATTTTGCCCATCGCCATCAGGCGGAAGTTATCCGCAATAAAGGTGATGATGGCTTTGTTTTGCAGGATCAGCGGGTACTTCTGGAACAGCGGGCTGCTCTCCGGCACTTCGATATGTTCGTCCAGCACCTTCAGGCCGCCGTCCTGCACCAGCTCAAGCAGTTCATACAGCAGCATCAGCAGCTGGCGCTGATACTCATCGGTATATTCGTTTTTGCGCATAATGCCGCGAAATTGGCGGTACATCTCCGCCAGCACCGGTTTCGGGTTGGCGAGCACCATCGCCCCCAGGCCCGCGCCGAGAATAATGATGATTTCACCGGGCTGCCAGAACGACGCCAGACGCCCACCGGACATGAGAAAACCGCCTACAACGCAGGCGAAAATAATGAAAATACCGAGAAACTTTTGCATATACCTTTCACTTCTGGAAAAAACACTGGATCTTCTGAGCGATCTTTTTATTGAGCTGACAGACGCGCGCCTCGGTAAGATCGAGGACTAACGCAATCTCTTTTAAGCTCATTTCCTGCTGGTAATAGAGCGTCAGAATCATCTGTTCACGCTCATCAAGGCTTGCCAGCGCAGCCCTTAACGTCCCGCTGGTGACCATTTCGTCCTCCAGCGAGCGGCTATTCAGGGTGCCGTTCAGGGCATCTCCGCCCAATAAGTCATCGAGACTTTCCAGCGTCTTCGCGCAGTCCAGCAGCAGATACTCGTGGTACTCCTCGGCGGTGATGGAGAGATGCTCGCTGAGATCGTCAAAGCCCGGCGTTCTGCCCAGCCTGCGCGTCAGCTCCCGAATGGCGTCGTTGATTTTGTGACTTTTCTGGCGCAGCCGACGCGGGCGCCAGTCCAGCTCGCGCAGTTCGTCGAGCACGGCACCGCGAATGCGTTGCGCCGCATACGCGCCAAACTGTTCGTCGGGATGGCCGTAACGGCGCAGCGAGGTTAAGAGGCCCATGAGCGCAATTTGCTCCATGTCCTCTTTGCCCATCACGCTGCTCGTCTGCCACGCCAGCTGTTTCACAATCCGATGCACCAGCGGCAGATACGCGTTGATATAGCGCGCTTCGTCCGCCGGGGTCAGGGAGTCGTCAGCAATAAAATCCATCATGTCCATCTACTGCCGCGACTTACTGGAAGACCATTTTGCTGATGATCACGTCATTGAACGGCATCCGCGTTTTGAGGCTCTCGAAGCGTTCGGCGTAGGCCTGCATCAGCTTGTCGCGCAGCAGCGCCACGTCCATGCCGCGCACCGCGTCGTAATCCATTGAGGAGAGCAGGTTGACCGTGGCGCCGCGAATGGCGGGCGACAGCTCTTCCGCGCGGCGGGCGTCCCCCGCCGAGTTAGCGGTCAGCGCCAGCTCCAGCAGCAGATAACGCTCTGCATCGCGATGGCTTTTCAGCGTGATCACCACGTTTTTGATCTCCACAAACTCCACCGAGCTCTCTTCGGAAGATGAAAACAGGCTGCTGATGAGTGACCGCTTTCCCTCGTCCTGACTCAGCAAATGCGTGCCGAGAACGGTCAGCACGGCGGCAAAAATGGCGGCAATAAGGGCAATTACCAGCCCTAATGAAAATGTCTTAATGGTCATCGTGGTTTACACCGTAAGTAATACTGAATCGTCTTGATTGACGGTCGACTGAGTGGCCTCATCGGCTATCTCTGCACCCGCCGCCGGGCCGCGCTCGGGGGCAAACATCTGCTGCTCCCCGCGTCCCTGCTGCGATTGCCCTGACTGGGACGAAACCTGCACGTTGACCTGAACGAAATTCTGCTCGGTCAGGCTCTGGCGCAGCTCATTGCTGATTTGCGACAGCGCGCGATAGGTTTCACCGTTGCTGGCGCTGATATGCACCTGCATACGCCCGTTTTCGATCTGCAACGAGATGTCCACTTTGCCCATCTCCGGCGGATCCAGACGAATGGTCGCGTGCTGCACCTGATTTCTGACCTGAATTTGCAGACGGTCGTTAAGCGCGCCGTGCAGCTGCTGCGCCCACTTCGCCTCGTCGGCGTCCATCTTGAGAGGCGGCAGATTCACGGTCTGTTTCTCTACCGCATGGGTAAAGGTCTGTGTCGCGGCGGGCTGGCCGACCGTCGGGAGCACGCTTATCAGCGGCTTAGCGACCTCCGTCGCGAGGGGTTTCACCGCCTCCGTGACGGGCTCGGGGGAAACGTTCGCAACGGCGGACGGCGTCTGCGCGTTAAGCGGCATTGTCTGGCCCGGCTGCCCCGCCGTAATGTTCTGCATCTGGAGCGCATCACCCGCCAGCGGCGTGCTGCTGCTGGTCGCATTGAGCGTTTTTACCGGCATCTGGCTTGCCGTCAGCAGCGCGTCCAGCAGCTGCTGCGGCGAGCCAATCAAATCTTCAACGCGCGGGCTGGCTTTGGTCTGCGGCGCGTCGCGATCGTCATCGTCCGCGGCGCGAACATCCGCCAGCACCATCGCGGTATCGCGCTGCTGCTCGCCGCCCATCAGCGCGTTGATCATGCCGAGCAGCGCATCGTTGAACGCGGGCGTTGCCTGCACGCTGTCGTCCACGTCCGCAGGCGTTGCGCCCGTCGCAGGCGGCGCCAGCGGCGCATCGGCGGTATCGCTGGCAATGGGAAGCTGGGTCAGCTGAGAAAGCACCAGGTTCATCGGTCAAACTCCTCTGCCCCGGCAAATCGGGCGTAGGCGGTGGCCCCCTCCTGATTGCGGCGGGTGCGCGCGAGCTGCTTTTCCAGCTCGTCGCTCCGGGTCTGGCAGAACTGGCTGACGCGGGCGTGAACCTGCTTAAGCGCCGCGAGGGCATCGCGTTTTTCTGCCGTCAGCGTCTGGCCTTTGAGGGCGGTCAGCATCGCGGCAATCCGGGCATCCACGTCCTGCAATAGCGGCCAGTCGTGCTGGCTGGCCGCCTGCTCCAGGGAACGCGCCAGAAAACGCATGACCTGAATATCATCCATTCTGCTGCCCCATCTTCTCCCAGCCGTCCTGAAGATTGCGGAGGATCACCTCCACCTCTTCCACGCTGGTGACCGAGAGCTTGTGGCTGGCGTCGTAAAGACGATAAACGCAGTAGTCGTAAAGGTTGGCGAGGCTTAACGCCAGCTCGCCGCCCTTCTCAAAGTCCAGCGAGCTGGTCAGCGCGTTCAGAATATCGATGCACTTATTGATGCTCTGCACCTTGCGGTCGTAACGACGCGCCGCGATATGGCTTTTCGCGCGGACCAGTTCGTCCATCAGGCCGTTAAACAGCATCAGTACCAGCTGATGCGGATTGGCAGCAGCGGCCTGAATAGCCAGATCGGACTGCTGATAGTGGCCGTAGCCCTGCTGTTCGTTCCCGTACATAAACGCGGTGATTTCCTTAAGCTATACCAAACATACTCATGGTGTTGTTCATCTGCGCCATCGCCTTTTGCAGCTGGGTAAACTGCTTCAGATAGCGGTTATACGAAGACTCGTAGCGCGTATTCATCGCCTCGGTTTTGGTATCGATGTCGTTCTGCTGGCGGGTCAGCACATCCTGGCGGCCCTTCAGCAGGCCGTTGGTGGAGTTGAGATAACGGTCGAGGGATTTATCCATCGCCGACAACATGCCCTCTTTACCGTTGAACAGATCGTTTAACTTCTGCGGATCCGCTTTGATGGCGTCGTCGAGCTTTTTGCTGTCAATTTGCAGCTTGCCTTCACGGTCGGCGGTAATGCCAAAATCGGACATGCGCTTTTCACCAAACACCTGGCGCATCACGTCGTTCAGCTCGCGATCGAGCGACGACATGGTGGCATCTCCGGCAAACGCGCCGCGGCTCTCATCATCGCCGTTGCCGCTTTTGGTCAGTTTGCTCAGGGTGTCTTGCAGGGTGTTGTAGGCATCCACAAAGGTTTGCAGCTGCTCTTTGGTCCCCGCGCTGTCCGTCCCCACCGAGAGGGTCAGCGGCTTCTTCTCTTCCGTTACCGACGTCAGCTCAATGGTCACCCCGTCGATCAGCTTATCCAGCGTGTTCGAGCTGTTGGTGAAGGTCATCTCACCCATCTTGATGACCGAGTCAGCGGCCTCGGAGATAGTCTGCGGTTTTGACAGGTCTAAACCGTTCGGGCTGGTCACCGAGATGGTGTTTTTCGCGCCGCTCTCATCGCTGCTCAGCATCAGGGTCACTTCGCCGTCGGTGCGGATCAGCGACGCCGTCACGCCAGGGTTATCTTCATTGCCGTTAATCGCCTTGGTCAGATCGCTCAGGCTCTCCATATCCGTCAGATCGACGGTAATGGTTTCGGCATCCGCGCCGGTGCCCAGCGTGATATCCATCGTCCCGGACGCGTTTTTAATCGCCTCATCGGACATCTGGCTAAAACCAATCTGGTGCGCAGAGGCCAGGGCCTTCACGTCAATGTTGTAGGTCCCTTTCAGCGCGTTCGAATTGGCGGTGACGTTGGCGATCCCTTCCCGGTTCATGCTGACCAGGTTCTTCAGCATCCCTTCGTTGGTTTTATTCAGCCCGCTCATGGCGGTGCGGAAATCGGTCAGCGCGGTTTTCAGCGCGTCGAGCGCCTTCTTTTGCGCGTCCATCGTCGTCGTTTTGGTCTTCAGCTGGTTTTGCAATGAGGCGATGTCATACGTCGCCAGCTGCTGCGCCAGAGTCTGCGGATCGATACTGCTAAAATCGGCCATCGTTGTGTTCTCCGTTCGCCCCTGTTGCTAAACCATGACCCTATTAAGCAAACTGCGTGCCAAGTTTTATATGATTTAAAATCAACAGGTTAAATTAATGAAGGAAGGCAACCTTCCCCTGAAGGGGAAATACAGGAAGGGGAAAGCCGCAAACAAAAACACCGCCTTACAGCGGTGTTTTTTTAACGGTGCGGTGGATTAGCCCAGCAGGGACATCACCATACCGGACATGCTGTTGGACTGTTTCAGCATGGACATGCTGGTTTGTGCCAGCATCTGGTTACGGGTCATGCTGGATGCTTCAGACGCGAAGTCCGCATCACGGATGTTGCCCAGCGCCAGGTCGGTGTTGTCTTTCATGTTCGCCAGGTTAGCAGAGGTGTGGCCCAGACGGTTGATGTTCGCACCCAGCTTGGAGCGCAGCGTACCCACCTGAGAAATAGCACCTTCAACTTTGCTGATCATCGCCTGTGCGCCAGACACGGTGGTCAGCGCGCCGGAAGCCGTCAGCGCACCCAGACCGCTTGCGCCTTTCACCGCAGTCAGGTCAGTGCTCACGTTAACGGTCAGGCTTTCACCTTCAGATGCACCGATCTGGAAGTTCATTGCTTGAGTGAATTTACCGCCGCTTGCGAACAGGCTCTCACCCGCATATTTGGTGTTACCCATGATGTTGTTCAGTTCGCTGTTCAGCTCGTCCATTTCGGATTGCAGCGCTAAGCGATCTTCCGGGCCGTTGGTGTCGTTCGCTGCCTGCGTTGCGAGGTCTTTCATGCGGTACATGATGTTGCTCACTTCGTCGAACGCGCCTTCCGCAGTCTGGAGCAGTGCAGTCGCGTCAGAGATGTTGCGCTGTGCAACCGCCATACCGTTGGTCTGACCCTGAAGACGGGTTGCGATTTGCAGGCCTGCCGCATCGTCAGCCGCAGAGTTGATGCGCTTGCCGGTACCCAGACGCTCCATCGCGGTGGATAACATGCTGTTAGATTTGTTCAGGGCGTTAACGGAAGCCATGGAAGAGGCGTTGGTAAAAATAGAAAGTGCCATTTTAGAATTCTCCTTTTGAACCTGTCTGTCAGGTTCTTCTCTCTGGTACTCAGGTAAAACGACACACCGCGCTGGGGAATTAAATCGAAAATTAAAAAAATTTATTTCCCCTGTGAAAACGGCGTTCCTGGCGGAATATTCAGACGTCAGTAAACGGAAGGGAAATAACATTAAAAAAAAGAGGGGAATATAAAGCGACACAACGCGCGTTATACTTAAGTGGATATTACATTTTCTTACGTTTTTATCTCAGCAATGAAAAGAATCTCATTCGCAGGAGATCGCCATAAAACATTTTTTTTACATGAATACATTAATTGTTATTAAAAGGATCAACACGCGAGTACATTTAACTTTTAATGACGGCCTGTAATACTCATCCAAATTATTCGTTTAATAATTTGTTGCATATCACACTTTTATCGCGTAAAAATGTGCCACGGAAGAGAAACTTCCTAAAAATGCCTAAGGAAAGGCCTGGTTTGCCGGGTAAAACTTCCTCTGCATCTTGCAGGTTTTTAGCGTTTCACCCCCCTGGAATTTCCTTTTCGTTGCATCATCTCCGCAGGCAAGCGGCAATTCTCTATGAATTTTAAACGGATTTAATCATTAATTTACGTTAAGCATTTCGCGCAGCAAACGCGCAATGCCGGGCGAATTAAATGCATCAGGAGTGGGTAGCCACCATCACTTGCCATGAATAAAATCTATTATGCGGTCAATAACTGGTTAATTGATTTACCCTCGGGTTCGATTATCAACCTTGTTTCGGGTGAACGTAAACGGCTCGGCGAGTATCAATTAAAATTACTCGACGTCCTTGCCGCAAATGCCGGAAAAATACTCACCCGCGAAGAATTGACCACCCTCGTCTGGGAACGCCGGGTGATCGGCAATAATAGTTTGCCGAACGCGATCCACGCGCTGCGTACCGCGCTGGAAGATGACGGTAAAAAACAGAAAATTATCAAAACGATCCCGAAAAAGGGCTACCTGCTGGAGCAGGCCTGGTGCTGCTCCGTCGAGCGCGAAAGCGATGAGATTGACCCGCCCGCCAGCACCGCCGTGGCGGAGGAAGAAACGGCCATTGCGGAAATCGCCGTTCTGCCTGCGGAGCAGCCCGTTGTGGAATACGTGGCGGCTGAACCCTGCGTTGCGCCCGACGATATGCCCCGGCCTGTTAACCGGGCGCGCTTCCCCCAGCGGCTGATTGCCCTGCTGATGCTGCTTGCGGTAGTCATCGCCAGCGCGGTCGCGGGCTGGCATTACGCCAATTCGCGGGGATCGCGGCTGGTTGCCACCGAGCAGGAGGCCGGCGTCTACAGCAATATCCGCATCTATGAGATCTCAGAGGCCAGCCGCCTGGCGATGAACAAAGAAGATTTCTACAGCAAGATCAAAGACACGCTGTACGCGGTGAATCAGCAGATGAAGTCCCAGTCCACCACCATGACGGTCTATTACCAGAGCGTGGACCAGACGCTGAATTACACCTTCGCGCTGAAAAACCCGTGCGACAAAAAACAGCTGGTGATGGCGATCTACCACTGGCGCATCAACCCGACGCTTTTAAATAACCTGATCCTGCGAGAAACGAGGAGGAAAATCAGTGAGATGGAAGTCTGCTCTTAACTGGAAATGGCTCTTGTCCTACCTTCTGGTTGCCGTCACGGTCTTTTCCGGGGTGCGGCTATTAACACCCGCCGCCCAGCAGCAGGCGCAGATTGAAGGCTTTTTACAGCTGGGGTTTTACGATCTCATGTCCCGACGTAAAGAGATTTACGACTCGCACATGCAGACCGTGAATCACGCCATTTTGACGATGATCACCAACCCGAACGACAACCGGTTTGTGGTGAAAGGCAAATTCACCGAGATCGGCGATCAGGACGGCAGGCGCTTCTTCTCCTACACGCCTATCTACTACAGCACGCCGCAGAAGGGGCTGATGATTGACGGGCTGGTGGATATGCTGATGCACGTGGATTTCTGGATGCAGCCGGTCTTTGTCGACAACCAGCCGCTGGTGGTGGGGCAAAGCGGGGCCATTTTCCTCTACCCGCTGCGTAAATAGCGCCGTGTCGCCCGCCGTTCCCGCGCGGGCACACGCTTATCCCAGCAGATTCTTCACCGTTGTCAGCGAAATATTCCCCTGTGCCGACAGGGCCTTCGACAGCAGGCCGAACTGCGAGCCGCTGTTTGCCAGCGCATCCCCCAGCGCGCGGGAGGTCTCCAGCGCCTCACGCGGGCTATAGGCCGTCGCCATATCCTGAATACGCGCCGACACGCGCTCCTGGTGCTGATGCAGCTTGCTGCGCTCGCGGGTGATTTGCTCCAGCGTCTGCTGGAGTTTGCCGCTGGCTCCGCGCTCCCACTGGCTGCTCAGCTGGCTGATTTCATCTTCGCGGCTCGTTTCCGCCTGAGGCGCCAGTAGGGTAAAAGCGTCCGCCGGAAACTGCTGGCCTTCGCCCCGCACGCTCAGGTGCTGGCTGACCTGCCCCCAGCGGGCCTCATCAACCTGAAAAACGGCGCCGCCGTCACTGCCTAACGACGCGTGAATGCCCAGCCGCCCCAGCCCGACGTTGAGGTGCATCAGCGCCTGACGCGGCGTGGCCTGCGCCGGGATCGCCACCGCCGCCAGCTCGCGCTTGCTGCCGCCCAGGGCAAACACCAGGGTTTCACCCGGCGTCTGCTCCAGCACCTTTTCCATCCCCGGCAGGGTAAAGCTCACCTGACTTTTTTGCTGGAGCGTGACGTTGAAATTACGATCGACCGTGCCGCCCGACAGGGTATTGCGCTGTTGCAGCAGGGTATTCACCGCCGCAGACGGGCGCTCGCTGCCGCCGCGCATCGCCTGGTGGCGCAGCGTCAGCAGCTGATTTTCCGTTTCAGAAAGGTAGTTCTCCGCCTTTTGCACCGACGTCAGCTGCTGGTTCAGCTGGACGTTGTAGCGCAGCGGACGGCGGGAGAGCAGCGCCGACTCCGGGAAGAGCGGCGAGCTGCGGCGTACCGACTCCGCAGATCCGGTGCGCGTAACGGCCGACGCCGCCCCCGGCATGGTTCTGACCGGGGTGGGCGTCGTGGTTAACGAGGTTGTTTTTAAGCCGACTTGCATAGGGATCACAACATGCTGAAGAGCGAGAGCTGGCTAATCATGCTGTACGCTTTGTTGGTGATCTGCACCGAGTTGGTGTAGAGCTGAAGGTTAATGCTGGTGGTGGCCCAGTCGGTATCCGACAGGTCGCGCACCACCTGATCGTTCGCCATGCTGACGTCCGTGTGGGCATCATCCAGCATCGTCAGGCGATTCTGACGACCGCCCAGATCGGTCAACAGCCCGGCCACGTTATCGCGCGCCTTGCCGGAGAGATCCAGCATCTCGTTGATATCATCCTGAATGTCGTTGGCCGACAGCGTCGGGTCCTGCATTTTGTCGCTCAGGGCCTTGAGCTTGTTCAGCATCTCCAGATCGTCACCGCTGCCGGAAAACGCCCCGACCACGCTGGTGTTTTCGGTGACGTTCACGCCGTTTGCCACCGTGGTTTCACGGGTGCCGTTGTTGCCCTGATAGACATATTTCCCCTGCGCCTCGTCCCAGACAACCGGTTTGGTGTCGGTTTTGGTGCCGGAGAAGAGATAGCCGCCGCTCTCGTTCTGGGCGTTCATCGACGCCACCAGCGAGTCGAGCATAGAAGAGAGCTCCGCGCCGAAGCCGTCCATATCGGCATCGCTCAGCGCCCCGCCGTTCGCCGCCGACAGCAGCTTATCGTTCAGGGCAAGAAGCTGGTTGCTCATGGCGGTGACGTGCGCTTCCTGGCTGGAGAGCGAGCCGCTCAGCCCGGAGATGTTGCTCTGGTACTGCTTGATGGCCGACTGTTCGCGGTTAAGCTGCACCAGACGGGTCGCCGCGACCGGGTCGTCGGAGGGGACGTTGATCCGCTTTTGGGTCGCCATTTGCTCCATCAGCTTGCTGATGCGCGTCCCGTTCGCCCCAAGCTGCGCCATCATGGCATCGGAATTATATAAACTGCTGATTCGCATAAGTTCGTTCCTTAACGCCGGTTAAAACAGGCCTAACAGGTCGTTGAAAATCTGGTTGCCGGTCGCAATGACCTTCACGTTGGACTGATAGGCCTGCATGTAGACCTGCAAATTGATCGCCTCTTCGTCCTGGTTGACGGAGCTGAGATTGTTGCGCTGAAGCTGGGCCTGGTCGAACACCCCCTGCGCCGCCTCCAGCTCGCTCTGGGATTTTTTGCTGGCGATCCCCACGTTGGAGATGATCGCCGCCGCCCCTTCGTTGAGGCTCATATTGCCCATGCCGCCGATATCAACCTTCTTGTTTTTCAGCGCGATCAGCAGCTCCAGGTTGTCGCCGTTGCCCTGCTCGTCTTTAGCGCCAGAAAGCGCCAGCTCGTCCGGCTTGAGATCGTTAACCTGCAAAATCCCGTTCGGGTTGGTCAGGTCGAAGGTGAACAGCGGCTTGCCGCTATTGCCGTTCTTGTCAAAGCCCTGCGCCAGCTGGTCGTTGAACAGGTTAGCGACCGCTTCCGCCATCCCCTGCACGGAGGCCTGCATCTCGGCTAAATCGCCGGTTTCGTAGTCGTACAGCGCCCCCAGCTGCCCGCCCGTGGACGGGTTCAGGGAGAAGGTGGTGTTGGAGAAGTTCAGGCTCAGCACCGGATTACCGCTGCCGTCCAGGCTGCTGCTTAGCTCGCCCGCCACTTTACCGCTGACCAGTGGCTGACCGTTTTTCATCGACACGGAGTAGCTGCCGGTGCTGTCTTCCGTCACCTTCACGTCGGTATAGGTGCTGAGCTGTTTCACCAGCTCATCGCGCTGGTCGCGCAGCACGTTGCTGTTACCGCCCGTGGAATCCATCTCCATGATTTTCTTGTTGTAGTCGGCGATCCCGGCGGTCAGGCTGTTGATCTGCCCCACCATGGTGTCGCGCTGATTGGAAATGGCGTTTTTCTGGGTGTTAATAAAGTCGTTCATGCTGTTGAAGCGGGTCGCCAGAGAGTCGGCCTGGTTCAGCAGCTGCTGGCGGTTGGCTTCGCTTTCCGGCTCTTTCGTCAGGGCGCTGAGCGCCGAGAAGAAATCATCCAGCCCGGTGCCGAGGCTGGTGGAATCAGTGCCGATCACCTTCTCCAGCGAGCCGAGATACTGGTTGTTGATGCCGTAATAGTTGGCTTTGCTGTTGCTCTGCCACACCTGGTTAGTCAGATACTGATCGGAGATGCGGCGGATGCTGTCGACCTGAACCCCGGCCCCTGCCGACATCCCGCCGCTGCCCATCGTCACTACCGAGCTTTGAATAATGCCCTGACGGCTATAGCCCGGCGTCAGCACGTTTGAGATGTTCATGGAGGTCACGCTCATCCCGAACTGCGCCGCCTGTAGGCCGCTCCAGGCAATGTTGATCATGTTCATCGTTTACTCCTGCCCACGGCGCATCACCGGCACGACGGGGGGCGTTAATTGCTGAGGTTGTTCCTGTAAAGCGACCAAACCCTGCGTATTCTTAAGCGCCGGGCTATCCTGCGGGCCAAGCTGGGTGATAATCATCTGCGCAATCCCGGTGCTGCGCTGGGAGGCGAGCTGCGAGGTGAGCTTGTCGTCGTAAAACTCCTGCATCATGCGCTGCTGCTTGCTGTCGAACGGGTTATCGTCCACCAGCGCCTGCGAGGCTTTACGCATCTCTTTCATCAGCGAGCGCAGGAACATGGCTTCAAACTGCTCGGCGGCCTGCTCCAGATTTTGCGGCTTCACCTGCCCGGTCATGTCGCCGGGCAGGGTGGTCATTTTTGACGTAATAGCGTCTAACATCGCGGCTCCTTAAATCACCACCAGTTCGGCATCCAGCGCCCCGGCTTCGTGCAGCGCCTGGAGGATCGCCATAGTGTCATCCGGCGACGCGCCGAGGCTGTTCAGCGTATTTACAATGCTGCGCAGGCTGGTTCCGGCGGCCACCGTCACCATCTGACCGCGACCGCGATCCACGCTCACGTCGCTCTCCGGCGTGACCACGGTACGCCCCTGGCTGAACGCGCCCGGCTGGCTGACGTTAGAAGATTCACGAATGGTCACCGTCAGGTTGCCGTGGGAGACCGCCGCCGCGTGAACCACCACGCCGTCGCCAATCACCACCGTGCCGGTACGGGCGTTAAACACCACGCGCGGCGGCTGCTTCCCGGCGTTGATCTGCACGTCTTCCAGCATCGACATAAACGCCACCCGCTCCCCGGCGGACTGCGGCGCATTCACCACCACGTTGGTGGCGTTTTGCGCCGTGGCGGTGCCGTAGCCAAACGCGTTGTTGAGCGCCACGGCCACGCTGTTCGCGGTTTTAAAGCTCGGGCGCTTGAGGTTTAAAATCACCTGGCTGTTCTGCTGGAAGTCGGTCGGAATTTCGCGCTCAACCGAGCCGCCGTTCGGCACGCGGCCCACGGTCGGGGTGTTAATGGTGACGCTGGAGCCGCTGTTGCCTTCGGCCTTCACGCCGCCAACCACCACGTTCCCCTGCGCCAGCGCGTAGACTTCGCCGTCTGCCCCGCGCAGCTGGGTCAGCAGCAGGGTGCCGCCGCGCAGGCTTTTCGCATCGCCTATGGACGACACGGTGACGTCAATCGCCTGACCGCGCGCGTAGCCCGGCGGCAGGGTGGCGCTGATGGCGACGGCCGCCACGTTCTTCACCTTCGGATCGATTTTGGTCGGCAGCTGGACGCCAAACTGGCGCAGCATGTTGGTGACGGACTGGCTGGTGAATTTCACCTGGTTTTTATCGCCCGTGCCGTCAAGGCCTACGACGAGGCTGTAGCCCACCAGCTGATTACCGCGAACGCCCTGGATATCCACCACGTTCCCCAGACGTTCCGCCATCGCCCCGCTGGTCCACAGGAGCATCAGAAATAGCGTGATTTTTCGCATGACAGACTCCATTAAATCGGGAACAGCGGATGGTTGAAGAAGCGGGTCAGCCAGCCTGCGGAGTTGGCATCGCTCAGCGCGCCGCGTCCCGCGTAGGAGATACGCGCGTTGGCGATGCGCTGGGAAGAGATGGAGTTGTCACGCTCAATATCTTCGGCACGCACCAGCCCGGTGACGCGCATGTACTCGTCGCCCTGGTTGAGGGTCAGCCACTTCTCGCCGCGCACGGCCAGCACGCCGTTCGGCAGCACCTTATAGACCGCAACGGTGATGGCACCACGCAGGCTGTTCTGCTGCTGCGAGGTGGCATTACCGTTGAAGTTGCGGTTGCCGTCGATGGAGCCCGCCAGCTTGTCCACGGAATGGCCGAAGGCCTCCGGAATGCCGATAGACACATCGTTTTTCTTACCGAAATTGGTGCGCGCCTGTTTGCTCGCCTGGGTGGACTCATCCAGCTTGACGGTCAGAATGTCGCCCACCCGGTAGGCGCGGCGATCCTGGGTCAGGGACCAGTTATAGTTGGCGTTATACAGACCGCCGCCCTGCACCTGGGCGGGCGGCATCGCAAAATCTTCCGGCGGCGCATAGGCCGCGTCGTCTTTATGTACCAGCAGCGCCGGGCTTTCACACCCGGCCAGCAGCAGTACAACTAAGCCGATAACACACTGCTTTTTCATTTTCTGTTCACTTCACTTCACGCATCACATCTGCTGCGTGACAAACTTCATCATGTCGTCCGCGGCTGAGACCATTTTGGCGTTCATCTCATAGGCGCGCTGGACGGTAATCATATCGACCATCTCTTCCACCACCTGAACGTTGGAGCCTTCCAGCGACCCCTGCTCAAGCTGACCGAAAGCCTCTTCACCGGCGACGCCCTCCACCGCTTCGCCGCTGGCAGCGGTTTCGCGATACAGGTTGCCGCCGATGGCTTCCAGCCCGGCCGGATTGACGAAATTCACCAGGGTGATCTGCCCCAGCTCAACCGGCTCGGTCTCCCCGGCAACGGTGGCGGTGACGGTGCCGTCTTTGCCGATCTGGATATCCTTCACGTTGTCCGGCAGCTCAATCTGCGGCACCAGCGGCAGCCCCTGGGCGTTGGTCAGCAGGCCGTCCGGGTTCTTCTGGAAATTCCCCGCGCGGGTGTAGGCAATATCCCCGTCGCTGGTTTCCACCTGGAAGAAGCCCTGTCCGGTGATTGCCACGTCGAGCTTCTGCCCGGTGTTCTGGATGTTTCCGGTAGAGAACTCTTTCTGCGTGCCGACAATTTTCACCCCGGTCCCGAACTGGATTCCGGTCGGCGAGGTGTTGTTCTGGTCAAGCTGACCGCCCGGCGTGCGCTGATTCTGATAGAACAGATCGGCGAACATCACGCGGTCGCGCTTAAACCCGGTGGTGTTAACGTTCGCCAGGTTGTTGGAGATGGCGCTCATCTTCGCGTCTTGCGCGGCAAGGCCGGTTTTACTGATCCATAAAGCGGGATTCATCGTTATTCCTTACTCAATCAGGTATTGCGCAGCAGGCGGTTGCCCGCCGTGGCGAGATCTTCCGCCGCCTTCATCATCTTGATCTGCGCCTCAAACTGGCGGTTCAGCGCGATGCTCGCCACCATCTCGTTGATGGCGGATACGTTGGAGCTTTCAAGATGTCCCGACACCAGCTCAACCTCTTCGGTACGTGGGTTTACGTTGGCATTCGTCATCATGAACCCGGCGCTGTTTTTGCTGAGCTGGGAGGCGGGAATGTCCACCAGCTTGATGCGATCGACGTCCATCGGCGCCGCCACGTTGCCGTCGTCCGGCACGATGGAGATCACCCCGTCATCGGCAATGGTGATGGACGAAAACGGCGGCAGGACGATCGGGCCGTTATCCCCGGCGACCGGAAGGCCGTCGATGGTCAAATCGCCCTCTGGCCCCACCTCAATCTGCCCGTTACGGGTGTAGACCTCGCGGTTGCCGCTCACCAGCGCAATCAGGCCGCTGCCTTTGATCGCCACGTCCAGATCGCGCCCGGTATCGCGCGTTGCGCCCGGCGTGAGGTCCACCCCGCCCTGCTGCTGCTGCACCAGAAAACGGGAGGCGTAACCCTCCCCCGAAACTTGCTGCGACAGGGCGTTATCCAGATCGTGACGGAACCCCTGGGTGTTCACGTTTGCCAGGTTATTGGCGTGGATCTGCTGCTGCGAGAGGCTGCGCGCCGCGCCGCTCACGGCGGTATAAATCAAGTGATCCATTAGACCGCCTGGAACAGCGCCGTCATCATGCTGTCGTTGGTGCTGATGACTTTGGTGTTGGCCTGATAGTTACGCTGGGCGGTCATCAGCCCGACCAGCTCGGCGGTCAGGTCTACGTTGGAGCCTTCAAGCGTATTGGAGCTGAGCGCGCCCAGCAGACCGGTGCCCGGCGTCCCGGTCAGCGGCGCGCCGGAGCTGGCGGTTTGCGTCCAGGTGGTGCCGTTTTCCGACGAAAGGCCGTTCGGGTTAGCGAAGGTCGCGAGAACCACCTGGCCCTGCAACAGACGCTCGCCGTTAGAGAAGGTGGCGTACACGCTACCGTCTTTGTCGATGGTCTGGCCGGTACGTTCCCCGGAGGCATAGCCGTTGCCGTTTTTCTTGCTGACGGAAAAATCAGAGCCAAACTGGGTGGTGCCGCTGTAGTTCAGGGCGATATCGATGGATTCCGCGCCCGTGATATCAGCGGACAGGTTGATGGCGCCGTTAGGCTCCTGCAACACGCCCTGCTCGGTGAAGGTCATCTTCTGGGTGGTGTTCAGCTTCTGATCGTCCATGTAGTAATGGACTTCCCACTCGTTATCTGCGGTTTTGACGAAGTACTGCTTCAGGGTATGTTCACGGCCGAGAGAGTCATACACCTGGGTGGCGTCGGTGTGGTTATAGGAGGATTCGTCCTGTGGATCGAAGGTGGTGGTCTTCGGCAGCGCTTCGTTGGCGTTGAGGTTCGCCGCGAAGTCGAGCGTGCTGGTTGCTTTCGCAGGAATAGAGCCGCTGCTGATGGTCAGGTTGCCCACCGTCCCGCTCTGAATGGTGCCGTTTGGCCCCACCGGATAGCCTTGCAGATACATGCCCTGGTTGTTAATCAGGTTGCCGAGGCTGTCGGTCTGCATGTAGCCCGCACGGGTATAGGCGGTGGTGCCGGTGCTGTCACGCATCACGAAAAAGCCGTCGCCGTTGATCGCCAGATCGAGGCTGTTGGCAGAGGAAAAGATACTTCCGCTTTTGGAAATACTCTGTGCGACGCCGGTAACGCCCACGCCCAGCGGCTGGCCTTCTGCATACATGGACGCAAACTCGGCGCGGCCGGACTTAAAGCCCACGGTGCCGGAGTTGGCAATGTTGTTAGAGATCGCGCCCAGCTGCTGGTTAATGGCATTCAAGCCCGAAATTGCAATATCAAAGCTCATAGTGATTCCTGATTAACTCATTAGTCCCTTAGGGGTGTTGTTACTCGACTGCCCAAACTGCGTAATATTGTTGTAAGCCACTTCCCCGATGCCGGTGATGTTCAGCACCGTCGCGCTGCCGTCGAGCGGGATGCGCACGTTGCTGACCACGCCGCCGACCTCAACGGGCACCGAGCTCTCTTCGGTATCGGTGACCACCGACAGGGTGTAGGTGCCCTCTTTCAGCCCCAGCGCTTCCGGGTCGATGTTGAAATCCACCGTCCCTTTTTCCTGCTTGCCCAGCTCGATTTTGGTTTCAGTGCCGCTTTCGTCTTTCACCACCACGGTGACGGTGTTGGCGGCGTGATCCAGCGTCAGACGCCCGTCAATGGTGGTACTGCCGTCGGTTTTCACCGTGTCGGTCTGGACCATCACTTTTTGCCCTACCAGGTTGCCCGTGGAGAGGGTCTGGAGGTTGTCCATCAGCACGGCGTTGTTCGCCATCAGCTTTGACATGGTTTCCATCGACTGCACCTGGGTCAGCTGCGCGAGCTGGCCGACGTACTCGGTGCCGTCGGTCGGGTTGAGCGGATCCTGGTTCTGGATCTGCGCCACCAGAAGCTGCATAAACAGGTTGTTCATGCCCGCTGCGGTGTTGTCATTGGCCGATACGCTGCTGCTGTCGTACGTCGTGGTACCGGTTTGATTCGCTACGCCATTCACGCTCATGAATTACGCTTCTCCCAAACGCAGCAGGCTCTGCTGCATACTTTTCACATTGTTAAGAACGTCCACGTTGGTCTCGAAGTTACGCGACGCGGACATCATGTCGGCCATCTCTTCCACCACGTTGACGTCCGGATACCAGACGTACCCGTCGGCGTTCGCCATCGGGTGGTGCGGCTCATAGCGCTGCACGGCGCTGCCCGTTGAGACCACGTCCAGCACCTGCACGCGCGCGCCGGTCAGCGCCTTGTCGCTCATCAGCTGGTCGTTTTGATACACCGCCGCAAACACCGGGCGGCGCGCTTTATAGACATTCCCCTCATCCACCGCCGGGGTTTCGGCATTGGCGAGGTTACTGGCGATGGTGTTCAGCCGGACGGTTTGCGCCGTCATCGCCGAACCCGAAACGCGGTAAATATCGCTAAGAGCCATTTTTCATCACCTGATTCAATTACTTACCTTCAATCGCTTTTTTCAGGCCGGTAAATTTCATGTTTAAAAATGCCAGGCTCATCTGGTAGTCCTGCACATTTTTTGAAAACTCCGCCTGCTCCACATCCAGCGCGACGGTGTTACCGTCCGAGGAGGGTTGGTACGGCACGCGATACATCTCCTGCGGCGCCGCGTCGGGAAAGAAATCCCGCTGCGAACGTTGCATCTCCGCGGCAAAATCAATATCTTTAGCCTGGAAATTGGGGGTATCGACGTTAGCCAGATTTGCTGAAAGCAGTTCCGCCCTGGAAAGTCGAAGTGCTACAGCCTGCGGATGAACGCCCAATGCCTTATCAAAAGTAATACTCACCACTCACTCCTTTCTGATGCTGGACACCTGCGATAGTCCGTGTTGCTGCGACTTTTAAAGCAACTATCGTGCCAGGTTTGTAACATCATGAATTCAATTAGTTTTTCACTATTTCCCTGCCTGAAAGGGAAAGGTTTTTTCCGCATACGCGTTCCAGCGCTGCTGATGGCCGTTATTGCGCTGCCCGCGCTCGCCCAGCCCGCCCCTTCCACCGCGCGCAAGCAGGTCTCTGCCCGGGTGCAGCAGCAGGCGACGGAGGCGATCCGTCAGGAAGCGGAGCGTCAGCGCTGGGAGGATTACCAGGCGAAGCTGAACCTGTTTATCCCCTCTGAGATTTCCCAGTACGCACCGTGTCCCGCGCCGCTCGCCGTGAGCATGCCGGGCGGCGAGCGCCTGGATTTACGCCGCCTGCGTTTCGACGTGCGCTGCGACGCCGGCAGCGGCTGGGAGGTGGCGGTCACGGTGAAACCCGATATCTATTTGCAGGTACTGATGGCGAAAGAGACCCTGGAGCGCGGTCACGTGCTGGCGGCGAGCGATCTGACGCGCCGAAAATTCAATATCAGCAACCTGCGCGGCGGCTATATCACCCGCCCGGACGACGTGGTGGGGCTCACCCTCAAGCGCCGGGTGCGCGAGCTTCAGCCCATCAGCCAGAGCCAGCTTGATTCCCCGGTGATGGTTGAGCGCGGTCAGCGGGTGCTGATGGTGGCCGTTCAGGACGGCGTGGAGGCGCGAACGATGGGTATCGCCAGTAAAAAAGGGCGCAAAGGCGAGATGATTAAGGTGAAAAACGAGAGCAGCGAGCGTGAAGTGACCGCGATGGTGGTGGACATGGGCGTGGTCAGAACCGGCTATACCTCCGCCAGATAAAAAATGCGGCAGCGCTTAAGTTTTGTCTGCGATGCGCCGCTTTACCCTGGTAAGGCGTCAGGAAAGCGGTTTTCCGCTTGATATCGCCTGGCGAAAACAACCAATAAAAATCCGAAGAGGGAGTAGCGCGATGAAAGTGACGTCCACCCAGTATGCAATGACCAGCGCAGTGAATCAGGCCGCTTCCACGCCTCCTGCACGCGTGGCAGACGCTGACGAGATGAAAACCACCCGCACCGCCGCCATCGACCCCGTTCTTGGCGATGCGCAGACCCAGCTGGCCGCGCTGCCGGACGTCGACATGGCCCGCGTGAACAGCATGAAAGAGGCGATTGCGAGCGGCAAAATCAGCGTCGATATCGACTCGCTGGCCGGCGCAATCGAGAAATATTATCAGAGGTAACAATGAGTAACGCCGCACAGTGCGTAAAAATGCTGGTTCAGGGCATGGTGGAAGATCGTGACACCTATACGGCCCTGAAAAACCTGCTTGCCGATCAGCGCCAGTGGCTGATCGCCCGTGATGCCGCACAGCTTGATGTGCTCAATCCGCAGCTGATGTCCCTGTATGAGAAGCTGTCCCACAACAGCAAAACCCGTTACCAGCTGCTGACCCAGCTCGGTATCCCCGTCGGCGCGCCCGGCCTGCGCACCCTTTTTTCACGCCTTCCGGAACAGCATCAAAAACAGCTGAATACCCTCTGGGACGGCCTTGAACAGATTGCGGCCGAATGCAACGCGCTCAACGACAGCAACATTGCGGTACTGTCGATGCAGCAGGAGATCCTGCAAAACCTTCTCAATATTAGCGAGCCGGAGAACTGGCTTTACGAGCAGGTGTAGCCATGATCGGTTTTTACATGGAAACCATTGAGAACAGTCGGTTTTACTGCCGGGTCATCAATGGGCTACCCGTCAGCGAGCAGCAAAACATTATCGCCATCTCGCCCTGGCAGGAGATTACCGATGAGCTCCGTCAGCTTCTCCCTCATGCGCCTGTTTTGACGCTGAGTGAGGAAATCAGCCTCCCTACACCCGACGCGTTCCGTGAACAAAAGCCCGCCCTCTATTCCCGCATCGAACAGGATATCTACTGCTCACGCGAATATTTGATCCAGAAGCTGCCCTTCCGGCGCTGCTGGGATCTCTACCTGTATCTGCTGATCCAGCTGATGAATCAGCCGGAACTGGAGAGGCTCACCCGGACGATCCTCTGTTCGGGTAATGGTCTGGCGGAAAAGCCTGCGGCGCTGTTCTGCCAGCAAAAAGGCATCGCCACGCGCTATACCGAACTGGCTAATTTCCCGAATAAGGTGTTCATCGACCCCAAAGGCACTAACGCCCGGTCGGTACTCGCCGAACGGCCGGAATGCCTCGATTTACTGCCCGAGGTCTCAGACGAATTTCACGCGAACTGGATGGCCTATTACGAAGCCGAAAAACGCCAGCCCCCGCTTCAGGCGCGAAATAACCCCTGCACGCCGCTGATCGATGAAATATCCCAGGACAGGGTGCTGCCCGGCAAAAAAGGGTTTATTTTCCTGCCGCTACAGGTCTCTTACGATACCCAGCTCTGGCTGAACGCCGACCTGCGTAATCAGGAGGCGATCCTTCACGCCTGCCGCGCCGCCCGCCACGAGAAACGCCAACTGGTGGTAAAAATTCACCCGGCCGAAACGGCACCGGACGACCTGCTGAACATCGCGCGGCTCCAGCGGCAGCACGGTTTTTTGATTTCTCAGGAAAACACGCTGTCGCTTATTAACGCCGCCTCACGCGTCATCACCATTAACTCCACGGTCGGTATGGAAGCGATGCTTTACCATAAGCCGGTGGAGCTGCTTGGACGCGCTTTCTATCAGCATTTTGACCAGGCGCGGCTCAAGAAATATTTACACCACTATCTTTTTACCGGCGTCGAAGTCAGAGCGGATACCCCCATCTCTGAACAGACCGCCCGCGCCTTTTTGCGGCATTAAAATCTATGGAACGCATTCACTGGGAGGCTCTCCCGCATATTGTTTATATCAATCTGGCCCATCGGCGGGATCGTAACCTGCGGATGAAGCGCCATCTGCGCGAGCTTCACGCGCCGAAAGACCAGGTGATGCGCTTTGATGCAATCCAGGCCACGCCCGGCACCATCGGCTGCGTGAAGTCGCATATCGCGGTGCTGGAAATGGCGATGGAAAACGGCTGGGAAGAGGTGCTGATCCTGGAAGATGACTTCGTCTTTATGGCGAATGAAGAGAGCATCGCGAGGCTGAATCAGTGGCTGCGCACGCTCGCGACCATTAACTGGGACGTGGCATTTCTGGCCGCCAATTACCATCACGTCACGCCGCTAAAAAGCGTCGATTATCTTCTGCGGGTGAATCAGGCGTGGTGCTCATGCGCCTACCGGGTAAAGCGCCATTACTACCCGCACCTGTTACACAACCTTCGCCAGAGTTTGTTTGCGCTTGAGAGCGGTGGCGAGCCCCAACGCTTTGCGCTTGATGTTCACTGGTGGCAGCTGATGATGAAGGATTGCTGGCTGGGGCTTTATCCCTGTGCGGGCTATCAGGTGATGGATAAGAGTGATATTGAGGGGACCTGTGTGGATTACAGGCCGTTATTTTTTAAGCCTCTTGAGAGCATCGTGTAAATAGACGTTGAGTGTGGAACATACGGCTACTGTGGTCGTTCCGTTCACCTCACGTTCCTTGCTTCTCTGTCACCACAATACGTGTGAACGTGCCAGGGTGGCTCGCCGCCACCACCCTGGCGACCCGGGCTCCCGGCAAGAAAATCGCCGCTTCGCGGTTCCCTCAGCTTATTCCTTCAGGCTTTCGGGTCGGGCACCAGCCTGCATCCATGCAGGCTATGCCCTCTCGGCGCGTCCATGCGCCTCGACCCGGCCTTACGGAAACGCTTCGGCGATTTACAGCCGGACCAGGGCGTCGCGGCACGTTATTTATTGATATGAAAGAAATTTATCGCTTTACGAGATAAAAATGGCTCGCTTGTTAGATCAACGACAACCCACACAGCAGCGTGTAATCCGCCGTCGTTGCCTCGTTGCTCTCCGCACGCTGCGGCCTCTCCCACCCGTATAACGCGCTGAATAAGATAATAAAATCCTCTTCGCTCATCTGGCCGTTATCCTCAATCCATATCGCACACAGCATTCTCAGCTGGAAGAACTGCCCCGTGAGCGACTTCAGCGCGTCGCCGTAGTGCGCAAACGCCGTGCCCGGGAAGCCCTCGCTGTACAGGCGGTAGATCAGCAGGTTACGCAAAATGTGAGGCTGTTCCTCCAGCAGCGGGACGGATTTCGCCTCCAGCTCGCGCAGGCGATCCTGCAATCGTGCAGGCTGCATCACCGCCAGCTCGCTCAGCTTGAGCATGAACATCATCTTCTGCATCGGAGGGAGGTTCAGGTTCAGGCGCATCGTGCCCATCTCGCCCAGCGCGTGAACGCGGTTCACCTCAATCGGCGGCAGCAGGGAAAACTGCTCGTTTAAAATCCCGCCGTCGGCAAGCTGCGAAAGCTGCTCACCCATCGCCACCAGATGCTGCGCTTCGCACGCCTTTTCATCCACATCGCGCTGGGCTTTGCTCAGCAGTACGCCGATGGCGTAGAGGCTGCTTTGCAGGGTCAGCGCCGGGTGAACGGCCAGGTTGATGCACTGCTGATTAAGGGTTTCATTCCACAGATCGGCTCCGCGCGCCTCGTCAGAGGCCGCGTCCCCGCTGTGCAGCACAAAGGCTTCCGGGTTAAGCAGGATTTCACGCGCGGCGCTTTCACAGGCGGCGTTCAGGCTGTCGCGCTGCTGATTGCCAAGCGACATGCTGGTATGCGGCCAGTTCGCGGTGCCGGACTGGCAGCCCGGACAGGTGCAGGCGGCTTCGCGGGCGCGGAAGCGGACAACAAATTCAGGTTGGTAATGTTCAATCATTTCCATTCAAAGCGCTCCAGCCGCTGCAATGGCGGCGTTCATCATTGAAAATTTTTACGGAAAAACCAGTGGGTACAGTCTGTCGTCGCGCCACTCGTCGGGTCTTTTATTTCAGGTAAAAAGGCGAAGCTCGGCTGTAGGCCCAGCCAGCAGCGGGTCTGCATCTGCGCGGGCCAGCAGGCGTCCGGCGCGTCGGCCTGCCGATAGTGCGCCAGCAGCGTGGGGATATAGTCCCCGTTGACCGCATAGGCGCAGGCGCAGGCGCCCTCCAGCACGCGCACCACGCCGGGCAGCGAGTTCAGCGGCACAATGCTGTGGTAGCGCGCGCCCAGCAGGACCACCTGCCAGTCGATGTGCGGCAGGCGCGTCAGCAGCTGGTTGACCGTTTTGAGCGAGATCTCTTTGCGCACGAACTTTACGGACGCATCAAGGATGACGACGCTGCGCCACCCCTCGCGCAGCGCCCGTTCAAGCACCTCACAGTGCCTCTGCGCCTCGCTGTGATCTGGATTGGTTGCAACAGGCACCAGCTGGTTCTGCGCAAGTCCCAGCGCGGTCAGCGCCTGGGTCTGTGCGGCCAGCGCGTCTTCACGCTCCGGGTCGTACAGCACCGCCACCTTGTCAAAGATCTGCCACTCCACGGCGGCGCTCAGCGGCGCCTGGCTTAAGCGCCGGTAGTGGTTCAGCAGGTTCCGATCCGTGACGAAATCCTCCAGCGTCAGATCGACGGGCGTCGAGGAGCCGAGCACGAAATCTTTGTCGTAGGTATTGGCGCTGTGGGAGATACAGAGGATCGCCTGACGCGGATCGATCTGCTGGATGGGCGTGGTGAAGTTATTTAAAAACGCCTGCTCTTCCGCCAGCGTCGCCGTGTCTTCATAGCGGTGGTTTTTGAGGACGTTGCGGTGGTAGCCGAAGGTGCCGTTCAGCGCGTGGCGCTCGCCAAACGAATGGGTCTGGTAGATTTTATCCAGATGGCTGTACCAGATATAAATCGTATCGCTGCCGGAAAACAGGGCGTTGTTGCCCTGCATCGCCGCCACCTGCATGCTGATTTTGTCCGGCGGATAGTAATCATCATCGTCGAAGCAGATGATGTACTCCCCTTTCGCCATCTCGTTGAGCATGTTGCGCTTTTTACCCAAATCCAGCCGTTCCGGGCTGTGAACATAGCGCACCGTACAGACCGCCGGATCGACCATCATGGCGATCAGGTCTTCGTTGCTGGACGCGGAGTCATCCAGAATAATCAGCTCGCGCTTGTCCGCCGGGTAGTCCTGATACTGGAAGATATAGAGCAGATAGGGCAGAAACGCCCGGCGGTTCCAGGTGGGGCACACCACGCTGACAAACGGGGTAGCGTGCGTTTTTTTCTGCTGCTGGCGTTTGAGCAGCGTCTGCATCAGATTCGTCGTCATCTTATCGCTGCCGCTGCGCCTGCTGCTGGCGAAGCCAGCACTGGGCCGACATCGCATCCGTGGTTTTTTGATCGCGACGCGCGTCCGCCAGGCGCAGCGCGTCCCGGCGGTCCGTCAGCACCTGTTCCAGGCTTTTCTCCTTGCGCGACTCCGCCAGCAGGTTGCCCTGAAGCTTCTGCGCCTCGACGCTCGCCAGCGCCTGCTCCTGCTTTTGCCAGTCGATTACGCGCTGGATCTGGCGCTTATAGACCGACTGGTTGCAGAGCATCGTCGCCCCGCCCGGCAGCGCCTCAACCGGGCCGGAGACCAGGCTGGTCAGGGCGTGAATATTGTTTTCGAGGCGCTGGCACAGCTGCTGCTGAGACGCCAGCCGGGCGCTGAGATCCTTCACCGCGCGGTTGCGCATCTGGTGAAGGTGCTCGAGGGTATTAATGATTTTTTTCATCGTTCATCATCCTGCCTGAGCCAGTGCGTTCAGGTCGGCAATGGTTTTATCGAGCGGCGCCGCATCCTGCACTTCCTGCTGCAAAAAGCGGGTAATCGCCGGAGAGAGGTTGACCGCTTTATCCGCCAGCGGATCGGCGCCCGCCACGTAGCCGCCCAGCGGGATCAGCGGTTTAATGCTTTGATATTCAGCGTAAAGCTGCTTGAGGGTGCGGGCGGCGCGCTGGTGATCGCGCCCCGTCACCTGGCTCATGCAGCGGCTGATGGACTGGCCGATGTCGATGGCCGGATAGTGCCCGGCCTCCGCCAGATGGCGGGACAACACGATGTGTCCGTCCAGCACCGCACGGGCGCAGTCCACGATGGGGTCCTGCTGGTCGTCGCCTTCTGCCAGCACGGTGTAAATGGCGGTCATCGACCCCTGGCTCTCGCTGTTGCCCGCGCTCTCGACCAGCTTCGGGATCAGCCCAAACGCCGACGGCGGGTAGCCTTTGGTGGCGGGCGGTTCGCCCAGCGACAGGGCGATTTCACGCTGGGCCATCGCGTAACGGGTCAGGGAGTCCACCAGCAGCAGCACGTCTTTGCCCTTGTCGCGATAGTAGCTGGCAATGGTGTGGCAAAGTTCGGTGGCCTTGATGCGCATCAGCGGGGATTCATCGGCGGGCGCGGCGACAATCACCGATTTACGCCGTCCGGCCTCGCCCAGCGAGTGGTCGATAAACTCTTTCACTTCGCGCCCGCGCTCGCCAATCAGGCCCACCACCACCACTTCCGCCTGGGTGTAGCGGGTGATCATGCCGAGCAGGACGCTTTTGCCCACGCCGCTCCCCGCCATCAGCCCCACGCGCTGCCCTTTGCCGATGGTCAGCAGGCCGTTAATCGCCCGAACGCCCACGTCCAGCGGCGATTCCACGGGCTGGCGTTTAAGGGGATGCACCTGCGGCAGCTGCTGGGGCAGCACCGTGTCGCCGGTCAGCTTGCCCTGATCGTCAATCGGCTCGCCCAGGCCGTTCACCACGCGCCCGAGCCACTGGTCGCCAATCAGGACGCCGCTCTGCTTGTCCATCGGGAAGACGCGCGCCCCCGCCATCAGTCCGGCAGGCTGCTTGAAGGGCATTAAAAAGGTGACGTCGCGATCGAACCCGACCACCTGCGCCTCAATCAGTTCGCTCTCGCCCCCTTCCACCTGGCAGAGCTGCCCGACCGCCAGCCGACAGCCGACGCACTCAAGCAGGATCCCCGTCACGCGCACCAGCCGCCCGGCGACGCGCGCAAGGTTAATGTTTTCCAGCGAGCGCAGGACCTGCTCGAAGTCGGTATCACTCATCGTGAGTTCCCGGCAGAAGGTTGGCCTTCAGGGCGTCCATGCACTGATCGAGGCGGTGCTGGCAGCCCACGTCCATCTCGGTGGTGTTGGTGATCACCCGGCACTCGCCGGGCGGCAGATCCGGATCGGCGGTTAAGCCCCAGTGGATCGCTTTTTCCGGCTCCGCCTCGCTGATGCGCCGATGTTCATCGCTGTTCAGCAGGACTTTGACCTGCTCCGGCTGCTGCGGCAGGGCGCTGAGCGCCTCTTCCACCAGCGTGAGAAGCTGCGTGGGATGCAGGGTCAGCTCGCAGCGGATCACCTGGCGCGTGACCTTTTCTACCAGCTGCAACAGCTCCTCGCGGCGGCGCTGTTCATAGTTCGCCATGAAGGATTCCATCGAGGCGATAATGCTGTCCAGCGGATGCGCGGCGTCCAGAAACTGCTGGCGCGCCTGCACCTTGCCTTCAGACCGCCCGGTGCGCACCCCTTCGTCAAAGCCGAGGCGCAGCCCTTCCTGATATCCTTCGCTTTTGCCCTCTTCCAGACCCTGAGCAAAACCGCTGTTCAGCCCGTCCTGATAGCCCTGCTGAAACTGCGCCTGAAGCGCCGCGTCGTCCATGACCGCCACGGCGTCATCGGCCCGGTGCTGCGGCTGATGGCGCTTGCGCAGCGGTGGGAACTTGTGCAGGCGGGGTTTGATCACCGCCTGTCGGTTGGAGGTCAGCGCGCTCAGGGGCACGCTTTTTTTCGTGTACATGGGTTACTCCATGGTCTGCTCGGCGAAGAGCTGAACCTGAATTTCGCCCTCCTCCGCCAGCTGGCGCACCGTGGCCATGATCTCTTTACGCACGTGATCGACACGGCTCACCGGCACCGGGCCGAGGCGCGTGGTGGTGGATTGCAGCAGGGTGACCTGACGTTTTGGCATCACGTTGAAAATGGCCTGACGCAGCACCGGCTCGGTCCCTTTCAGCGCAATCGCCCACTCTTCAATGGCGATCTCTTCCATCAGACGTTGCAGGGTCGCCGGGGTCTGGCGGCTGAGGATGAAGAACTCGTACATCTCCTGCTCCAGCTCGTCCACCACGTCGGCATCGCGCTCGCGAAGCTGCTCCAGCAGCTGCTGCTGATTGCCCGGAATACGGTTGACGATGTTGGCCGCGTGTTTAATGCCGATAACCTTCGAGCCGTGCTCGGAGAGCACCGCCACGCCGCGCTCGATCAGCCGATCCAGCTCGTCTATCACGTCGCGGTTCACGTCATCCAGACGCGCGATGCGCCAGACGATTTCATCCTGACGCTCCTGGGAAAGCGCGCTGAGCACGCCAGCCGCCACGTCCGGCGGCAGGAAGGCCAGAAAGACCGCCTGAAGCTGAAGGTGCTCCTGTTCAATCAGGGCGGCGAGCTGCGGGACGTCCACCCATTGCAGGCGCGCCATGCGGTGGCGGATCTCGTCCCCGTAGATACCGTTAATCACGCTGCTGGCGATTTCACCGCCGAGCGCCTTCTCCAGAATGCCGCGCAGGTAGCTGCGCGACGCGCCGTTGATCCCGCTCTGCTCGCGGTAATCATCGAAGAAGTTGTTCATCGCGTGGCGGGCGTGATCGACCTTAATGCCGTGCAGACGCGCCATGGTGTCGCTCAGCAGGATCACCTCGTCGCGGTTCATCTTCTGCATCACCTTCGCCGCGGCCTCTTCGCCCACGCTGAGCAACAGAATGGCAGCCTGTTCCAGTCGGCTGCGCCCCGTTTTCACGCTACCTTTACTGCTATGATTTGCTGTCAGTTCGCTCATTGCTGTTGATCCATTGTTTCAGTACTTCGGCCATACGTTCAGTTTCGTTTTCGGCCAGCATTTGCAGGTATTCCACCTTGGTTTCCAGACCAGAACTTTGCGGCGGCAGCTCCTGATCCTCTTTAAACGCAGGTCCCGGCAGCCCGGTCAGCCCGGCTTCGGTTGCCACCAGATCGCTCTCAATCGCGTGGGTATCTTCGATGGCGACCAGCTCCGCCGGTTCACGACGCCCGTAGCGCTGGGCCAGCGGTCGCAGACCAAACAGCAGCGTAAGCAGAATCAACATGCCGATACCGCCGTTTTGTCCCCAGTACTGGATGTTCGGGTCTTGCCACCACTTCAGCTCCGGCAGGCCGTCCACGGTTCTTTCGACGAAGGCGAGCCTGTCGAGGGTCAGCGAATCGCCGCGCGTTTTTTCAATGCCCGCGGCATCTTCCACCAGCCGGGTCAGGGCGGTGAGCTGCTCGGGGGTCATGTTTGCCAGCGCGGGCGCCGCCTGGTTTAAGGCCACCGCCACGCGCAGTTTTTCCAGCTTGTAGCCAGGGTGACGGATATGGCGGATATCCCGGTCAAAGGCGTATTTACGCTGCTCCTGGCTGCGGCTGGAGAGCGACGACGGATTGCTGGTTTGCGTCTGGGTCTGCGCCGCCTGCGGGTTCGCCGCCATCGGCGGGGCCACCGGCTGCGCAGGCTGGTTAACCGGGCGGTTGCTCAGCGAGCCGGGAATGCCGATCGCCAGCTCGTTGGTGGTGTTCTCGCGCGAGATGTTTTCATCGCTGATCTGCGGCGCTTTGCCGAGCCGCTCCTGCGTTTCTTCCACGCTGCTCATGTCGACGCTTGGGGTCACGCTGATGCGGAAGTTCTCGCTGCCGAACAGCGGCGTAAGCAGCCCGGCAACGTTGCTGATGGTTTCATTCTTGATGCGCTCGATAACGTCGCGTCCCTGACGGATGCTCGCCATGTTGCTGCCGCCCTGCTGGCCGTTTTCCGACAGCAGATTTCCGGCCTGATCCACCACCCGCACGCTCGCCGCCTGAAGGCCGGGCACGCTGCCCGCCACCAGCTGCACGATGGCCGCCACCTGCTGCTCGTCGAGGTGCTTGCCGTAGTGCAGTTGCAGCATCACCGAGGCGCTGCTTTGCGGTTTGTTGGTCATCACAAAGGAGCTGGACTCGCTCAAGCCCAGGTGAACGCGCGCGTTCTCCACCGGATCCAGCGCCATAATGCTGCGCGCCAGCTCTCCTTCCAGGCTGCGCTTGTAGCGCACGTTCTGGACGAACTGGCTGCTGCCGAGCATCTCCTCTTTGTCCATCAGCTCGTAGCCGTCCGGCATCACGGCGGTAATGCCTTTTGCCGCCAGCGCCATGCGCGCCCGGGCTAGCTTGTCTTCGGGAATGAGGATCTGGCCGTTGTCCGGGTTGATGCGATAGGCGATAGACTCCGCCCCCAGCACCTCAACCACCTGCGCCACGGGGAGCTTCTCCTGGCTGCCGTACAGCGCCACGTAGCCCTGATTGCTGCGCCAGAGAGAGAACACGATGGCCCCGGTCAGCAGCACCGCACCGGCCGCAATCAGCCACTGCGGTTTCAGTCGACCCTGCGGCAGGGGTAACGCGGAAAACTTATCTTTTAACTTTGTCAGCACGAGGGAAACCTTACAGCGGAGTATTCATCACTTCGTCGAGCGCGGTGGTGAGTTTGTTACGCACCTGCATCATCGCGGAAAAGGCCACGCTGGCTTTTTGCGATTCAATCATCGCCCCGGCCAGATCGTCACTCTGGCCCAGCTCAATGGCCCGTTGTTTTGCCCCTGCGGCGTGCTGCATCGCATCAACGTTGTCGATAGCAGAATTCAGGACCTGCGAAAAAGAGGGTTGATTCGCCCCGCTGACGCCTGCAAAGACGCTTCCCGGTGCGATGGTGTTCAGCGTGCCGGACGAGGCAGCGGCAGCCGTGTTGTGCAGTCGGTCCAGCATGGCCTGCTGGCTGGCCTGCAACCCGATGGCGGTAATGTTATCCATAGCGTTATTCTCTGACGTGCGTTACGAGTAGCATTCGATATCGATACCTTCCTCGCGCATTGAGGCGAGTCGGTAGCGTAAAGCACGCGGTGTGATCCCCAGGAAAGCGGCCGTTTTGGACTTATTGCCGTTGTGGCGCTTCAGCAGCTCGATGATGTACTGGTACTCCGCCATCCGGCCGTGGTGTTTGACGTTATCAATCGCCGACGGCGTGGCCTGATGTTCGCGGTAGGCGGGCATCAGATCGACCGCCGCGACCGGCGGCAGCGGGGTAGAAACGGGCAGACCAAAGTCCTTCGCGGCGATCTCTTCCCCGTTGCTCAAAATCATGCCGCGCTGGATGACGTTTTCCAGCTCGCGCACGTTGCCGGGCCAGTCGTAGGCCAGCAGCGCGTGGCGAGCCTCGTCGCTTAAGCGGATATTGCCTTTGTGGAAGGCTTTATATTTGGCGATAAAGCGCAGCGCCATCGGGATAATATCCGCGCGACGTTCACGCAGCGGGGTAATATGAATAGGCACCACGGAAATACGGTAAAACAGATCCTGACGGAATCGCCCTTCGGCAATTTCCTGCTGCAAATCTTTATTGGTGGAGGCCACCAGGCGAATATCCAGCGGGATTTTTTTATGGCTGCCCAGGCGTTCGACTTCCTGCTCCTGCAAGACGCGTAATAATTTCGCCTGCAAGGCGAGAGGCATATCGCCAATTTCATCTAATAACAGCGTGCCGCCGTTCGCCTGCTCAAACTTTCCGGCAACGCCGGTAACTGCCCCGGTAAATGCGCCCTTTTCATAACCGAATAATACGGCCTCCAGCATACTTTCCGGAATGGCGGCACAGTTCACCCCGACATAGGGCGCATCGCTCCCTAATGCATTTTCGTGGATGTAACGCGACACACACTCTTTGCCTGTACCTGTCTCACCTGTAATAAGTACCGATACATTATATTTAGCAACACGGCGAGCTAATGAAAATACATTTACGCTTTCTGGCGCATTGGCAACAAATCCATTTTCATTACGGACTTCATGTTCAATAACAATACTCATAACAACTCACCAACATTTAAGCTAATTGTTAGCTGAAGCGCATACAGGCCCGATACGCCATTGCTAGCGCATATATAGCGGCACGTATTCGATATGGAATAGTTGAATTAACGGCACGTCTTAATGGCGCGGAAATTCATGACTTTCGCGCATTATAGCCAGCCCTTAAGAATTGTCTTGTTTTTAATGGGTATTAAAATCTTAAGCCATATATATCAGTAGTTTACAGAAAATATTAATGATGATTAATCGTCCTGAAATAACGAATTAATAATCCCCTGCGTATTGATTACGCGCGTTAAACAGCGTCTAATTCCTGTCCCTGATAAAGTCCCCGGCATCGGGGCGATGTGAACAGGTAAACCAACTCACTTGCAAAGCGACACGGTTAAACAGAACTTAAATATTTTTTTGCCCCTGCGCTAAATTTCTTATTACTGATGGAATTTGCCCGGAGGCGATCGTTATGCGGAAGACCCTATGTCAGCAGCTCCTCAGAGAATAAAAATCTACCAGCGTCAGGCACTCCCCGATATGGTAAAGCTCGACGTGAGCAAGCTCGGGCGCCCCTGGCATAAGCTGCCTAAATTAATGAACGACAGCTTTGATATATTTGACGCAAGGCTAAGTATTTATTTCATTAAAAAACTTCGCGTTAACGTTTCTTTAAAATCGATGTCGTTTGCCATCGATCAGAACTATAAAAATACGCAGCTATTTTCAACCCCCTTCGGTTCAATCGCCTTTAGCATTGAACGCGCGCTGCTATTACAGATCCTCCACGATTATTACGGGCTGGGAAAAGAGAGCCGTAATAAGTCGCTGGACGTGGATCAGCCGATCACCAAAACCGAAGACCGCCTGAAAAATAAAATTGGTCTGGATCTGACCCGACTGCTGATTGATAAAGCGATATTTGGTCAGGACGTTGAGATTAAAAGCGATAACACCACGGTGATTAACCAGTGGGCATGGTGCGTGACCTTCATGCTGGAAGGCTATGACGAGGGCAGTTTTACCCTGCTCTTTGATAACGCCCACGTCGACCAGATGCTCGCCACGCTGCGCTCGCCCGAAAGCAATCCGCAGGCCAGCCGTCAGGCGTCGCCCACGCCGCCGCAGATTGAACGCCTGTTTTACAGCATGCCGCTGAAGTTCAGCGGCCATGTCGCCAGCCTGAATTTAACCGTCGCCCAGCTCGCGAAGATCCGCCCCGGCGACATTATCCCGGTCAATATTAACGAAAGCATTCCGGTTTATATCGGTAAAGAACAGATTTTTGACGCCAGAATCGCAGAAGATCGCGGCAAATTATTACTCTGTGAATTTAATGACAGAACCATCGAGAAGCCTTATGAGTGATCAGCAACAAGACCTGAGCCAGTCCCTGGATTTTGGCGACCTGAATCTCGGCGAAATGCCGCGTGAAGAGACCGTTGAGGGCAATATCCGTCTGGATTTGCAGGCGGAGCCTGAAACCTCTACGGGTATTGACGACCTGCGCAAAATGGCGCTGTTTAGCCGCATCCCGGTGACGCTGACGCTGGAGGTGGCCTCCGTTGAGGTGTCGCTGGCGGACCTGCTTAACGTGGGGCACGACTCCGTCATTGAGCTGGACAAAATGGCCGGCGAGCCGCTGGACATCAAGGTCAACGGCATTCTGTTTGGCAAAGCGGAAGCGGTAGTGCTGAACGATAAGTACGGCCTGCGCATTCTGGAGTTCAACAGCAAAGAGCTGGGCGAGCTGACGCCATGATCTCCCGCCTTCGCACCGCGCTGCCCTGGCTTCTGCTCGGCGGCCTGCTTGTCTCTCCGCAGCTGCTGGCCGCCAACGGCGACATCACGCTGTTTAGCTCCGCCGCCACCGAGGGCGGGCAGGATTACAACGTCAAAATTGAGATCCTGATCCTGATGACCCTGCTGGGTCTGCTGCCGGTGATGCTGATGATGATGACCTGCTTTACGCGCTTCATTATCGTGCTGGCGATTTTGCGCCAGGCGCTGGGGCTGCAACAAAGCCCGCCGAACAAAATCCTGACCGGCATTGCGCTGGCGCTCACCCTGCTGGTGATGCGCCCGGTGTGGACCACCATCTATCAGGATGCCATCGTGCCGTTTCAGAATGACGAAATCACCATGAAGCAGGCATTTGGCAAGGCGGAAACCCCGCTCAAGCACTTTATGCTGGCGCAAACCAGCAACAAAGCGATGTCGCAGATGATGACCATCGCGGGCGTGACGGGTGAGCCAAAAGAGCAGGATTTGACCGTCGTAACCCCGGCGTATCTGCTGAGCGAGCTGAAAACCGCGTTCCAGATAGGCTTTATGATCTACATCCCCTTCCTGGTGATTGACCTGATTGTCGCCAGTATTTTGATGGCAATGGGGATGATGATGCTGTCGCCGCTGATTGTCTCGCTGCCCTTCAAGCTGATGCTGTTTGTGCTGTGCGACGGCTGGACGCTGATCG
This sequence comes from Enterobacter sp. 186315, assembly GCF_053290175.1. NCBI lineage: Bacteria > Pseudomonadati > Pseudomonadota > Gammaproteobacteria > Enterobacterales > Enterobacteriaceae > Enterobacter > Enterobacter sp. 186315. Next base: position 62,908 of record NZ_JBPTTK010000014.1, on the reverse strand, counting down.
TCGGGACGCTCACCTCAAGCGTGCAGGGGCTATAGCATGGTTACGATGGATATCGCCGGAGACATCATGGCGACCGGCATCAAGCTGGTGCTGGTGATCTCCGCCGTCGCGATTGTCCCGAGCCTGATTGTCGGCCTGTGCGTCAGTATCTTCCAGGCCACGACGCAAATTAACGAACAAACCCTGAGCTTCCTGCCCCGCCTGCTGGTGACGCTGGCGGTCCTGATTATTGGCGGTAAATGGATGCTGACCCAGCTGGTGGATTTCACCGTCAATATCTTTCAGCAGGCGGCGGCACTGGTAGGTTAGCGGGCAATGGGCATTGATATTCATACGCTGATTAACCCGCTGCTGGCGTTGGTCTTCCCCTTCTTTCGCATTCTGGCGTTTCTGCACTTTTGCCCGGTGCTGGATAACCGCGCCTTTAGCCGCCGGATCAAAACCGTGCTCGCCCTGGCGCTGGCGGTCATCATCACGCCGATGCTGCCGGAAAAGGTGCTGATGAGCGAGCTGATGTCCATGCGCACGCTCCTGCTTATCGGGGAACAGCTGCTGTGGGGATTGCTGTTCGGCATTGCCATGCAGCTGGTGTTTGTCGCCCTGCAAACCGCGGGACACATCCTGTCGATGAATATGGGGCTGGGGATGGCGATGATGAACGACCCGGTGAACGGCTCGTCGACCACCGTGATTTCCCAGATGATCTACACCTTCTGCGGCCTGCTCTTTTTTGTGATGGACGGGCACCTGCTGGTGGTGACTATTCTCTACAAAGGCTTTACCTGGTGGCCCATCGGCCAGGCGATCAACCAGCCGACGCTGCTGCTGGTGGTGCAGAGTCTGGGCTGGATCATGTCGTCGGCAACGCTGATTGCCATCCCCACCACCTTTGTGATGCTGATTGTGCAGGGCGGTTTCGGGCTGCTGAACCGCGTGTCCCCGACCCTGAACCTGTTCTCGCTGGGCTTCCCTATCAGCATGCTGTTTGGCCTGCTCTGTATTTCGATGATGATGACCAATATTCCCGATCACTATCTCAACCTGACCAATGAAATTCTGGCCAGGCTTGACGCCGTGAGGAGCCGGTAATGTCCTCCAGCGGCGATAAAAGCGAAAAACCCACGGCGCAAAAGCTGCGCAAGGCGCGCGAAAAAGGGGACTTACCGCGATCGAAAGACCTCACGATGGCCGTTGGCCTGCTGGCGTCGTTTATCACCATGGGGACCTTTTTCCCCTACTACAAACAGCTGGTAAGCGAGTCTTTCACCTCGGTGGGGATGATGGCCGGACGGCTGGATGACAACGGGGCGCTGAGCCAGTTTTTGATGCTCAACGTGTGGGTGATTATCCGCTTTATCGCCACGCTGGCGCCGATCCCCCTCGCCTGCATCATTGCCAGCCTGGTGCCCGGCGGCTGGATTTTTACGGTATCGAAGCTGAAGCCGGACTTTAAAAAACTCAGCCCCATCAGCGGCGTAAAGCGCATGTTCTCCAGCAGCCACTACGTTGACGTCGGCAAAATGATGCTCAAGTGCGGGATTATCCTCGCGGTGCTCTACAGCATGGTGCATAGCTCGCTGAACCCGCTGCTGCACCTGCAACGCCTCAGCCTGAACCAGGCGATCCACCAGGGGTTTGGCATTCTGCATCACGTGCTGATCTACTTTATCTCCGTGATTGTGATTTTTGCCCTGCTCGACGTGCCGCTGACCAGGTTCATGTTCACCAAAAAAATGCGCATGACCAAGCAGGAGGTGAAAGAGGAGTACAAGAACAACGACGGGAATCCGCAGATCAAGGGCCGTATTCGCCAGCTTCAGCGCCAGATGGCGATGGGACAGATCAACCGCACCGTGCCCGATGCCGACGTGATTATTACCAACCCCACGCACTATGCGGTGGCGCTGAAATACGATCCGAAAAAAGCCGAAGCGCCCTACATCGTCGCCAAAGGAATGGACGATATTGCCCTGCACATCCGCGACGTGGCCCGTCACCATCAGATTGAAATTGTGGAATTTCCGCCCCTGGCGCGCGCGGTGTACCACACCACGCGGGTGAACCAGCAAATTCCCGCCCAGCTTTTTCGCGCCATTGCGCACGTGCTGACCTATGTCATGCAGCTTAAATCCTGGCGTACCGGCCAGCTTGAACAGAAACCCCGCCTGAACAGGCAGATAACCATTCCGAAAGAGGTCTTAAAAGCCGATGGCGAACAGTAAGTTACAGCAGACGCTTGCCATACTCCGTAAAGGACACGTGGGCGTACCGATATTGCTCCTGAGCGTACTGGCGATGGTGATGTTGCCCCTGTCGCCGCTGATGCTCGATATTCTCTTTACCTTCAACATCGTGCTGTCGGTGGTGGTGTTGCTGGTGGCGGTGAACATGCAGCGTCCGCTGGATTTTGCCGTCTTCCCGACGCTGCTGCTGATCACCACGCTGATGCGCCTCACCCTGAACGTGGCCTCCACCCGCGTGGTGTTGCTGCACGGTCATGAAGGGGAAGGCGCGGCCGGTAAGGTGATTGAGGCGTTCGGCCAGGTGGTGATCGGCGGGGATTTCGTCGTCGGCTTCGTGGTCTTTATCATCCTGATGATCATCAACTTTGTGGTGGTTACTAAGGGGGCCGAGCGTATTTCGGAGGTCTCCGCGCGCTTCACGCTGGACGCCCTGCCGGGTAAACAGATGGCGATTGATGCGGATCTTAACGCCGGGCTGATTAACCAGAACCAGGCGCGAGATCGGCGTAAAGAGGTGTCGAAAGAGGCCGACTTCTACGGCGCGATGGACGGGGCCTCCAAGTTCGTGCGCGGGGACGCCATCGCCGGGATCATGGTGCTGGTGATTAACGTCATCGGCGGGATCTGTATCGGTATCTTTAAATACAATCTCGACGCCAGCCACGCCTTCCAGCAGTACGTGCTGCTCACCATCGGTGACGGTCTGGCGGCGCAGATCCCGTCCCTGCTGTTAGCAACGGCGGCGGCGATTATCGTGACCCGCGTCAGCGACGGCGACGACGTTAGCGATGAGATCAAAACCCAGCTGCTGGCGAAGCCGCAGGTGCTCTATACCGCCGCGTTCGTCATGTTTATCCTGGCGATTGTGCCCGGCATGCCGCACATCGCCTTCCTGTGCTTCACCGCGCTGCTGCTGTTTGCCGCCTGGCGTCAGAGCAAGGTGGTCAAACCGGCGGAAGAAGAGACGGATTACGACGCCATCAGCGAGGCGCTCTCCACGGATACCGCGCCCACTATCGGCTGGGACAGTATTCCGCTGGTAGAGCCGATCGGGCTGAATCTGGGCTACAAGCTGGTCACGCTGATCGATTCGGCGAAAGGCAGCCCGCTCTCGCAGCGTATCCGGGGGGTGCGTCAGGTGGTCTCCGAGCAGTGCGGCGTGCTGCTGCCGGAGATCCGCATCCGGGAAAACTTCCGCCTGAAGCCTGCCCAGTACGCGATTTACATCAACGGCATTCGCACCGCGCTCGGCGAAGTCTACGCCGAAAAACTGATGGCGATCCCCGGCGCGGAACTCTACGGTGAGATCGACGGCGTGCTGGATACCGATCCCGCCTACGGCATGGCGATCGTCTGGATCGACCCGGAACAAAAGGCCAACGCGCTGAATCTGGGGTATCAGGTGGTGGACTGCGCCAGCGTTGTCGCCACCCACGTAAACAAGATCGCCCGGGAAAACCTGCCCGAGCTGTTTAACTACGACGACATCACCCATCTTCACGCCCGGCTGGCCTCCCAGGCGCCGAAGCTGGCGGAAGATCTGACCAACGCGCTCAGCTTCAGCCTGCTGCTGCGCGTCTATCGCCAGCTGCTGCTGGAGCAGGTGTCGCTGAAAGATATTGTCACCATCGCCTCCACGCTGCTGGAAAGCTCGGCGGTGACCAAAGATCCGATCCTGCTGACCGCCGACGTGCGCTTCGCCCTGCGTCGGGCGATCATTCATGCCATCAACGGCGACCGCCAGAAGCTGGCCGCCTATACCATCGATAACGCGCTGGAAAATATTCTGCTGGGGGCGCTGAATCAGTCCCAGCAGGCGGGGAAAGTGGCGCTGGACAGCTTTGCGGTGGATCCGAACATCCTGACCCAGCTGCAAAACACCATGCCGGTGATTCAGGAGCAGATGAAAGCGAAAGGGATGCCGCCGCTGCTGCTGGTGACGCCGCAGCTGCGGCCGCTGATTTCACGCTACGGGCGGCTGTTTGCCAGCAACCTTCACGTGTTGTCCTATAACGAAGTGCCGGACGACAGCGATTTGACCATCGTGGGAACGCTGACCTAATTATCTAAAAAGCGTAGCTTCCAGGCGACCAGCGTGCGCGGCATTTTGCGCTGGTCGCTGCCGTCGGTGCTGAAGTAATGCAGCTCCAGCCCGCCGCCCTTCGCCGGGGAGATCCGCCCCGCCCAGATGTTGCCGTTTGGGGTATACATCACGATCGCCGTTCTGCTGTTTGCCGCCCCCTGCACCCACATCGACAGGACGCGCGCGCCCATATTGTCGATGTCGTCCTGGTAGATGTAGACGTTCGCGCTGTTCACGAAGTTCTGATAATCCTCGCCCACCAGCTGACGGAATTTGTCGTCCATCTCCGCGTTCGGGAAGATGCCTAGCGACAGCAGCGTCGGCTTCGGTCGCGGGTCGGTTTCCGCGAGCTTATAGGCCCCGTCCAGGAACACGCCCGCCGGCATGGAGAGGCGGCAGCCCCATTCTGAATTACTGTAAACCTGCAACAGACCGTCGTGTTTGGGGATCAGCAGCAGCTTGCAGTTGCTGGTATCAGAGACCCTGTCCACGACCAGCATTCCGTACAGGCGTCGTGCTTCAGCGGTGTATTCATCCTTGTTCAGCCCTGCCCAGGCGCGGATGTCCAGGGTAGTGCTCCACTGGGCGTTACGGCTGAACTGAATGACGCCGCCGCTCATGTTCGGTGCCAGCATGTTCCACCATTTGCCGTCCCACTTGAAATCGCGGTTGGTGTCAGACAGGGCGCTGATGCCCGCGTAGTAGGCGCGCTCGATACAGGCGTCGGAGGTGCATTTCTCCAGCAGCTTTTCCCACTCGTCGTATTTTTTATTGCTGCCTTCCACGCCTTCGTGCTGAAGCGCCTGGTGATAGACCACCGACAGGGTGCTATCCAGCCAGTGAAGATTGTCGTTATTGCAGATGGTGTTCTCCAGCGGCGTCACCGCGCGCTGGCAGTTCACCGCCAGCGCGCTGCCGCTGAAAAACAGGGTCAATAAAAACAGGCTGCTAATAATACTACGCGTCATTTTGTTCAACTTTTATCCAGGGGGCGGCTATTGTGGCGAATGAAACTGACCATTGCAATATAAACCCTAAATAAGGGCTATATAAGTGAATAATATAAATAAAATGTTAAGTAATGTGCTTATTTTGTCGCGATAAATACAGGAGTGTATTGAAATGGATGCATGAAATGAAAATTGATAGCAGCAATTTGACCGTCGCCACGGCGTCTGCCTACGCCTCGCAAACTGAATCCAGCCGCAGCCCATTGGGTATCCGACGCAGCAGCGGAAATATTTGTCCGCAAAGCGGCTACTGGCAAATATCCAATCCGATGATAAAGAACATCGTTAACGTCAAAAAAGGCGAAACGCTACCCTGGCAAAACGGCTATCCGGTGAGCTGGATCCTGGTGGAGTACGATATTAAAAATGAATAAGTGAAAGCGTCTTTCCCCTCGGGAAATACTATTTCCACCCGCTTGCGGAAATACTATTTCCCTTTATCCTCTTAGCCATTCTTGTCGTCTTTCTTCGAAAATAACGTCCTGAACAATATCCACTCTTTATAGCCATTCAGTTTTAATAAGCTGATTTATATTCATTTAATTTTTTCCCGCACTAATACAGATCGTTTTCGCCAATCAATATTAAGCTATTGATCGTTATAACAAAGCGTTAGTTATGCTATTTCCTGAGATTGATTATAACGATCAATAACAATCATTCGATCGACTTTGACAATCAAAAAAGGGGGCGATAGACTCTTATTTCGCTAAGGTTTTACTTATATAAATACCTTAATTTTCATAATAATTAACGCATATTATTTTCATTTTTAACATTTCTTCAATACACGCCGCATAGACACGTAATTTATTACCCCCGAAGTGGTACAGCCTGGAGTTCCGGAGTCATCTGTGATCGAAAGTTTAAACTTCCGAAAACCGCTGAATATTTGTTTCGCGGTATTAGCCTTAACCATTGTTCTTGTGGGTCTTCTGATTGTCCATTCGCAATGGAGCATCGCCCAGGATCTCTACAGAAAACAAAATCGCCTCTATATCAATAATGTGGCCTCCACCCTGGATAAATATCTGGATGGATATGAAAACAGCATGGGGGAAATGGCGCGCATCGCCGCCGACCAGCATAAATTTGACGATACGGGCGAAAGTAATCTCGCGCTGCGCACCTGGCTTATCGAGCGCCTGCGTATTATGCCGGACGGTATTTCCATTATTCATGCCGATCATCATGGCCATTTTATTCGCTTGCCCTATGTCGACAGCACGTTCGACTGGGACCCTACCAAAGAGCCCTGGTTTACCATTTCGATAGAAGATTCCGACGAAGCGCATTTCAGCGTCAGCAAAGATCCCTTCGCCAATAAGGAGCGGGTGATCACCATCTCCCGGCCGCTTATCAACGGGACGGATGGCTCAAACAACGGGGTGCTGGCGCTGAACCTGGATATCGACAAAAGCGTTGAGATCCTCAACGACGCGCTGCCGCCGATGAAAAGCAGAACCTTTGTCATGACCCGCGAAGGCGAGATGGTCATTAATCCCGGTTATCCGATCGAACCGGCAAAGCTGAAGGCGCTGGCCCACCTTGCGCAGGAGTATCGGGGCGATTTTTCCATGGATGGACATTACTACGCCTATCGTGCCGTCGCCTCCCAGTCCTGGCTGGTTATCCATGAGGTGGATGAGGCGTACCTCAGCGATCTGATCCTGAACCGGAGCCTGAACGTCATTTGGGGTGTGCTCTTTACGCTGGTGGTGATGTTTTTCTGCTGGTGGTCCACCCGCGCGGCCATGAACACCATCTTTATGCGCATCGCCACCAGCATCAGGGCGGGAACCATTAAACCCGCCGCCGTGGAGGAGCTGATTTTTGAGGAGATCCACAGCTCGCAGCAGCGTCATGAAAAAATCGCCCATGAAGCCCTGACCGACGGTCTGACCGGGCTAAAGAACCGCCGCGCGTTTGATGCGGACGCCTACCGTTTCAACGGTAAACCGCTGACCCATCTCGCCATGATTGATATCGATAATTTCAAAACGATTAACGATACCTGGGGGCACCCGGTCGGGGATATAGTGCTGCGAACCATCGCCGAGCTGGGGCTGCGCCTGCGGGGGCTGGAGAACATCACGCTGTACCGTTACGGCGGCGAGGAGATCGCCGTTCTGTTTGACGGCATTTCCGCTGAAAAGGCGAAAAGCTATCTCGAAAAGTGGCGAATAACGGTGAATACCCGCAATTTCAGGGAAAATAATCTGAAAGTGTCCTTCAGCGCAGGCCTGGCGAAAATGGGGGGCGCGTCGCTGCCTGAGGTGATCGCCCGGGCGGATAAGCTGCTCTATCAGGCAAAGAAAACCGGAAAGAACAAAGTCATCGCCAGCTGATTAGCGCGCCTCATGTCTGCCGCCCGCTTAAGTCTGGCGGCGGCTGTGTCGCTTTAGGTTGTAGAATTATGGCTACGAGGCTGGCATGGAAAAAAGTACCCATTTTGTGATGCAGTGTGTCGAAAAAAATAAACTCGATGCGGGCATCGATTTTGTTATTCAACCTATTTTCGATCTCTCGCGCTTCGTCTGCATCGGCGGTGAAGTGCTGGTACGCGGCACCCATCGCCGCCATGTGGTTCCGCCGCAGCTGTTTATCAGCGAGCTGGAAAAAACCGGCGGGATAGTCTCGATGGGCGATTACATCATGGCGCAGGCGTTTCGCTATATCGCCAGCCAGACGCCGGAGGCGCGCGTGAACCAGCTTTTCACCTTTAACATCTCCTGGGTACAGCTACAGGACGGCGGCTTTGCGACGCGCGCCTTAGCCCTGCTGGAGAGGTTTGCCCTCTCGCCGCGCCATATCGTGTTTGAGATAACCGACAGCGACGAGCCGACCGATGCGGTGAGCCAGAACCTGAGCGCCCTGAGCGACGCCGGGATTAACCTCGCCTGGGACGGCATCGACGGCATGGAAAAACTCCAGTCGCGGCTGGCGCTCCACGTGCCGGATTACGTCAAGCTGGATCGCAGCTGCCTCACCGCCGACAGGCTCGACGAGACCTTCGCCATGCTGGAGCACCTGAAGCCGTGGGATATCGACGTGATTATCGAAGGCATCGAGAACTACACCCACGTATCGACCATGCTGCGCCACGGCGTGCAGTATGGGCAAGGATTCCTCTTCTCGCGCCCGGTCAGCAAAGAAGCCTTTCACCAGCAGTATTTACAGCCCGCGCGCGCGTAAGGCTTATCGAACATGTATCGGAAGCACCTTCTGCGCAAAAAGCATAACCGGATCGCCGCCGTGGTACTGGTGTTTGTCGTCAGCCTGGCGGCGACCTCTCTGCTCGCCTGGCGGCTGCGGGAGATGAGCGCCAGCACGCTCGTCAGGCTTACGTCGCTGATGGGTATCAGTCTGATCGTTCTCGTTCCTCTGGTCGCGGCCATCGTCACCTGGCTGCTGGCAACCCGGCGGCATTCGCTCTATTCCCAGCTGGCGCGCGCTATCCGCCAGCACCGTATTCATCCCCATTACCAGCCGCTCATCTGCGCGCAAAGCAATACCGTTTCCGGGGCGGAGGTGCTGGCCCGCTGGCAGCACGACGAACTGGGCTTTGTGCCGCCGGATGTGTTTATCCCGGTGGCGGAGAGCACCGGGCTTATTATCAGCCTGACGGAAAGCCTGCTGGAACAGGTGGCGCACGATCTCAAACAGGGCATCGCCGCCTTCCCGCCGGGGTTTAAGCTCAACCTGAACATCAGCCATGCGCACGTGGTGGACGACAGTTTCCATCTGTTCGTGGATTACTGGGCGCTGGTCTTCGATGCGCTGGGCATCACGCTGGTCTTTGAGATCACCGAGCGGGATAACATCGATATCAACGAAGATATCGCGGGGAAAATCGCGCACATCAAGCGCAGGGGGATCAAGATTGCGCTGGATGATTTCGGCACGGGCTTTTCGAATCTCGCCTTTATCGCCAATCTGAACCCTGACAGCATCAAGATCGACCGGATGTTTATCCGCCAGATATCAGAAGATGCGTCGACGCCGCTGATTGACTGCGTGATTGATATGGCCAGACGAATGAACATCCTCACGACGGCTGAGGGGGTGGAGCATGGCTATCAGGTCGACTACCTGAAAGAGAACCACATTGACTGCTTGCAGGGCTATTTCTTCTCGAAGCCGCTCTGCTTTAGCGAATTCACCGGATTCATTCAGCGCTACGCGGGCTGAAAAAACAAAAAGCCCCGAAAGGGGCTTTTTTTATCGTGCGGTAAGACTTAGAACGGGATGTCGTCGTCAAAGTCCATTGGCGGTTCGTTAGACGGTGCCGGAGCAGACTGCTGCTGTGGACGAGACTGCGCGCCGCCGCTGAACTGATTGCCGCCCTGAGGCTGCTGAGGCTGACCCCAACCGCCCTGCTGCTGCTGGCCGCCACCTGCTGGTGCCGCGCCACCGCCCTGACGGCCACCCAGCATCTGCATGGTGCCGCCGACGTTTACCACGACTTCAGTCGTGTATTTTTCAGCGCCGGACTGATCGGTCCATTTACGGGTACGCAGCTGGCCTTCAATGTAGACCTGAGAGCCTTTACGCAGGTACTCGCCCGCCACTTCCGCCAGTTTGCCAAACAGCACAACGCGGTGCCATTCGGTCTGCTCTTTCATTTCGCCGGTCGCTTTATCACGCCAGGATTCGGAAGTAGCCAGCGTAATGTTGGCAACTGCGCCACCACTCGGCATATAGCGTACTTCCGGGTCCTGGCCCAGATTACCGACGAGAATCACCTTGTTTACGCCTCTGCTGGCCATGTTCGTGTCTCCTGAATACGTTTCTTAATAGTGTAAACGCGCGAGTGTACCATTTCCACGTCGCAATTTGCATAGTTGCGTGGCGCGTTCAGAAATCTCTCGCGAACTCGACATTGTTACACAGACAATCAGAAAATGCATTCCAATACTGTATATTCAAACAGGTCATTTTGTGTCATAATTAGCCGTTTCTGACAGGCGTTTGTCCTTCAAACAAACCAGCCAAACAGTCTTCCTACCGGGAAAGGTGAATGGATAAGATCGAAGTACGGGGCGCCCGCACCCACAATCTCAAGAATATCAACCTCATAATCCCTCGCGACAAACTCATTGTCGTGACCGGGCTTTCGGGGTCTGGCAAATCCTCACTGGCTTTCGACACGCTCTACGCCGAAGGACAGCGTCGTTACGTTGAATCACTCTCTGCCTATGCGCGGCAGTTTTTGTCGCTGATGGAAAAACCGGACGTTGACCACATCGAAGGGTTATCGCCGGCCATCTCCATTGAGCAGAAATCGACATCGCACAACCCGCGATCGACGGTCGGTACTATTACCGAAATTCACGACTACCTGCGTCTGCTGTATGCCCGCGTGGGCGAGCCGCGCTGCCCGGACCACGACGTCCCGCTGGCGGCACAAACCGTGAGCCAGATGGTCGATAACGTGCTGTCGCAGCCGGAAGGTAAGCGCCTGATGCTGCTTGCGCCCATCATCAAAGAGCGCAAGGGCGAGCACACCAAAACGCTGGAAAACCTGGCAAGCCAGGGCTATATCCGCGCCCGTATCGACGGCGAAGTGTGCGATCTCTCTGACCCGCCAAAGCTGGAGCTGCAAAAGAAACACACCATCGAAGTGGTGATTGACCGTTTCAAAGTGCGTGAAGACCTGGCGACCCGCCTGGCGGAATCCTTTGAAACCGCGCTGGAGCTGTCTGGCGGCACGGCGGTGGTCTCTGATATGGACGACCCGAAAGCGGAAGAGCTGCTCTTCTCCGCCAACTTTGCCTGCCCGATTTGCGGCTACAGCATGCGCGAGCTGGAACCGCGCCTGTTCTCGTTCAACAACCCGGCGGGCGCGTGTCCGACCTGCGACGGCCTGGGCGTGCAGCAGTATTTCGACCCGGACCGGGTGATCCAGAATCCGGAACTGTCGCTGGCGGGCGGTGCTATCCGCGGCTGGGACAAGCGCAACTTCTACTATTTCCAGATGCTGAAATCGCTGGCGGAGCACTACAAGTTCGACGTGGAAGCCCCGTGGGCCAGCCTGAGCGCAAACGTCCACAAAGTGATCCTCTCCGGTTCCGGCAAAGAGAACATCGAGTTCAAATACATGAACGATCGTGGCGACACCTCCGTGCGCCGCCATCCGTTCGAAGGCGTTCTGCACAACATGGAGCGCCGCTACAAAGAGACCGAATCCAGCGCGGTACGCGAAGAGCTGGCGAAGTTCATCAGCAACCGCTCCTGCGCCACCTGTGAAGGTACGCGTCTGCGCCGTGAAGCGCGCCACGTGTTCGTTGAGAACACCGCACTGCCGACCATCTCAGACATGAGCATCGGTCACGCGATGGACTTCTTCAACAACCTGAAGCTTTCCGGCCAGCGTGCGAAAATTGCTGAGAAAGTTCTGAAAGAGATCGGCGATCGCCTGAAGTTTCTCGTGAACGTCGGCCTGAACTACCTGACGCTTTCCCGCTCGGCAGAGACCCTCTCCGGCGGTGAAGCCCAGCGTATCCGCCTGGCGAGCCAGATCGGCGCGGGTTTAGTGGGCGTGATGTACGTGCTGGATGAACCGTCTATCGGCCTGCACCAGCGCGATAACGAGCGCCTGCTCGGCACGCTGGTTCACCTGCGTAACCTCGGTAACACGGTGATTGTGGTTGAGCACGACGAAGACGCGATTCGCGCGGCCGACCACGTCATCGACATCGGTCCGGGGGCGGGCGTTCACGGCGGCCAGGTGGTCGCAGAAGGAACGCTGAAAGATATCATGGCGGTGCCAGAGTCTCTGACCGGGCAGTTCATGAGCGGCAAACGCAAGATTGAGGTGCCGAAACAGCGCGTGGCGGCGGATCCGGAAAAAGTGCTCAAGCTGACCGGAGCGCGCGGCAACAACCTGAAAGACGTGACCCTGACGCTGCCTGTCGGCCTGTTTACCTGCATCACCGGGGTATCCGGTTCCGGTAAATCGACGCTGATTAACGACACGCTGTTCCCGATTGCGCAGACTGCGCTGAACGGGGCCACGCTTGCCGAGCCCGCGCCGTACCGCGACATTCAGGGTCTGGAGCATTTCGACAAGGTTATCGATATCGACCAAAGCCCGATTGGACGCACCCCGCGCTCTAACCCGGCGACCTATACCGGCGTCTTCACGCCTGTACGTGAACTCTTTGCCGGCGTACCGGAATCGCGTTCGCGCGGGTATACGCCAGGACGTTTCAGCTTTAACGTGCGCGGCGGACGCTGTGAGGCCTGTCAGGGCGACGGCGTCATCAAGGTTGAGATGCACTTCCTGCCGGATATCTACGTGCCGTGCGACCAGTGCAAAGGCAAGCGCTATAACCGCGAAACGCTGGAGATCAAATACAAGGGCAAGACCATCCACGAAGTGCTGGATATGACCATCGAAGAGGCGCGTGAGTTCTTTGATGCGGTTCCGGCCCTGGCGCGTAAGCTGCAAACGCTGATGGACGTGGGGCTGACCTATATCCGTCTGGGCCAGTCAGCGACCACGCTGTCCGGCGGTGAAGCGCAGCGCGTGAAGCTGGCGCGCGAGCTGTCCAAGCGCGGCACCGGCCAGACGCTGTACATCCTCGACGAGCCGACCACCGGTCTGCACTTTGCGGATATTCAGCAGCTGCTTGAGGTGCTGCACCAGCTGCGCGATCAGGGCAACACCATCGTGGTGATTGAACACAACCTCGACGTGATTAAAACCGCGGACTGGATTGTGGATCTCGGCCCGGAAGGCGGCAGCGGCGGCGGTGAAATTCTCGTTTCCGGCACGCCAGAAACCGTTGCAGAGTGCGAAGCCTCACACACCGCACGCTTCCTTAAGCCGTTGCTGTAATCGTTACACGGAGAGCTGTTGTCGGGTTGTTTCCGGCAGCAGCTCAACCGCCTGCTGATAAGAGGCATCCACCAGATAGTAAATTTGCGAGCCAGGCAGCGAGCCGTCGAGCCAGACGGTGCTCCAGTGGGCTTTGTTGAGATGCTTACTCGGCCTGACGTCATCGTGCTGCTGACGCAGTAAGTCGGCCAGCTCCGGGCTGGTTTTGAGCGACGCCGCCGGACGCCCTTCTACCTCTTTCACCATCGCAAACAACACGTCACCGACCTTTATCTGCGTGGCTTTCCAGTCACTGTGGACGCTTTGCTCCGCGCCAGGTTTACTCATGCAGTATTGCAGTATCTCCGAGATTGTCATCTTAGCTCCCCTTGAGTGGGTTGAACGCGACCTGATTGCCTGCCCCTTTAAGTGTGCAGCAAGACGACAAAAGGTAAACCCGGCAGGCGGTATTTGTGCAAAAAATCAGCCGTTCTCAGTATTCTGAGTTCACAATCACCTCTTCGCCAAACGCCCCGGCCATTGGCAGCGGTCGATAGGTCGAGTTTGAGGCGCGTAATACCCTGATCCCTCTGGCCCCGACGTCGCGGGCGGCGGTGATATCGTTATCCGAATCGCCGTAAAAGACTTTGATATTTTTCTGATCGAGCCACTGGGTTTTGGTGTTCTGGCCGGGCTTGTCGCCCGCGAAAATCACCGGATTCATATAGGCGGCAGGGATCAGGAAATCATCCTGCAAGGTTCTGGAGACCGTTTCGGTTTTGGTCTGGCTGCGTCCGGTGACGAAATAGATGCTGTCGCCGCGTTTAACGTGCATCGCGATCAGCGCGCGGGCGACCTCTTTCGGGATGCTGAACTCGTCCCAGCCGTTGTTCATCTTTTCCCAGAATTCCGGGTTTTTCAGATAGTCTTCGCTGTCCGGTGAATACGTTTTTTTGCCGCGCCAGAAGCCAGGGCTGGAGAAGAGGACGGTATCGTCGATATCAAAGCCCACCGCCATCGGCGGACGTCCCATCAGGCTGTTTTCAATTTGTGCCACGGAGACCCAGTGAATGGGCGCCTGCTCGGCGAGAATGGCGGCGGTGGTTCCGGTGTAAATCGGCGTGGGCGCGGACGCACGCGCAACGACGGCACTGTTAAGCGAGAACAATAAGCAGGCGGCGCTGAGCGCCAGTGTGATCTTGCGCATATTTTCCCCTGAATATTCAGTTTGTTATCGTTTTATTTTGAGCGGATGGTCAAAAAACTACCTGACCATACCCCCTGGGGGATTCGAATGAAAGGAGTTTTTTCTTATGGAGTTGAATAAAAAGAAGAAGATCACAAAGCGTAGATATCGAGCTGAGCAGCCTGATGCCCTCACCCCAGCCCTCTCCCACAGGGAGAGGGAGAAAACCCAGCCCACAGGGAGAGGGAGGACGAAAGGATAGTGAGTACTTACATTACAGCTGCAAACGCCTGCGCCACGCGCTGCACGTTGCCCGCGTTCAGGCCCGCCACGCACATACGACCGCTGGCAATAAGGTAAATACCGAACTCGTCGCGCAGGCGATCGACCTGCGCCGCGCTCAGTCCGGTATAGCTGAACATTCCGCGCTGCTTAAGCAGATAGTCGAAGCTGTGCCCCGGCACCGCCTCTTTCAGCACGTTTACCAGCTCCTGACGCATCGTCTGAATGCGCGTACGCATGGCGTCCACTTCGGCAAGCCAGGCCGCCTTAAGCTGCTCATCGCCCAGAACGGTTGCCACCACCTGCGCACCAAAGGCTGGCGGGCTGGAGTAGATGCGGCGCACCGTGGCTTTCAGCTGGCCGAGCACGCGGCTGGCGGATTCCGCGTCTTCGCAGACCACGGACAGGCCGCCCACGCGCTCGCCGTAGAGCGAGAAGATTTTCGAGAAGGAGTTGCTGACCAGCGCGGGCAGCCCGGCGCTGGCAATGGCGCGGATCGCGTAGGCGTCTTCTTCCATCCCGGCACCAAAACCCTGATAGGCGATGTCGAGGAACGGGATCAGGTTACGCGCTTTCAGCACGTCAATGACCGCATCCCACTGAGCGTTGGTCAGATCCGCACCGGTCGGGTTATGGCAGCACGGATGCAGCAGCACGATGCTGCGCTCCGGAAGGGTGTTCAGTTTTTCCAGCAGCGCCTCAACGCGCACGCCGTTGGTTTCACCGTCAAACCACGGGTAAGTGCCGACCGTAAAGCCCGCGCCTTCGAAGATGGCGATGTGGTTTTCCCACGTCGGGTCGCTGACCCACACGCCGGAATCCGGGAAGTATTTTTTCAGGAAGTCTGCGCCGACCTTCAGCGCGCCCGAGCCGCCAAGCGTCTGAATTGTCGCCACGCGTTTCTGCGCGAGCACCGGATGATCGGCACCAAACAGCAGCGGCGCGATGGTGTTGCGGTAGGTATTTAATCCTTCCATCGGCAGATACAGCGAAGCACCGTGCGGCGTCGCGTTGAGGCGCGCTTCGGCTTCGGCAACGGCCTGTAGCTGAGGAATGATGCTCTCCTCGTTGTAATAAAGGCCAATGCTCAGGTTCACTTTGTCGCTGCGGGGATCTTCTTTGAAACGCTCCATTAAGGAGAGAATGGGGTCGCCGGCGTAGGCGTCAACTTTCTGAAACACGCGATGGTTCTCCGGATATCGATGAGGCAGGGAAATCCACAATAAACCGGATATGGGAGAAGATCGAGGGATGTTACTGAACTGGAGTGAGAATCACGATCTCACTCCAGAAAGAGGTCAGTCGATATACTTCATCGCGACCCGCGAGGTCAGGCGCGTGATAAGTTCGTAAGCACTTACTTTTGTGATTTCCGCGATGCGTTCGACGGGCAGCCCTTCGCCCCACATCACCACTGCATCACCCGCTTTGTCCTGGGCTTCTGGCCCCAGGTCGACGCAAATCATGTCCATCGCCACGCGACCGACAATCTTCGCTTCACGACCGTTCACCAGCACCGGCGTACCGGACGGTGCCGCGCGCGGATAGCCGTCGCCGTAGCCCATCGCCACCACGCCCAGACGGGTGTCGCGCTCGCTGACCCAGGTGCCGCCGTAGCCCACCGGCTCACCCGCTTTGTGCTCGCGCACGGCAATCAGGTTCGAGACCAGCGACATCACCGGCTTAAAGCCGAAATCCGGCCCCCAGGGTTTGTTCTCCAGCGGCGATACGCCGTAAAGAATGATGCCCGGACGCGCCCAGTCAAAGTGCGACTGCGGCCAGAGCAGAATGCCGCCGGAAGCCGCAATGGAACGCATTCCCGGCTTGCCTTCGCAGAAGGTGTTGAAAATATCGAGCTGCTGCTCCGTCGCACCACACTCCGGCTCATCGGCGCGGGCAAAGTGGCTGACGATATTCACCGGCTGGCGCACGTTTTTGCACCGGCTCAGGCGCTGATAAAAGGCGTCGGCCTTCTCCGGGCGCACGCCCAGGCGGTGCATTCCGGTATCGAGCTTCATCCAGACGGTCACAGGCTCGCTGAGTTCAGCGGTTTCGAGCGCAGCGAGCTGCTCTTCGTTATGCACCGCCGTGTGCAGATGCTGGTCGGCAATCGTCGGCAGATCGGCGGCCTCAAAAAAGCCTTCAAGCAGCAGGATGGGCTGCGTAATGCCGCCGGCCCTCAGGTGCAGAGCCTCTTCAAGACGGGCGACGCCAAACGCGTCGGCATCGGGGAGCGTTCGCGCGGTCTCGAGAAGACCGTGTCCGTAAGCGTTCGCTTTCACGACTGCAACGAGTTTACTGGCGGGCGCCAGTTCACGCAGACGTTGCAGGTTGTGTCGCAGAGCGCGGCGGTTAATGACTACTGTTGCCGCTTGCATGTAAAAAAATCCTTATTCGTCGTCGTACTGCGGGCCCGCATAGTTATCAAAGCGCGACCACTGTCCGTTAAAGGTCAGACGCACCGTCCCGATCGGGCCGTTACGTTGCTTACCAATAATGATTTCAGCGATCCCTTTAAGGTCGCTGTTCTCGTGATAAACCTCATCACGGTAGATGAACATGATTAAGTCGGCATCCTGCTCGATGGAGCCGGATTCACGCAGGTCGGAGTTGACCGGGCGTTTGTCCGCACGTTGTTCCAGAGAGCGGTTAAGCTGCGACAGCGCCACCACCGGCACCTGTAGCTCTTTGGCTAACGCCTTGAGCGAGCGGGAAATTTCGGCGATTTCCAGGGTACGGTTGTCGGAGAGCGACGGCACGCGCATCAGCTGAAGGTAGTCGATCATGATAAGGCCAATACCGCCGTGTTCGCGGGCGATACGGCGCGCGCGGGAGCGCACTTCCGTCGGCGTCAGGCCGGAGGAGTCATCGATATAGATGTTACGTTTTTCCAGCAAAATACCCATGGTGCCGGAGATACGCGCCCAGTCTTCATCGTCGAGCTGACCGGTACGAATGCGGGTCTGATCGACGCGGGAAAGCGACGCCAGAGAACGCATCATGATCTGCTCGGAGGGCATCTCAAGACTGAAAATCAATACTGGCTTATCCTGCAACATCGCCGCGTTTTCGACGAGGTTCATTGCAAATGTTGTTTTACCCATCGACGGACGCGCCGCGACGATGATCAGATCCGACGGCTGTAGGCCAGCGGTTTTCTTGTTGAGATCGTCATAGCCGGTATTCACACCCGTCACGCCGTCGTGCGGCTGCTGGAAAAGCTGTTCGATACGCGCGACGGTGGCGTCGAGCACGTCGGCGATATTTTTCGGCCCTTCATCTTTATTCGCGCGGCTTTCGGCGATTTTAAACACGCGGGATTCGGCGAGATCGAGCAGGTCTTCGCTAGTGCGCCCCTGCGGATCGAAACCGGCTTCGGCGATTTCGTTCGCCACCGAGATCATCTCACGCACCACCGCGCGTTCGCGCACGATATCGGCGTAAGCGCTGATGTTCGCCGCACTTGGTGTATTTTTTGATAACTCTGCCAGATAGGCAAATCCACCGACGCTGTCCAGCTGACCCAGACGCTCCAGCGATTCCGCGAGCGTGATCAGGTCAATCGGGCTGCCGGATTCCTGCAAGCGCGCCATTTCGGTAAAGATATGGCGGTGTGGACGGGTATAGAAATCTTCAGCAACGACGCGTTCGGCGACATCGTCCCAGCGTTCGTTGTCCAGCATTAAACCGCCCAACACCGACTGTTCCGCTTCAATCGAGTGCGGCGGGACCTTTAACCCGGCGACCTGATAATCACGTTCACGGGGTTCAGTCTGTTTGTTGAAGGGTTTGTTTCCTGCCATAGTGAATGGAGTTACCGAGATAAAGAGTGGGTCGAAAGATTACCACATTTTCTTCTGGAGGAAGCATGGCAACACGTATTGAATTTCACAAGCATGGTGGCCCTGACGTACTCAAAGCAGTGGAGTTTTCCCCCGCTGCGCCTGGCGAAAACGAGATCCAGGTTGAAAACAAAGCCATCGGAATTAACTACATCGACACCTATATTCGCGGTGGGCTTTATCCGCCTCCGTCGCTGCCAAGCGGGCTGGGAACCGAGGCGGCAGGCGTGGTGGTCAAAGTGGGTAGCGCGGTTACGCATATAAAAGAGGGCGACCGCGTGGTGTATGCGCAATCTGCCCTGGGCGCCTACAGCTCCGTCCACAACGTCCCGGCCGATAAAGCCGCCCTGCTGCCTAACGCCATCTCCTTTGAGCAGGCAGCAGCCTCCTTCCTGAAAGGGCTGACCGTTTACTATCTGCTGCGTAAAACCTACGAGATCAAACCCGACGAGCAGTTCCTGTTCCATGCGGCCGCGGGCGGCGTGGGGCTGATCGCCTGCCAGTGGGCAAAAGCGCTGGGGGCGAAGCTGATTGGCACCGCGGGAAGTGCGCAGAAAGTGCAGCGCGCGCTGGATGCGGGCGCGTGGCAGGTCATTAACTATCGTGAAGAGAGCCTGGTTGAGCGGCTCAAAGAGATCACCAGCGGCAAAAAAGTGCGCGTGGTGTATGACTCGGTGGGGAAAGATACCTGGGAATCGTCCCTCGACTGCCTGCAACGCCGTGGCCTGATGGTGAGCTTCGGCAACGCCTCAGGCGCGGTGACAGGCGTGAATCTGGGCATCCTCAACCAGAAAGGCTCGCTGTACGTTACGCGCCCTTCTCTTCAGGGCTACATCACTAACCGGGAAGAACTTGAGGAAGCCAGCAACGAGCTGTTTTCGCTGATTGCGAGCGGGGTGATTAAGGTCGATGTGGCGGATTCTCAGAAGTTCGCGCTGAGCGATGCGCAGCGTGCGCACGAGGTGCTGGAGAGTAGAGCGACACAGGGGTCGAGTCTGTTAATTCCTTAACTCATTTCCCTGTATAATTCATGTTGCAGCAAGGCGTGAGTTATGACGGGAAAAAGAAATTGGGCTTCCTTTTCGGGAAGCCCTTTCTTTTATTTTTCGGCTGTATGTAGGGTACAGCTCGATGAATTCTTTAGCGGCAGCAATAGTGACAGATTCGATAACTAAATCCTATTCTGTTCTAAGCAATGCTGCCGGGAAAGTTACAGGTCTGTGACGAACCCCACAATACCTGAGTAACGGACACGGTTATTGCGCTGATTTTTCAGGCAATTCGCATGATTATCGCTTATCGGCAACCAGACGCAGCGCGTGTTCCAGCACCTCGATATCCGCACCCGCTTTGTGCGCGTTCTCGCTGAGGTAGCGACGCCACTGGCGCGCGCCCGGAATGCCCTGGAAAAGCCCGAGCATATGGCGGGTGATATGTCCAAGATAGGTGCCGTTGCTCAGCTCGCGCTCGATATACGGGTACATGGCGCGTACCACCGCAACCGGATCGGTATCTGCCCCTTCAATGCCAAAGATTTCACGGTCAACCGTCGCCAGGATGCCCGGATTTTGGTACGCCTCGCGACCGACCATCACGCCATCCATATGGCCCAGATGCGTTTTCGCCTCGTCGAGCGACTTAATGCCGCCGTTAATCGACATCGTCAGATGCGGGAAATCGCGCTTGAGCTGATAAACGCGCGGATAGTCCAGCGGCGGAATTTCGCGGTTCTCTTTTGGGCTAAGACCCGAAAGCCAGGCCTTACGCGCGTGGATAATAAACATCTCGCACTCGCCCTTTCCGGCCACCGTATTGATGAAATCACACAGGAATTCGTAGCTGTCCTGGTCGTCGATGCCGATACGGGTTTTCACCGTGACCGGAATAGAAACCACGTCGCGCATCGCTTTGATGCAGTCCGCCACCAGCTGCGCGTTGCCCATCAGGCAGGCGCCGAACATGCCGTTTTGCACGCGATCGGAAGGACAGCCGACGTTGAGGTTAATCTCGTCATAGCCGCGCTCTTCTGCCAGCTTCGCGCACTGCGCAAGAGCTGCCGGATCGCTGCCGCCCAGCTGCAAGGCAACCGGATGCTCCTCTTCGCTGTACGCCAGATAGTCGCCCTTGCCGTGAATAATCGCCCCGGTGGTCACCATTTCGGTGTACAGCAGCGTATGGCGGGAGAGCTGGCGCAGGAAGTAACGGCAGTGTCTGTCCGTCCAGTCGAGCATCGGCGCGATGGAGAAACGGTGTGCGGGGAAAGGAGTCCGGGATTCTGACGACATGGCGAAGTTTTAAGCATCTGGTGGAAAAGGGGCGCTACTATAGCACAAAGAAAAGCCGGAGGCGCAGCGCCTCCGGTTCACTTTAGAAGGTCATACTCAGCTGCGCCCCTGCGCCCCAGGTTTCGTCCTCACCGTAAAGGCCCATCAGGTCCACGTGTACCGTGTTAAACGGCGCAAACCCCAGACCGCCGGTAAAGACGTTGCTGTCGTTACCTTTCATGTCGGCACGGAAGCCGGCGCGCACGGCGAGCCAGCTGAGCGGCGTGATTTCAGCACCCACACCCGCGTATTGCGAGGTGTCTTCGCTCTTAAAGCCTTTGGTTTCGGTCAGATCGCCGTCGGCGGTTAAGGTGACCAGATCGTTGTGCCAGGCGGCACCCGCCGTCACCAGCGGACGGATCTGGTAGGTGTCTTTATAGCTCACCACCTCTCCCGTACGACCGTTGCGGATACGCACATCTTTGGTGTCGATATCGCGCGACATCAGGTTTTGCCCGCTCACGCCCAGCGTCCAGTTTTCACCGAAGTCGGCAGCAATACCGGCATCCACGTTGAAGCCGGTATCGTCGGTGCGGTAGCGGCTGTCGTTCCACTTGTTGCTGTCGTAATCGTAGATAGAGGTGGTGTAGTTATAGACCCAGGTTTTTTGCAGTTTTGGCGTCACGCCCACGGACACAGGAACGCCGCCCAAATCAAACTGACGCGCCACCGCGATACCGTAATCGGAAACAATCGCCGCGCGGCCGGATGCCGTAGAGTTGAGGTTTTTCGTGATCTGATCGGTGCCGTTCACCGCCGCATCCAGCGCAACGCCTGCCGCAACCAGATCGCTTTTCTGGATCCCGCGCAGGTAATCAATATCCTGCTGATCGATAGACGAACTAACGCGCCCGTGGGCATAGCCTTTCGCCATAAAGGCCACGGACAGCACATCGTTAGGAATACTGACGGCAATACCCGCACCCGCCGTGGCGCGTGCCGTTTTGCCTTTGAGGTAGTCCAGCTCGTCGGCAAGATCTTTCGCCGCGCCCTGGAACTGGTTTATTGAGCCTAACGGATTGGTAATAATCTCCGTTGGCGTCAGATCGTCAATCACGTCCTGATAGTGATTGATTTTGTCGTTAATATTGTCGATTTCGTCCTGAAGATTGTCTTTATCCGTAATCTGCGCGCCGACCGACGGCAGAATAACCGTCACGTCGTCTTCAGGTTTGGCCTTTGCCAGCAGCGCCGGGTTGATCAGCGCCCCGCTGCCATAGGTGCCTGCTGCGACACCCGTGCCACCCATTGCGTCGCTACGCGACTCCGTCCAGGTATTGGCTGCTCCCGCCTGATTTGCCACAAAAAAGGAGACAGCGATGCTAACCACCGAAAATTTAAAATGTTTTTTCACAGTATGCTCGTCTTATAGCTGTTATTAATTAACCCTGTCTGTTATCACCCAAACAGGAGCGAACTATTGCTGTGAATAAGTACAAAAAGACCCGCTTTTTCCTTAAGTTAAATTCCCTGCGGGCCTGTTGTTATTTGTGACGGCCCTCAATATTTATAGAAGAGGAAATTATTTTCGCCCAGGTTTTCCATCGTGCGGCCCAAAAAACTGCGGCGGATGGTCTACCCAGCGGTCTTCACGCGTGGCGGCATACTCCGGATTCAGCGGATAGTAGATGCGGTTTTGTTTCTTGTTCGCCTCCCCGACGACCAGCAGCCGCACCTCTTCGCTGGTGTTATTGATAAAGGTGTGGCACACGCCGGTTCCGGCAGGAAACCCCACGCTATCGCCCGGCTCCAGCTTCCACAAATAGCCGTTGATCCAGGCTTCGGGATATCCCTCCAGCACGTAGATAAACTCCTCTTCGTCGCTTTCGGCATGAGGGTAAGAGGTACGCCGTCCCGGCGGTAGGCGCTCGTGATGAATGCCGATGCGCCCCAGCCCGAGCCTGCGGGCCAGCGGCGCGCCGATGGAAAAAAGCTCGTTGCTGTCGGGATAGGTGGAATCATCCGCGCCCTCAACGTCGCGCCAGTGTCGAATACAGTCAGGTCTTTTCATGGTGTGCTCCCCGGATTGCGATGCGTCAGGTATAGCACACCTGGCGATCCTCGGTGTTTTTAGCAGAACATGGTAAAGTGAGGGTCTTCCTTCCTATTTCATCCGAGGTGCTTCATGGAGAAGTCCACAAAAGAGCTGCTGGCGCAGGCTGAAAAGCTGTGTGCGCAACGCAATGTGCGCCTGACCCCGCAGCGCCTTGAGGTATTGCGTCTGATGAGCCTGCAACAGGGGGCGATCAGCGCGTACGATCTGCTGGATCTGCTGCGCGTAAGCGAACCGCAGGCCAAGCCGCCTACCGTTTATCGCGCGCTGGATTTCCTGCTGGAGCAGGGGTTTGTTCATAAGGTTGAGTCAACCAACAGCTACGTGCTGTGCCATCTGTTTGACCAGCCGACCCACACGTCCGCCATGTTTATTTGCGACCGCTGCGGCGTCGTTAAAGAAGAGGGTGCGGAAGGGGTGGAAGATATTATGCATACGCTGGCGGCGAAAATGGGCTTTGCGCTGCGCCATAACGTGATTGAAGCACACGGGCTATGTTCTGCGTGTGTAGAAGTGGAATCCTGCAATCATCACGATGAGTGCCAGCACGATCACTCTATTCTGGTGAAGAAAAAACCGCGCTAGAAAAGACAAAGGCGGCTCAAGGCCGCCTTCAGAGGGACGTAAACTGCTAAGGGTTACCAGCGGTAATCGTTGCGGGTTTCCCAGTCTTTAACTTCAGTTTCAGCCTGGTCCTTCTCGTAACCGTAACGCTCCTGGATTTTACCTACCAGCTGGTCACGTTTACCTTCAATGACGGTCATGTCGTCATCGGTGAGTTTACCCCACTGTTCTTTCGCTTTACCTTTGAATTGCTTCCAGTTGCCGCCGATTTCGTCTTTATTCATAATCGTGTCCTCGTGTTAAGCGTGAATTCATAACGTCCGTGACGTACATTTCTGCTGGACGTGATAATTATTGTAGTTAAGGATTCGGCGGTCAGTTTCATATTCAGAATCTTTAACCATCACGCTCTGTCGTGAGGGGAAGCAAACCAGGTGTTGTTGCGCCAGTGACGGTGCCAGATATACGCCAGCGACAGGCCGCGCAGGGAGAGGAAGACCGCCAGCGCCAGCCACAGGCCGTGGTTGCCCAGATACGGCACCGTCAGCAGCGTAAGGCCAAAGCCTGCCGCCGCCACCGCCATGCTGTTACGCATCTCCGCGCCGCGCGTTGCGCCAATAAACATCCCGTCCAGCAGATAACACCAGACGCCCACCACCGGTAATATCACCTGCCAGAGAATGTAGTGGCTTGCCAGCTCCCGCAGCGCAGGCAGAGAGGTGAGCAGCGCAATAATATGCTCGCCCAGACAGGCGTAGATCAGCGCAAACGCCAGCGCCACCAGCCCCGACTGACGGCAGGCAGCGCGCCAGACCTCGCGCAGCTGACCGCTTTCACGCGCGCCGTAGGCCTGCCCGGAGTGGGCTTCCACGGCATACGCAAAGCCGTCGAGCGCATAGGCGGTGAAGGTCAGCAGCGTCATCAGCACCGCGTTAACCGCGACGATTTCCGGGCCAAGACGTGCGCCAAACACCGTCAGCGCGCCAAAGCAGAGTTGCAGCAGCAGCGAGCGCAGCATGATGTCGCGATTCAGCGCCAGCAGCCGGCGGATATTCCCGCGCCAGGCGGTTTTCAGCATCCCAAGAGAGATGCCGCGCATGTGCAGCACGCGCCAGACCATCCACAAGCCGATTATCAGCGTGCCGTATTCCGCAATGGCCGTTGCCAGCGCCGCGCCCTGAACGTTCATGTGCAGCCCAATCACCAGCCAGAGATCGAGCACAATGTTCAGGACGTTGCCCACCACCAGCAGGATAACCGGGGCGCGCGCATACTGAACGCCGAGCAGCCAGCCGAGCAGCACTAAGTTTGCCAGGGAGGCCGGAGCGCTGAGCCAGCGGATTTCAAGGAAGCGCCGGGCCTGCTCCAGCACCGCTTCGCTGCCCCCCACGATGTGTAAGGCCAGATCGATAAGCGGCGTGCGTAAAAGCACAATGAGCACGCCAGCGCCCAGGGCCAGGATCAGCGGCTGTACCAGCGCCCGCGCCAGACGCAGCGGATCTTTCGCGCCGTACGCCTGGGCCGTCAAGCCCGTGGTGCTCATGCGCAAAAAGAGCAGCAGCATAAAGAGGAAGCTGGTTGCCGTGGCGCCAATGGCGACGCCGCCCAGATAGACGGGGGAATCGAGATGGCCAATTACGGCGGTATCAACCAGCCCCAGCAGCGGGACGGTGATATTGGAGAAAATCATCGGCAACGCAAGACGCCACAGCGCCTTATCAGAAGCGGTCAGCAATGACATGAGAACATACCGGGGCAGAAAAATGAGTCAGGCTGCGGGAGTGCCGCAGCCTGTCAGGAAGAGATTACAGCCATTCGCCGTTGCGGATCACGCCGACGGCCAGCCCTTCAATGGAGAAATTGTGCTCGCGCAAATCCACCACGATAGGGGAAAAATCGTTGTTCTCAGGCAGCAGCTGCACGGTGTTGCCCTGCTTTTTCAGACGCTTAACGGTCACTTCATCATCAATACGTGCGACCACAACCTGACCGTTGCGCACATCCTGAGTTTTGTGAACCGCCAGCAGATCGCCGTCGAGAATACCGATGTCTTTCATGGACATCCCGCTAACGCGCAGCAGGAAATCCGCGCTCGGTTTGAACATGCCAGGATCAACCTGGTAGTGACCTTCAATGTGCTGCTGTGCGAGCAGAGGTTCACCTGCTGCAACGCGGCCTACCAGTGGAATACCGGTTTCTTCTTCCACCAGCAGACGAATACCACGAGACGCGCCGGAAACAATCTCCAGTACGCCTTTACGTGCCAGTGCTTTAAGGTGCTCTTCGGCAGCATTTGGAGAACGGAACCCCAGACGCTGCGCGATTTCCGCACGCGTAGGTGGCATACCCGTCTGGCCGATGTGATCCCGGATGAGATCAAACACCTCTTGCTGCCTGGTCGTTAACGCTTTCATTCCGCCCCCTGGGTGTATATACAGTTATGCTGTGAGTATATACAGTCAAAGGCGAATTTGGAATCAAAAACTGCACAAAAAACCAGGCAGTTAGTGATTCCTGAAGGCTTATCGAAAATGTGACCAGAGAAGCGTGCCCCAGGTGATTAATGCGGTAATAATCGACAACAGAACTGCGGCAGACCCCATATCTTTCGCACGACCGGACAGCTCATGAAAATCGGAGCCAATACGATCGACCACGGCCTCTATAGCGCTATTGATAATTTCCACTATCATCACCAAAAGTACCGAACCGATGAGAAGTACGCGGGTTATTGCGTCAACATCAAGGAAACAGGCGATAATCACCGCGACAATGGCGGCAACGGCTTCCTGGCGAAAAGCAGCTTCATTAATCCACGCGGCGCGGAAACCTTTCCATGAATAGCCGGCAGCTTTGATGATTCGAGTTAACCCAGTGGTATTATTGGCCATTAAAAGAACCTTTTAGTGAAAATAGCGTCAGTAATTAGGGTTGCAGCGCGTTTTGCTGCCGCCTTAAGTATGACGGGTAACAACAGAAATTTTGCGCGCATTCTGTTATCCTTGCGCCGCATTTGCATTATTAACCAGAGGCTTTACATCGTTTATGTCCGGCTGGCCACGAATTTACTACAAATTACTTAATTTACCATTAAGCGTCCTGGTAAAAAGCAAGTCTATCCCGGCGGAACCTGCGCTGGAATTAGGGCTGGATACCTCTCGCCCTATTATGTACGTTTTGCCTTATAACTCGAAGGCAGACCTGCTGACGCTCCGCGCCCAATGTCTGGCGCACGACCTCCCTGACCCGCTTGAGCCGCTCGAAATCGACGGCACTCTGCTGCCGCGCTACGTGTTCATTCACGGCGGGCCGCGCGTGTTTACCTATTACACGCCGAAAGAAGAGTCCATCAAACTGTTCCACGACTACCTCGACCTGCACCGCAGCAATCCACAGCTGGATGTGCAGATGGTGCCGGTATCGGTGATGTTTGGCCGCCGTCCGGGCCGCGAAAAAGGCGAAGAGAATCCGCCGCTGCGTATGCTTAACGGTATTCAGAAGTTTTTTGCGGTCTCCTGGCTGGGACGCGACAGCTTTGTGCGTTTCTCCCCTTCCGTTTCGCTGCGCCGCATGGCGGACGAACACGGTACGGACAAAATCATTGCGCAAAAACTGGCGCGCGTTGCGCGTATGCACTTCGCCCGCCAGCGTCTGGCTGCCGTCGGGCCGCGCCTGCCTGCGCGCCAGGATCTCTTTAACAAGCTGCTGGCCTCGAAAGCCATTGCCCGCGCCGTCGAAGACGAAGCGCGCAGCAAGAAAATTTCTCACGAGAAAGCGCAGCAGAACGCCATCGCGCTGATGGAAGAGATCGCCGCGAATTTCTCTTACGAGATGATCCGCCTCTCCGACCGTATTCTGGGCTTTACGTGGAACCGCCTTTATCAGGGGATCAACGTTCACAACGCCGAGCGCGTTCGCCAGCTGGCGCACGACGGACATGAAATTGTCTATGTGCCGTGTCACCGCAGCCACATGGACTACCTGCTGCTCTCCTACGTGCTGTATCACCAGGGTCTTGTCCCGCCGCATATCGCCGCTGGGATTAACCTGAACTTCTGGCCAGCAGGGCCGATTTTCCGCCGTCTGGGCGCGTTCTTTATTCGACGCACCTTTAAAGGCAACAAGCTCTATTCCACCGTCTTCCGCGAGTATCTGGGCGAGCTGTTCAGCCGTGGCTATTCCGTTGAGTATTTCGTGGAGGGTGGCCGTTCCCGCACCGGTCGTCTGCTCGATCCGAAGACCGGCACGCTGTCGATGACCATTCAGGCGATGCTGCGCGGCGGCACCCGTCCGATTACGCTGGTGCCGATTTACATCGGTTACGAACACGTGATGGAAGTGGGTACCTACGCCAAAGAGCTGCGCGGGGCGACCAAAGAGAAAGAGAGTCTGCCGCAGATGCTGCGCGGGCTGAGCAAGCTGCGCAACCTCGGTGAGGGCTACGTGAACTTTGGCGAGCCGATGCCGCTGATGACCTACCTGAACCACCATGTACCAGAGTGGCGCGAGTCTATCGATCCTATCGAAGCGGTGCGTCCTGCCTGGCTGACGCCAACGGTAAACGGTATCGCCGCCGAGCTGATGGTGCGTATCAACAACGCGGGTGCGGCCAACGCCATGAACCTGTGCTGTACCGCGCTGCTGGCCTCGCGTCAGCGTTCGCTGACCCGCGAGCAGCTCACCGAACAGCTCGACTGCTATCTCGACATCATGCGCAACGTGCCGTACTCGGTGGATTCAACCGTGCCGACCAGCACCGCGAACGAGCTGATCGAACATGCGTTGCAGATGAACAAGTTCGAGGTCGAGAAAGACACCATCGGGGACATCATCATTCTGCCGCGCGAGCAGGCGGTGCTGATGACCTACTACCGAAACAACATCACGCATATGCTGATGTTGCCATCGCTGATGGCGGCCATCATTACCCAGCATCGCCGTATTTCACGTCAGGAGCTGCTGCGCCATGTCGACGCGCTGTACCCGATGCTGAAAGCGGAGCTGTTCCTGCGCTGGAGTAAAGACGAGCTGGCGGCAGAGCTGGATAAACTCACCGCAGAGCTGCAACGTCAGGGGCTGATTACGGTCACCGGTGACGAGCTGCACATTAACCCGTCACGCTCCCGCACCCTGCAACTGCTGGCGGCTGGCGCGCGTGAAACGCTGCAACGTTACGCCATTACCTTCTGGCTGCTGAGCGCGAACCCGTCCATCAACCGCGGTACGCTGGAAAAAGAGAGCCGGACGCTGGCACAGCGCCTGTCCGTTCTGCACGGCATTAACGCGCCGGAGTTCTTCGACAAAGCGGTATTCAGCTCGTTAGTGCTGACGCTGCGTGATGAAGGGTTTATCAGCGATACCGGCGACGCTGAGCCGGAAGAAACGATGAAGGTTTACCAGATGCTGGCTGACCTGATTACGTCTGACGTGCGCTTGACGATTGAGAGTGCGACGCAGGACGAGTGATGTCATCAGCAGCCTGATGCCCTCACCCCGGCCCTCTCCCACAGGGAGAGGGAGAAAACAAAACGGCAGCCATCCGGCTGCCGTTCTTTTATGAGAAGTAGCTCATCGCTAGCCCTAAAAACAGCACCAGGCCAACGTAGTTATTGTTCAGAAACGCTTTAAAGCAGGCTTCGCGCTCGCGCTTCGCAATCAGCTTCTGCTGATACGCAAACAGCAGACCCGCTACCAGCACCGACCAGTAGAACGCCCAGTTCAGCCCGTTCAGGCGACCAATCGCCACCATCAGCGCCAGCACCGCCACCTGCAAAATACCGATGATCAGCCTGTCGTGACGACCAAACAGGATAGCGGTTGATTTGATGCCAATCTTCAGGTCATCGTCCCGATCGACCATTGCGTACTGCGTGTCGTACGCCACCGCCCAGAGGATATTGGCGAGGAACATCAGCCAGCAGCTCAGCGGCACCGTTTCGCTCACCGCCGCAAACGCCATCGGGATCGACCAGCCAAAGGCCGCCCCCAGCACCACCTGCGGCAGATGGGTGTAACGCTTCATAAACGGATAGACCCACGCCAGCGCCAGCGCGGCGACGGACAGCAGGATGGTCATGGTATTCAGCGTTAACACCAGCAGGAACGAGAGCACCACCAGCACCACAAACAGCGTGCGGGCCTCTTTCTCTGTGACCTGGCCGCTCGGCAGCGGACGGTTAGCCGTGCGCTTAACGTGGCCGTCAAACTTACGGTCGGCGTAGTCGTTAACCACGCATCCCGCCGCGCGCATCAGCCAGACGCCCGCAACAAACACCGCGAGGATCCACAGCGGCGGCAGGCCGGGCGTCGCGACCCACAGCGCCCATAAGGTTGGCCACAGCAGCAGCAACGCGCCGATGGGTTTATCCGTTCGCATTAAGCGGTGATAGGCCAGCAGCTTGTCCTGCGTCAGGCTCCACTCCATTTTTTTCTTCCTCTTAGTACAACGGCGATGCCGGTAAGAAAAGCTCCGTCAGCATTAACGGTTTACCGCTCAGGCGAAGGCGGGAACGTCGCCCCCACAGGTCGGCATCGCGACCAATCTCAATAAAATCACGCGTCAGTTCAGACGAGGTAAAAAGATAGCGCCCCAGCGGGGTTTTACCCAGTTTTTGTAGCGCAAGCTCAGGACCGGATAGCGTGGATTCGGGCACGACTGTACGCCCGGCCAGCCACGGCTCGCCGTCGGCACAGAGCAGGATTTCACGCAGCCAGTAGCGTTCTTCCAGCGGCAGCAGCGGCAGTTCGCTGGCGATCGCCTCAGCGGTGACAAACCCTTCCTGAATCAGCGTCACGGTGACCGTTTTGCCCTGTTGCTCAAAACGTTTTGTCATGGAATCTTCCAGCAGCAGCCAGTCGAGCTGCTCCGGGTCAAGCGCGGGTATGTGGTCAAAATAGCGCAGCGCACGCAGTTGCGTTAGCGCGGGGTGTGACATGCCAGACTCTCCGATACATAACGTAAAGGCATTGTATCGCAGAAAAGCGGATTGAGGGCGGGCAAACGCTATTTAGCGATCACATTCGCAACAATGGCGCAACAGCGCGGGCGACGCCAAAAAAAGTGCGCCCACTCAGGCGCACTAAAACGAACAAATCAGCACTGTGGGGGACGGCTGTCACCCCTTGCCTTTTACACTGCTGATAAAGGTGGAACGGGCAGTGGTGGAACCTAAACGCTCGGCTTCATCAAGCAGCTTGAGGGCTTTGTCGACATCACCGCTCTTCACGGCCTGCTTAATGGCGTTATTGAAGTAGGTTTCGGTGTCATTCAGCACCGGCTCGGATTTTTTCGCAGGGGCCGGGGCGGTGGCTGGTGCGGCGGCAACAGGCGCAGCATAAACAGGTGACGCGGTATTACCCACGGTAACCGGACCCGGGCCTGAAGAGCCAAACAGTGGGCCAACCAGTACGCTGGAGGCGCTGTTAGTGGAAACTTTCAGCTTAATCAGACCATCGGTAGTGTGGCGGGCAAGCGGATCCGGAATATCCGGTACGGAGTTGCCGGTGCCTTTCGCGTAGGCTTTCGCCGGGTCAACCAGCTTTGTGGTCTGCTGCAAATCTTTTTCTGTGGTGAATACCAGCACGTAAATTTTCTGCTGGCCTAACGCTGGGGTCAGACGCATTACGCCTTGCAGACGATCGGCGCTCATCACGCCCGGTTCCTGATAGCTAAAATAGTCGCTCGGGAAGAAGGCCGATGGCGTCATGTTCTGATCGAGGATCAGCACGTTAGGCGCGAAGACGCTGGTTTGTTTGTTCACTTCACTGGTCAGGGTGAGAGTCAGCTCGCCAATATTCGCGGGCACGCTGTAGGCGGCAACCGGGCCGGTGATACCCGCAACGTTCAGCTGTTGACCACCCGTTGGAAGCTGTGTGGACTGCGTTTTAGATTGATCGACGGGGGTCCAGGTCAGCTGCTGAAGCGCCGCCGCCTGGATAGCAGGCGCAGCGCTGGTGTTTTGCGGTACGAAATTAACATCTGCAAACGTGATGGCGGGAGCACTAGCCAGCAGCCCCGCAGAGAGGCACAGCGCGACGAGACTTTTCTTCATTTTCATTGTTATTACCTCTGATAGCGTGAGCACTGCGGTGGCCAGGCAATAGCGCGCAGCACCCTAAGGAGAGAGGGGCTTGCGCCCCTCTTTTAGGTCATTACGTCAGGTCTATCGAATTACCACCAGATTTCCATCTGAGCACCGAAGGTCCACTCGTCAGAGTCGCCACGGCTGAAGGTTTTCGCGGAAGTGTCGCTGTATGCCACGCCAGAGGTGTAACCAGTGTCACCGTTGTTCGCATAACCCCATTTCTCATCCCACTTCGCATAGGTTGCGAAGACACGGATAGCCGGACGGGACCAGATGCTGTCGCCTGCCTGCCACTGCTGTGCCAGGGTGATTTTGTACTGGCTGTTTTTGTCGTCAGTTTTCTGAGACTTAACGTTGTCGTAGCCCACTTCCAGCAGGGTGCTCATGATCGGCGTCCATTTGAACATTGGACGAACACCAACAGTCCACCACTCGGTCCCGTTGTTGTTGTCACGATCGATGTTCTGGTACATACCGACATACATCAGGTCCCAACGGTCTGCCAGGGTGATTGCACCGTGGTCCAGCACACGCCACATGGAGCCGTCGTTATCAACGCTACCGCCTTGTGGGATACCTTTACCGTTAGAGGTCATAGAGTCCGTGCCGTACTGAAGAACGAACTTGTTGAAGCCTTTTAACATGCTCTGGGTGTGTTCAGCGGTGAACAACCAGCCGTCTTTTGATGCGCCAGGCTGTAAGTAGTAATCGTCAGGAATGTTGGTGTGACCATAGTCAACGCCCAGTTCCAGCGTACCGCCCGGGTTAGTTTCCAGACCCGCTAAGCGGACGTCGAAGACATCGTTTGGTACCACGTTGTCATAAATACGGTCACCGTTCGCATCACGATCGGCGAAGGTTGCAGAACCGCCGGCTTCAGAAGAACGGGTTGCCGCCAGAGACAATTTACCAAAGCCCAGGTCGATGTTTTCGATACCCGCACCAGGACCAGAAATATCCCAGTAGTAGAAGTCGATCATGTGAACGTCATGACGCTGATAGAAGCGCTTACCGGCCCAGATGGTGGAGCCTGGCAGCCATTCAATCAGGTTTTTACCCTGCACGTTTGCTTCACGGAAGGCCGGGCTGGTGGATTCCCAGTCGTTCTGCTGAGATACGGAATACGCGACGTTGGTGTCGAAGTAGAAGCTCTTATCGCCCTCTTTCCACACTTCCTGGCCCAGTTTCAACTCAGCATAGGTTTCACATTCGTTACCCAGACGATATTTACTTTGAGCACCTGTTGCCTGGAAACACTGTTGTTCACCGCCGCTCCCGGTCCAGCCGATGCCGGAACGAGCATAACCTTTAAAGTCGACAGCGCCGGCTTGAGCAGACAAAATGCCTGCCGCAATGGCGACCGCCAGAGGGACTTTGCGCAGAGTAATCATTATTCTATCTCCTGAGATCATTGCTTTTCTTTGAACACTTCACCTGTTGGCTTCGTGTTTTCTTTTGGGATTGCTTAAACGCCTGGCTCTTTATGCAGCCGACGACATGCTGTGCCATCCTCACGGAACAGATGGCAACGCTCTGGCGGCAAGCCGATAGCGAATGTGGCACCCTCTTCTACCAACACCACGTCGTTCTGGCGGTAGACCAGGTTCTGACGGATGGCGGGGATCTGGATATGAATCTGTGTTTCGTGACCAAGCTGTTCGACGACCTGAACGACACCTTCGAGCGTCACATCGGCGATGTGGCTAGGCAGTAAATGTTCAGGACGAATACCCAGGGACATGTTTGCCCCGACCTGTACGTTGGCGCTGTCGACCGGCAGCCATACCTGCTGGCGGTTAGGCAGCTCCACCTGTACCTGTTCAATGGCTGTTGCGGTCACTTTGACGGGCAGGAAGTTCATCTTTGGCGAGCCAATAAAGCCCGCAACAAAGCGGTCTGCCGGGTAGTGATACAGCTCCAGCGGTTTACCCACCTGCGCCACGCGACCGGCGTCCAGCACCACGATTTTGTCGGCCAGCGTCATCGCTTCGACCTGATCGTGGGTGACGTAAATCATCGTGCGCCCAAGGCGCTTGTGCAGACGGGAGATTTCGATACGCATCTGGACGCGCAGGGCGGCATCCAGGTTGGAGAGAGGTTCATCGAGCAGGAACACGCGCGGTTCGGCCACCAGGGTACGGCCAATCGCCACACGCTGACGCTGACCGCCGGAAAGCGCTTTTGGCTTACGCTCCAGCAGGTGCGCCAGCTGCAACACTTCCGCCACCTGGGTGACGCGCTGGTTAATCACCTCTTTCTTCGCCCCCGCCAGCTTCAGGCCAAAGGACATGTTTTCGGCCACGGAAAGATGGGGGTAAAGCGCATAGGACTGGAACACCATGCCAACGCCGCGTTCGGCGGGCGGGATGTCGTTCATTCGGGTATCACCAATAAACAAATCGCCGCTGGTGATGGTTTCAAGACCGGCAATCATACGCAGCAGAGTTGATTTACCGCAGCCAGATGGGCCAACAAACACCACGAATTCACCTTCGTGGATGTCGAGATTGATGTCTTTCGACACCACCACTTCGCCCCAGGCTTTCGTTACATTACGCAGCTGTACGCTCGCCATGCCCTTCTCCCTTCGTTACAACCTGTCGCCGACAGAAACATTCAAGATAAGTTCACTATGGGGGTTCCATTACTTTCGTGAATCCTCCACCCCCCGGCTTTTTTATGGGGGAGGAGGCGGGAGGATGAGAGAGCAGGCTCTGCGACCGCAGCCGGGGCGCTGTGGCGAAAATCGTGAAGCCGCCTGCAAAATTCAGTGTGTTTTTATGTGCGCCAGCACTCATAACTTAAATTTATGCAACAGAGATCACATAAAGCAGGGGTGGGGCGTAGGAGTCAGGAGGATGGAAAGAGGATGTCAAATAAGGAGACTGAGTCACGTTGAACCACCTCATGTATCCACGAGCACATCACCAAAAAGGATGGCAGATATGAAGATCAAGACTGGCGCACGCGTTTTCGCATTGTCCGCCCTGGCAGCAATGATGATTTCCGCACCGGCTCTCGCCAAAATTGAAGAAGGTAAGCTGGTTATCTGGATTAACGGCGACAAGGGCTATAACGGCCTGGCCGAAGTGGGCAAAAAATTCGAGAAAGACACCGGCATCAAAGTCACCGTTGAGCACCCGGACAAGCTGGAAGAGAAATTCCCGCAGGTTGCGGCTACCGGTGACGGCCCGGACATTATCTTCTGGGCGCATGACCGCTTCGGTGGTTACGCGCAGTCTGGCCTGCTGGCTGAAATCACGCCGGACAAGAGCTTCCAGGACAAACTGTTCCCGTTCACCTGGGACGCCGTTCGCTATAACGGCAAGCTGATTGCTTACCCGGTGGCGGTTGAAGCGCTCTCCCTGATTTACAACAAAGACCTGGTGCCAAACCCACCGAAAACCTGGGAAGAGATCCCTGCCCTGGATAAAGAGCTGAAGGCGAAGGGTAAATCCGCGCTGATGTTCAACCTGCAAGAGCCGTACTTCACCTGGCCGCTGATTGCTGCCGACGGCGGTTACGCGTTCAAGTTTGAAAACGGCAAATACGACGTGAAAGACGTGGGCGTGGACAGCGCTGGCGCGAAAGCGGGTCTGACCTTCCTGGTCGATCTGATCAAGAACAAACACATGAACGCCGATACCGATTACTCCATTGCCGAAGCGGCGTTCAACAAGGGCGAAACCGCGATGACCATCAACGGTCCGTGGGCCTGGAGCAACATCGATAAGAGCAAAATCAACTACGGCGTGACGCTGCTGCCAACCTTCAAAGGCAAGCCGTCTAAACCGTTCGTTGGCGTGCTGAGCGCGGGCATCAACGCCGCCAGCCCGAACAAAGAGCTGGCGAAAGAGTTCCTCGAAAACTACCTGCTGACCGATCAGGGTCTGGATGAAGTGAACAAGGACAAGCCGCTGGGTGCCGTGGCGCTGAAATCCTTCCAGGACCAGTTAGCGAAAGATCCGCGCATTGCCGCGACCATGGATAACGCCCAGAAAGGCGAAATCATGCCGAACATCCCACAGATGGCTGCGTTCTGGTACGCAACCCGTACCGCCGTCATCAACGCCGCAAGCGGTCGCCAGACCGTTGATGCCGCGCTGAAAGATGCTCAGGGTCGTATTACTAAGTAATGCCGTAGTTCCCTCTCCCTTTGGGAGAGGGTTAGGGTGAGGGTTGTCGCTATCCGCACGCCCTCACCCCGGCCCTCTCCCCCAGGAGAGGGAGAAAAGATCAAACGTTGTAGAGGAAGAACCCCATGGATGTCATTAAAAAGAAGCACTGGTGGCAAAGCGACGCGCTGAAGTGGTCAGTGATAGGTCTGCTGTGTCTGCTGGTGGGTTACCTTGTTGTTTTAATGTACGTGCAGGGGGAGTACCTGTTCGCCATCATGACGCTGATTTTAAGCTCTGCTGGCCTGTATATTTTCGCCAACCGTAAAGCCTATGCCTGGCGCTATGTTTACCCTGGCGTGGCCGGGATGGGGCTGTTCGTCCTGTTCCCGCTGATTTGTACCATCGCTATCGCCTTCACCAACTACAGCAGCACCAACCAGCTGGCGCAGGAGCGTGCGCAGCAGGTGCTTCTGGACAGGTCGTATCAGGCGGGCAAAACCTTTAACTTTGGCCTCTATCCCGAAGGTGACGAGTGGAAGTTAGCACTCACTGACGGCGAGAGCGGCAAAACCTATCTCTCCGACGCCTTTAAGATTGGCGGCGAGCAGAAGCTGGCCTTAAAAGAGGCGGCTCTGCCAGAGGGTGAACGCGCCAACCTGCGCGTGATTACCCAGAACCGTCAGGCGCTGACCCAGCTCACCGCCGTGCTGCCAGACGACAGCAAAGTGACCATGAGCTCGCTGCGCCAGTTCTCCGGCACCCGGCCGCTCTATACGCTTGCTGACGACGGCACCCTGACCAACAACCAGAGCGGCGTGAAGTATCGCCCGAACAACGACATCGGTTTCTATCAGTCCATCACCGCCGACGGCAAATGGGGCGACGACAAGCTCAGCCCGGGCTATACCGTCACCATCGGCTGGGACAACTTTACCCGCGTGTTCACTGACGAAGGCATTCAGAAACCCTTCTTCGCCATCTTCGTCTGGACGGTGGTCTTCTCGGTGCTGACGGTGATCCTCACCGTGGCGGTCGGCATGATTCTGGCGTGTCTGGTGCAGTGGGAATCCCTCAAGGGCAAAGCGATTTACCGCGTGCTGCTGATCCTGCCCTACGCCGTACCGTCGTTTATCTCGATTCTGATTTTCAAAGGGCTGTTCAACCAGAGCTTCGGTGAAATCAACATGATGCTGAGCGCGCTGTTCGGTATCAAACCGGCCTGGTTTAGCGACCCGACCACCGCCCGTTCGATGATTGTTATCGTCAACACCTGGCTCGGCTATCCGTACATGATGATCCTGTGCATGGGGCTGCTGAAGGCGATTCCGGACGACCTGTACGAAGCCTCGGCGATGGACGGCGCGGGCCCGTTCCAGAACTTCTTCAAAATTACGCTGCCGCTGCTGATCAAGCCGCTGACGCCGCTGATGATTGCCAGCTTCGCCTTTAACTTTAACAATTTCGTGCTGATTCAGCTGTTGACCAACGGCGGCCCTGACCGTCTTGGCACCACCACGCCAGCGGGCTATACCGACCTGCTCGTGAGCTACACCTACCGTATCGCCTTCGAAGGCGGCGGCGGTCAGGACTTCGGTCTGGCGGCAGCGATTGCCACCCTGATCTTCCTGCTGGTGGGCGCTCTGGCGATTGTGAACCTGAAAGCCACACGTATGAAATTTGACTAAGGAGGGCACAGAATATGTCTATGGTACAACCCAAATCTCAGAAGCTGCGCCTCCTGGCGACGCACCTAGGCCTGCTGATTTTTATCGCGGCGATCATGTTCCCGCTGCTGATGGTTATCGCCATCTCCCTGCGCTCGGGTAACTTCGCCACCGGGAGCCTGATCCCGGACGAAATCTCCTGGGAGCACTGGAAGCTGGCGCTGGGCTTTAGCGTAGAGCACGCCGACGGCCGCGTCACCCCGCCGCCGTTCCCGGTGCTGCTGTGGCTGTGGAACTCGGTGAAAATCGCCGGTATTACCGCCATTGGCATTGTGGCGCTGTCCACCACCTGTGCCTACGCCTTCGCCCGTATGCGTTTCCCGGGCAAAGCCACGCTGCTCAAAGGGATGCTGATTTTCCAGATGTTCCCGGCGGTGCTGTCGCTGGTGGCGTTGTATGCCTTGTTTGACCGTCTGGGGCAGTACGTGCCGTTTATCGGCCTGAACACCCACGGCGGGGTGATCTTCGCCTATCTTGGCGGTATCGCGCTGCATGTGTGGACCATCAAGGGCTATTTCGAAACCATCGACGGCTCGCTGGAAGAAGCGGCGGCGCTGGATGGCGCAACCCCGTGGCAGGCGTTCCGCCTGGTGCTGCTGCCGCTGTCGGTGCCTATCCTGGCGGTGGTGTTTATCCTGTCGTTTATCGCCGCGATCACCGAAGTTCCGGTCGCCTCCCTGCTGCTGCGTGATGTGAACAGCTACACGCTGGCGGTCGGGATGCAGCAATACCTCAACCCGCAAAACTACCTGTGGGGCGACTTTGCCGCCGCGGCGGTTCTTTCAGCCATCCCGATCACCGTGGTGTTCCTGCTGGCCCAGCGCTGGCTGGTTAACGGCCTGACGGCAGGCGGTGTGAAAGGCTAAGTTTCACTGTGTTATGCCACTGCAACCCTCAACTTTGACTTATTACTTGTGACTGTTATTTGGCGCTCTTCGGAGCGCCCTTTTTTTATTCGCGTTTCAGCCGCTTCGAGTTACACAGCCAGAGGGTGATCACCAGCAGCAGGATCGCCGCCGAGTAGATCAGCACGTCGAGAGGGGATTTATGATCGACGACGATCAGCCGCACAATCGCCGTGATCCCGATATAGACAAAATAGCGCAGCGGGAAGTGAAAGCCGGACTGAAAGTACTTCACAATCAGGGCGATAAATTCAAAGTAGAGAAAGTAGACCACCAGCCCTTCAACCAGCTGGTATTTGCTGGTTTGTTCCGGGGCGAACAGCACATCCGCCAGATGCACCGTTTCTTTACCGAGAAAGACCACTAGGATCAGGCCAAGGCAGAGCAGACCGAGGTTCAGCACGGTCTGGAGGATGGTTGAGATAAACTCAACGCGCGGACGAGTCAGGGATGTCATACAGCACCTCATTCTCCAGGGCGAGGTTCCTGTATAACGCAAAAATGTGACGGGGATCTATATTTTTTGTTTATGTTTGACGCAACACCGACGATTGCCCCTCACCCCGGCCCTCTCCCCAAAGGGGCGAGGGAGAAAAGACGGCTCCGGTCGATCCCCTCTCCCCTTAGGGGAGAGGGTTAGGGTGAGGGGAAAGAAGCATCAGCGGAAGTTAATATTCTTATCGCTCGTCATGTCATACAGCTGGAACTTACGTCCAAGCTGCTGCCCGCCGTCGCGCGTCAGCGGCGTCCAGCCAATCGCGGCGCGGCTGCGGGTTGCGCCTGACGAGAACAGATCCAGCGGAATCGACACATACACGCCTTTGGTGAAGTCCCCTTCCCCGTACTCGTCCGGCGACACGTTGGTGATGGTGGCGTAACCGCCCACTACCACGCCGCTGTCGAAGTGTTTAGAGATATCCAGCGTACCGCCCTTATCCCCCGCCAGATACTGCCCGACGCTGGCTTTCACCAGCACGTCCTGGGCAAACGACGGTGTCCAGTAGGCGGTCAGATGGCCGGTTTTAACGCTGTAGTCGGTGAACTTCATCATGTCCTGCGCGCTGCGCCAGTCGCGCTGCTTCACGTAGTTCGCATCCACGCCAAACGCCCAGTTGCTGTCCACCGGACGGTACAGCACTTCTGCCCCCGCGCCGCCGTACATGGTTTCCAGATACCCGCCGTACACCTGGCCGTAGAAGCCGTTGCCGAAGTACTGGAAGTAGTTGGCTTGCAGGTTATTCACGTAGGCGTCGTTCTGCACGTATTCACGCACGCGGGTACGCACGCGCGGCAGCTTCGAGTCGCTCGGCGGGTTGGTGTAGTTAAATTTGTCGTAGTTATTGGCGATATTGCCAAACAGGCTACCGGTGGTAAGCAGGTGGTCGGTGACCCACAGATCCGCCGTTGCCATCACGCCCAGCTGATACATGTAGAAGTTTTCCGGCCCGCCGACGGACTGGTTCAGCACCGGATCGATATGGAAATCGAACCGTGATTTATCGATATACCAGCCCTGCTCGGTGCTCTCCGGCACCACCGGCTCGACGCGTTTTTGCACCAGCTCGGTTTCGTGTCCAAGCGGCTCGCCTTCCAGATGGCGCTTGAGGCTGGCGACGTCGGTTTCGGTTGTCACCTGCGGCAGGTTGAGGCGGTTTTCGGTCACGCGGATCGTGCGGATCCCGTCCGGCAGATCGTTCATCACGATCCGGTTAGCGCGCTCGATCCCTTCGCGCGAGTCGCGGTATTTCACCTGCTCGCCGGTCACGTACAGCGTGTCGCCCTTGACCTGAATTTTCGGATCCGCCAGACCGGCGTTGTATTTCAGCAGCGTCAGCTGATTCGCCACCACGGAGTGCTGCAAAATCGCGTCCTGCGGCTGCGGCTGATACGCCGGACGCGCGTTGTCGTTGTAGTGCGGACGCATGTCGTTGAAGTTGGTGCGCAGCGTGAAGCCAAACATCACGGTGTTGCCGCGCTCGTAGCTGAGGTTAACGTCGGCCCAGTCGGTGACGCGATAAATGGCGCCGACGTTAAACTTGCTCTTCTGCTCAATTTTGCCCGCGAAATCTTCGCTGTAGTTGTTGCCTTCGTACTCCAGCTTCAGGCGCAGCGGCTGCCACGGCGTCTGGTATTCGATACCGCCAAACAGCGAGGCCGGGCCGTGGAACATCTGATCGCCGTTAACGGAACCGGCTTTCTGGTAGCTGTTGTCGCGATAGCAGTATTTGTCGCTGTAGGAGCAGAACGGGTTTTTCACGTTGCCGCTGGTGCCGAGATAGCCCCAGCCGAGGCCCAGCGAGAAGTCGAACGGCCCCCAGGCTTTGCTGGCGACCAGGTATTCCGCGTCAAACAGCCCCGTCCCGCCGATATCGCGCGCGCCCACGGAGACCTGCGGCATCCAGTAG
This sequence comes from Enterobacter sp. 186315, assembly GCF_053290175.1. NCBI lineage: Bacteria > Pseudomonadati > Pseudomonadota > Gammaproteobacteria > Enterobacterales > Enterobacteriaceae > Enterobacter > Enterobacter sp. 186315. Next base: position 22,263 of record NZ_JBPTTK010000014.1, on the reverse strand, counting down.
CTCTCTTCCCACAGGCGCACCTTCAGGTCGAAGGCTTTATCTTTATAGGTCTGATTGCCCGAGAAGGCCTCCACGCTGCTGTACTCTTTCGTTCGCACGTCGGTGTAGCGCAGGGTGGTTTCGAGCCACGGGAAAAGCTGCACCGAGGCGGAGTAGTAGCGGTACTGATCGTTATCGCGATAGTTGAGGCTCAGCTCCCCTTCCCGCGCCATACGCGCGGTGGGCGTTTGCAGTAAACCGACGCCGCCAAAGTCAGACTGCGACGGGCCGATGGGCGCCGGGTACGTTTCCGCGTGGCAGGCGGCGCTGACGCACAGCGCCAGCAGGCTGTAAAGATAGGTTCTTTTCATTAATCCGGTATCCGCTGCATCAGGGTATGAAGGATATCGGCGTTAAGTCCGTCATAAGCCTTCGTCCAGAAGTGGTCGGCAAACCCGACAAAAATCACGCTGCCCGGCATGGGTTCGATATGGCGTTTATTCCAATAGGCCACCGGCGCTTTTTGCGTGCGCCCGTCCGGGTAAAGCACCCAGGCGTAGCTGTTGTCCGCCCCGCTCAGCAGGCTCTGTTCGTCGAGATAGCTCGCCACGTCCCGCCCCGGCGTAAAGGGCTTTTTGCCCGGGCTGCTGATGAGCCCCATCACGGTGACGGTGGTCGGCTGGGCCGGAAGCCACAGGCTGTATTCGCCCTCGAGCGTCGGATTACCGTTTTCCGCGACCCGCACCTTGTCCGGATCAAGATTGATAAGCTGTCGTCCTGTCACCTTCAGCGCCTGAATCTGCTGGCGCACGCTGTTGATAGCCGCCGCGTCATCGCCATCTTCCTGTTCTGCTAATCCCGTCAGTCGCGCCAGCAGGGCGCGCTGTTTTTGCTCCGCCTCAACCGACGCCTGGCGTTCGCTTATCACCGCCCCCGACCACCAGCTGTTTGCCAGACGGGGCTGACCGACGAGATCGAGCAGGTGTTCGGCGTTGGTAAGGGTTTTGGGCTGCGCGTTATCCGGCGTGTAGACCTTTACCGTGCCGGCAGACCACGCCAGCGGCGAGGTGAGGCTTGCAATCAATGCGATGCGAAAGAGCGTTTTCATTGTTTCGCCGCCTTGATCAGGGTGGTTTTCACCGGGAAGAACCCGGCGCCGAGATACTGGAGCGACTGGCGGATCTGCCCTTCGTCGTCCACCCAGTAGCGGTTATGCCAGCTTGCCTGGTCGGTGGTGACCTCTTCGTCCAGCACCCGTACCTGCGTCACGTCGCTGCCCACGCTGACGCTGTCGGTGCCGTCCCAGCGGAAGACCGACCGCGCGGTGGCGTATCGGACCTGGTTATGTTCGGTCCAGCCCATCGTGCGCGTCCAGCCTGCGCCGTCGACGATTTGATTCGGTCTGGCGAGCGGGTCGGCCGCGAGGTTGTTCACCTCAAGCAGGTTATCCCCGCCGAGCAGGGTTTTTACGATGCGGCCATGCTGCGTCACGATGGTGGCCTGATCCTGCGTCACCCATTTCTGCTGCCCGTTTTCATCGAAAGCGAGCACCACAAACAGCTGCGGGCCATCGTTTAGCTGCATGTACTGGCTGGCATAGGGCATGTTCTGGATATCGTCATCGGTCAGGTGGACGCCTGGCGTACCGAACATGCTGTCCCACAATGAATGGCCCAGCCCTTTGGTGGTGGCTGAACACGCCTGCAACAGCAGGCAAATCAAAATGATTCCAGGTCGCTTCACGACTCTTCTCCGAGGGGGCGAAATAACCACACCGAAGTGTGGTTATGATTAAAACACCCGGTATTACTGGGTGCTGGTCGTCGTAGTGGTCGTGGTTCCGGTATTGGAGCCATCACCGCCACCGGTTGCCGCCAGCGCGACACCCACTGCTGAGCCTACGGTGCTGGTGCTGGCTGCGGTAGAACTCCCCGCAGACGCAGACGTCGCTGCCGACCCTGCTGCTTCCCCGACCTGAACCGGAGCCGCATACACAGATGTCGCCGCAAGCGCAGAGATGGCAAAAATGCCATACAGTACTTTCTTCATAACAATTTCCCTTCATTGAATGAATGGAGGTTTGCCCAAAAAGAAATTCGGGCGGAATCGAGTATACACAATTAAAGCAGCGGGTTTGGCGTGTAGGGAAATAGAGGTGGGGTTTTCGGACAATTGGATATTAATGAAATATAAGAATAATTAAACAAATATAAATTATACTAAATTCAAAAAGTTATAATAAATCTCAATTTATCCTCTCTCCGTATTATCCTAAAATAAACCGCAGTAATTAACGGGTCATCGGCTTTTTTCAGATTAAACTCAGCTCAGGAATTTGAGTTAAATAACAGACATCAGGAATTATCCGATAAAAAAATGCCGGCATATCGCCGGCATTTTTCATGGCCTGTTAATTATCCGCGCCAGGCTTTATAACGGTTAATCAAACCGTTGGTAGAGCTGTCGTGGCTAGTAATGGCTTTATCATCACCCAGCTCAGGCAGAATGCGGTTTGCCAGCTGTTTGCCCAGCTCAACGCCCCACTGGTCGAAGGTGAAGATGTTCAGGATAGCGCCCTGAGTGAAGATTTTATGCTCGTACAGGGCAATCAGCGCACCCAGGCTGAACGGCGTGATTTCGCGCAGCAGGATAGAGTTGGTTGGGCGGTTGCCTTCGAACACTTTGAACGGGACCACGTGATCCAGGGTCGCCGGATCTTTACCCTGGTCGCGGTATTCCTGCTCAACGACTTCGCGGGATTTACCAAACGCCAGCGCTTCGGTCTGAGCGAAGAAGTTAGACAGCAGCTTCGGATGGTGGTCAGACAGCGGGTTGTGGGTAATGGCTGGCGCGATGAAATCGCACGGTACCATTTTGGTGCCCTGGTGGATCAGCTGATAGAACGCGTGCTGACCGTTAGTGCCCGGCTCGCCCCAGATGATTGGGCCCGTCTGGTAATCCACCGCGTTGCCGTTACGGTCAACGTATTTACCGTTGGATTCCATATTGCCCTGCTGGAAGTACGCCGCGAAGCGGTGCATGTACTGATCGTACGGCAGGATGGCTTCGGTTTCTGCGCCGAAGAAGTTGTTGTACCAGATACCAATCAGCGCCAGCAGCACCGGCAGGTTTTTCTCGGGCGCGGTGGTGGAGAAGTGTTTATCCATCGCGTGCGCGCCGGAGAGCAGCTCAACGAAGTTGTCGAAGCCTACGGACAGAATGATGGACAGACCAATCGCGGACCACAGAGAGTAACGGCCGCCAACCCAGTCCCAGAACTCGAACATGTTCGCCGTGTCGATACCGAACTCGCCCACCGCTTTACCGTTGGTCGACAGCGCCGCGAAGTGTTTCGCCACGTGCTTGTTGTCGCCCGCGGTTTTCAGGAACCAGTCGCGCGCGCTGTGGGCGTTGGTCATGGTTTCCTGGGTGGTAAAGGTTTTAGACGCCACCAGGAACAGCGTGGTTTCCGGATTCACGTTCTTCAGCACTTCAGCGATATGGGTACCGTCAACGTTAGAGACAAAGTGCATGTTGAGGTGGTTTTTGTACGGGCGCAGCGCTTCGGTCACCATGAACGGGCCGAGGTCAGAGCCGCCGATACCGATGTTCACCACGTCGGTGATGGCTTTACCGGTATAGCCTTTCCAGCTGCCGGAGATGATGGCTTCAGAGAAGGCTTTCATCTTTTCCAGCACCGTGTTCACTTCCGGCATCACATCTTTGCCGTCAACGATGATAGGAGTATTGCTACGGTTACGCAGGGCGACGTGCAGCACGGCACGGTCTTCGGTGCGGTTGATCTTCTCACCGGAGAACATGGATTTGATGGCGTCGGCAAGCTCAGTCTCTTTCGCCAGATCCTGCAATTTCGCCAGCGTTTCTTCGGTGATGCGGTTTTTGGAGAAATCCACCAGCATCAGGTCGTCGAAGGTCGCGGAGAACTTGCTGAAACGATCGCCGTCTTTCGCGAACAGATCCGCGATAGTAACGTCTTTCATTTCATCAAAATGTTTCTGTAGTGCCTGCCAGGCAGCGGTCTGCGTTGGGTTGATGTTTTTCATTAGCAATACTCTTCTGATTTGAGAATTGTGACTGCGGTCGATTGTAGCGCCTGCGAACAAAAATTGTGATGGTTTTTATGCCATTGCCCTGGCCTGCATCAATCGCGAGTGAAAAGACCCAAAGAGTATAGTTGCTAAACCCCGCCCCGGACGGCGTGGAATGTCGTTCAGAAAGACCTTATTTGCAGAATAAAATAATGGCTTGTTATAAGTACTGTTACTGAGGGGGGCACCCCCATGAAAAATCCGCATAATCCCAGCATTGACAGGACCTCCCCCGCATTTTATTTATAGGGCCGTATTTTGCGCCTGCACCTGTTTTCGTAGCTTTCTTGTGCCATGGTCGCTTTATTCATTCCCTGACACGAGGTTGTTATGACGAGTTTTGTGGTCGCTAAATTTGGCGGCACCAGTGTGGCTGATTACGATGCCATGAACCGCAGCGCCGATGTGGTGCTGGCCGATCCGAATACCCGCCTGGTAGTGCTTTCTGCCTCCGCTGGCGTGACGAACCTGCTGGTTTCTCTGTCTGAAGGACTGGAAGCGACAGAACGCTTCGTGAAGCTCGATGCGCTGCGCAAAATTCAGTTCGACATCCTCGAACGTATGCAGAACCCGAACGTGATCCGCGAAGAAGTTGAGCGTCTGCTGGAAAACATCACTACCCTGGCAGAAGCCGCGTCGCTGGCGACCTCCACCGCCCTGACCGACGAACTGGTCAGCCATGGCGAGCTAATGTCGACCCTGCTGTTCGTTGAGATCCTGCGCGAGCGCAACGTTCAGTCGCAGTGGTTCGATGTGCGTAAAGTGATGCGCACCAGCGACCGTTTTGGTCGCGCAGAGCCGGACATCGACGCGCTGGCGGAGCTGACGGCCCAGCAGCTGGCGCCGCGCCTGGCGGAAGGCATTGTCATTACGCAGGGCTTTATCGGCAGCGAAGCCAAAGGCCGCACCACCACGCTTGGCCGTGGCGGCAGTGATTACACCGCGGCGCTGCTCGGCGAAGCGCTGCACGCGACCCGCGTCGACATCTGGACCGACGTACCGGGCATTTACACCACCGACCCGCGCGTGGTGCCTGCCGCAAAACGTATCGACGTCATTGCGTTTGAAGAGGCCGCTGAAATGGCGACCTTCGGCGCGAAGGTGCTGCACCCGGCCACGCTGCTGCCTGCGGTGCGTAGCGATATCCCGGTGTTCGTGGGCTCCAGCAAAGATCCGAAAGCGGGCGGCACGCTGGTCAGCAAGAAAACCGAGAACCCGCCGCTGTTCCGCGCGCTGGCCCTGCGCCGTCGCCAGACGCTGGTCACGCTGCACAGCCACAATATGCTGCATTCACGCGGTTTCCTGGCGGAAGTGTTCAGCATTCTGGCGCGCCATAATATCTCGGTCGATCTGATCACCACTTCAGAAGTGAGCATCGCCCTGACGCTGGACACTACCGGCTCGACCTCTACCGGCGATACGCTGTTGACCCAGTCGCTGCTGATCGAGCTGTCCGAACTGTGCCGCGTTGAGGTGGAAGAAGATCTGGCGCTGGTTGCCATCATCGGCAACAAGCTGTCGCGCGCCTGCGGCGTGGGCAAAGAGGTGTTTGGCGTGCTCGACCCGTTCAGCATTCGTATGATTTGCTACGGCGCGTCCAGCTACAACCTCTGCTTCCTGGTGCCTGCCGATCAGGCAGAGCAGGTCGTGCAAAAACTTCATCAGAATTTGTTTGAATAATATTCGTTAGCACGATAAACAATACCTATAAGCCGGGCACAGACCCGGCTTTTTCATAACTAAACAACACGACAATACTGCAAGGAAATCCTATGTTATCCGCCATCACGCGGCTGTTCCCGTTATGGGCGCTGCTGCTCTCCGTACTCGCGTATTACACTCCCACCCACTTCACGGGCATTGGCCCCTGGGTAACCACGCTGCTGATGCTGATTATGCTCGGCATGGGCGTGCATCTGAAAATCGACGACTTTAAACGCGTGCTGTCGCGCCCCGCGCCCGTCGCTGCCGGGATATTCCTGCACTATCTGGTGATGCCCCTCGCGGCCTGGCTGCTGGCGATGGCCTTCAAGATGCCGCCAGACCTCTCCGCCGGGATGGTGCTGGTAGGCAGCGTGGCCAGTGGGACGGCGTCCAACGTAATGATCTATCTGGCGAAAGGCGACGTGGCGCTCTCCGTCACCATCTCCTCCGTGTCGACCCTTGTGGGGGTGATTGCCACCCCGCTGCTCACTCGCCTGTATGTGGATGCCCACATTCAGGTCGACGTGATGGGAATGCTGCTGAGCATTCTGCAAATCGTGGTGATCCCGATTGCGCTGGGGCTGGCGATCCACCATCTCTTCCCTCGCGTGGTGAAGGCGGTTGAGCCGTATCTCCCGGCCTTTTCGATGGTCTGTATTCTGGCAATCATCAGCGCCGTGGTCGCGGGTTCCGCGTCGCACATCGCCTCCGTGGGCTTTGTGGTGATTGTCGCGGTAGTGCTGCATAACACCATTGGTCTGCTGGGCGGCTACTGGGGCGGGAAGCTGTTCGGCTTTGATGAATCCACCTGCCGCACGCTGGCGATAGAGGTGGGAATGCAAAACTCCGGTCTCGCGGCGGCGCTCGGCAAAATCTACTTCTCACCGCTGGCGGCGCTGCCGGGGGCGTTGTTCTCGGTGTGGCACAACCTTTCCGGCTCGCTGCTGGCAGGCTACTGGTCCGGCAAACCTATTGATGAACCAGCGAAAAAAGATGCGGTGAAACAGGGTTAACTGGCGGAAGTTGCTTTACACTGAAGCCTCACCTGTCAGGAGGCTTCAGCAATGGCGACACCACGATTAACCCAAAAAGATATGACCGAAGCCGAGCAGCGAGAACTGAAAACGCTCCTCGACCGCGCCCGCATCGCGCATGGCCGCACGCTGACCAATGCCGAAACCAATCAGGTTAAAAAAGAGTACATCGACAAGCTGATGGCCCAGCGCGAGGCCGAGGCGAAGAAAGCCCGCAAGCTGAAAAAAGAGCAGGCTTATAAACCCGATGCAGAGTCGACCTTCTCCTGGTCGGCAAATACCTCTACCCGTGGAAGGCGCTGATCAGCGCCCTTTCTTTTTGCGCCCAGGCTGGGTAAAGCGTTTGCCGTTGCCCGGCTTGCCGCGTCCCTTGTCCTCCGACGGCGGCGCTTTCACCACCGGGCGCTTAATCGCCTGCGTTTTCGGCTTGGCTTTGGCTTTCGGCTTCGCTTCGGACGAGGAGTTTTCGATAAGCCTGAACAGCTCAATCAGCTCATCGCCCGTTAAGTCACGCCACTCGCCCAGCGGAATACCGGACAGGCTGACGTTCATGATGCGGGTACGCTCCAGCTTCGTTACCTCGTAGCCAAAGTGCTCGCACATGCGGCGGATCTGGCGGTTCAGCCCCTGCACCAGCGTAATGCGAAACGCAAAAGGCGCCTCTTTTTTCACCTTACACTTTTTGGTCACGGTGCCCAGAATCGGCACGCCCGCGCCCATCCCACGAATAAACTCGTCCGTTACCGGCTTATTGACCGTAACAACGTACTCTTTCTCGTGGTCGTTCCCGGCACGCAGGATTTTGTTCACCAGATCGCCGTGGTTGGTGAGGAAGATCAGCCCCTGCGAGTCTTTGTCCAGGCGACCAATCGGGAAGATTCGGCTGCTGTGGTTAACGAAATCCACAATGTTGTCGCGCTCGCCGTCTTCCGTGGTGCTGACGATACCAACCGGTTTGTTCAACGCGATAAACACCAGGTCTTCAGCATCACGCGGTTCGATGACCTGACCATTGACCTTGACCACATCGCCAGGCACAACCTGGTCGCCGATGGTGGCGCGTTTGCCGTTAAGAAAAACGTTACCCTGTTCGATGTAACGGTCAGCCTCGCGACGTGAGCAGATCCCGCTCTCGCTAATGTATTTGTTTAATCGGGTTGATTGAGTTGGCAGCATAGTTTCTCCTGTGAAGGCGAAATATACCTTAGGTTGCGGCTGACAAAAAAGCCCTAGTAACCGTTGATCAGAAAATCGAGCGCATCCCGCAGCGAAGCCCTTTTGTCAGTGAGATCGGCAACGCGCTCGCCGAGCTCTTTGGCAGAGATACCGGACATCATGTGCATCATCACCACGCAGGGTTTTCCCGCAATTTCAACGACAGGACAGACTTTAGCCGGTGGCTGGCGGCCAGCCAGTTTGTCCAGCTCAATGGCGGGTGCCACCAGCACATGCTTTAACACATTCGCCACCGGATGCTGCATATTGATGAGCCAGGGATAGGCTTTCTTCCCGCCACCTGCGTTCTCATAAGCAAAATATTGTTCCATCAGAACGACCTCTGGAAATCGCTGAAAGAACCGTTTTCATCTACCCATTGGTTCACCGCATCAATGGCGGATCGGTTTTCCTCCAGCCATGCCATGCGCTGTGCTTCGCGAAATTTCTCCTGCAATGCCCCGGTTAACACCGCAGAAAGATTGATGTTGAGTCTGCGAGCCTCTTCCAGAATCTCTGGAGCCAACGAGACATTGACCGATTTTTTTACGCCTTTAGCAGTGCGCATGATAACCCCCATAGGAATGCGCATGAATTGGCGAAGTGTAGCGTAATAAACAAGCACTTTCTATTCCCTCTAAACGGTAAGGGCTACAGCCTAATTCGCTTTTTAAAGGGAAGCACGCACCTCAAAACGGTTTTGCGAGGCGCTTTCAGGATCTCACTCGCCGCTATTTACCCTTATATCCCCCTCCCCTTAAATTCCCTCTCCTGGATATCAAATGAAACTGTAGTTTATAAATAACAGGGAGTAGTATGAAGGAGCTTGTGCAGACCGAGTCCTTCCGCCGCTGGGAGCAGAAATTAACCGATCGCCGCGCCAGGACGCTCATCGCCACACGCCTCTTTCGTCTGGCAAATAATCTTCCCGGCGATGCAAAAACCGTCGGGGCGGGCGTGAGTGAACTCAGGATCCACTACGGCCCAGGCTACAGGATCTATTTCAAACAACAGGGGAAATTCATCATTCTCCTGCTATGCGGCGGGGATAAAAGCAGCCAGGATAAAGATATCCTGCTGGCAAAAATGCTCGCGAAAACCTTCGATTCACAGGAGTTAGTCGGCAATGAATAAATTGACCCCTTACGATCCCGCAGACGCACTTGTCGATGACGAGGAAATTGCCGTTTTTATGGCCGATGCGCTGGAAACGGGTGATTGCGCCTATATTGCGCAGGCGCTGGGCGTAGCCGCACGTGCAAAGGGAATGTCAAACATTGCACAGCATACCGGCTTGTCCCGGGAGCAACTGTATCGGTCCCTGAGTGAGAAAGGTAACCCAACGCTTAAAACGACTCTGGCGGTCATGAAAGCGCTGGGCCTTGGGTTAACTATCAGGCAGGTCGACGATTAATACTCATCCCGCTCGTCATCTTCATCCGGCTGCTCCATCACGCTATACGCCACCGCGCAGAACAGCGAGTTGAGGCGCTTCATATCCCCCAGCAGCCCGAGGTGCAGGGAGCTGGTTTCGATACTTTGCACGTTTTGCTGATGCAGACGTTCAACGTGCGCGTGTGAGTAGCGACGGTTGAGGATACGGAAGCGGTGCTTGTTGCGGCGCAGACGTCGCGCGCTCGGCACGTCGCTCGAGAAGAAGACCGACATCGCCAGCTTAAGGTTGCTGACCAGCTGCTCGTGCAGGGCTTCCAGCTCTTTTAACCCCTCAATCGAGAAGGCGCGGCGCGCCGCCAGGGATTTATCGGCGATTTCACTGCCCATGCGCTCGACGATGTCTGACGCCTGCTCCAGGTTCAGGGACATCTCGATGATTTCCGCCCAGCGGCGGGACTCCTCTTCCGCCAACTCGTCCTGCGGCATCCGCGCCAGATAGAGTTTGATGGCGGTGTAGAGCACGTTGATGTCATCGGCCAAGCGGCGCAGCTCTTTCTCCTCGCGCGGCTCGCCGTGCATCACCTTTTGCAGCCCTTCCAGCATGGTTTCCATCGCGTCGCCCATACGCAGCGTTTCGCGGGCGGCATTGGCTAACGCCAGCGCGGGGGTATCGAGCGCGGAGGTGTCCAGATGCTTCGGCTTGAGCCGCGCATCCAGCTCCGGTTCGTCGCGAATAAGGCGTTCGCAGAAGCGCGCCATCGGGGCGGCAAAAGGCACCATCGCCAGGCAGCGCACCAGGTTGTAGAACACGTGGAAATAGATCACCAGCTCCGCCTTCGGCAGCGGGAGATTATCCATCAGGTTTGCCAGCGGATGGACAAACGGCAGAATGATCAGGCTGCCCACCAGCTTAAACAGCAGGCTCCCAAGCGCCACGCGGCGGGCCGCGGCGTTGGCGGCGCTGTTGTTGAGCATCGCCAGCAGCCCGGAGCCGAGGTTCGCGCCGATCACCAGGCACAGCGCCACCGGGAACGAGATGGCTCCGGCGGCGGTTAGGGTGGCGGTAAGCAGCACGGCGGCCAGGCTGGAATAACTGACGATGGCAAAGACCGCGCCAATCAGCGCATCCAGCATAATATCGCCGGTCAGCGAGGCGAAAATCACCTGCACGCCGTTCGCCTGGGTAATCGGCGTCACCGCCTGCACAATCAGCTCCAGCGCCAGCAGGATCAGCCCCAGGCCAATCCCCACGCGTCCGAGCTGTCCGGCGCGGCTCTGCTTGCGGCCAAGGAAGAAGATCACGCCGATAAAGATCAGCAGCGGCGAAAGCCACGACAGGTCGAAGGTCAGGATACGCGCCATCAGCGCGGTCCCCACGTCGGCGCCGAGCACAATCACCAGCGCAGGCGTCAGCGCCACCAGATCCTGCGCCACAAACGAGGTGACCAGCATGGTGGTGGCGTTACTGCTTTGCACCAGCGCGGTCACGCCGATGCCTGCGCAGAACGCGAGCGGCTTTTTCTCCACGCTGCGGCTTAATACGGTACGCAGGCGCGCACCAAAGACGCGCATCACGCCGGTCCGGACAATATGTGTGCCCCAGACGAGCAGCGCCACGGCAGAGAGCAGATGTAACAGGGTTAGCACGGCGGTGGGTTCTCCTTATCGTTATACGTTTCCTTGGATCAGTATAAGGGTTTAAACGTAAGAAAGAGACAGGGCACCCTGGAGGTGCCCTGTATGTTGTAAGGAAAAATGAACTTAGTCCGCGTCGTAACCCAGATTTGGCGCCAACCAGCGCTCTACTTCCGACACGCTCATCCCTTTACGCAAGGCGTAATCCTCAATCTGATCGCGCTGGAGCTGCGCCACGGCAAAGTACTTGCTGTCCGGGTGGCTAAAGTACCAGCCCGACACCGACGCGCCCGGCCACATGGCGAAGGACTCGGTGAGTTTCATTCCCGTGTGCGCCTCGACGTCCAGCAGCTTCCAGATAGTGCCCTTTTCGGTATGTTCCGGACAGGCCGGATACCCCGGGGCCGGGCGGATGCCCTGGTAGTTTTCACGGATCAGCTCTTCGTTGCTGAGGTTCTCGTTAGCCGCATAGCCCCAATGAACCTTGCGCACGCGCTCGTGCAGATACTCCGCGAAAGCTTCCGCCAGGCGGTCTGCGATCGCTTTCACCATGATCTTGTTGTAGTCATCGTGCTGCGCTTCAAAGGCCTCCGCCAGCGCGTCTTCCTCCAGCCCGCCGGTCACGGCAAAGGCGCCGATGTAGTCCGCTTTACCGGAAAGTTTCGGCGCAACGAAGTCCGCCAGACAGTAGTTGGCAAAGCCCACTTTTTCGGTTTGCTGACGCAGATGACGACTTACCGCCAGCACGTGGGTGCGGGTTTCATCACGATAGATTTCAACGTCATCCCCCACGCGGTTCGCCGGGAACAGCCCCACCACGCCGCGCGGGTTAAGGGACTTCTCGGCGCTCAGGGCGTCGAGCATGTCGTTAGCGTCCTTGAACAGCCGCTTCGCCTCTTCGCCCACCACCTCGTCTTCGAGGATGCGCGGATATTTTCCGGCCAGCGACCAGGTCATAAAGAACGGCGTCCAGTCGATGTAGTTACGCAGCGTTTCGATGCTGGCAGTGACGTCCTGCACGCCCAGACGGTGCGCCACGGGCGGCGTATAGCTGGACCAGTCAAACGCCAGATCGTTATCGCGCGCCGCCTGTAACGACACCGGCGGGGTGCGCGGTTTCTTACGGGCGTGCTGAATACGCACGGTTTCGTACTCTTTACGGGTACGCGCCACAAAGTCGTCATGCTGGGTGGCCGACAGCAGCGACGAAACCACGCCCACGGTGCGCGAGGCGTTCTGCACGTAGACCGTCGGGCCGCTGTAGTTCTGCTCGATTTTCACCGCCGTGTGCGCCTTCGAGGTGGTCGCCCCGCCAATCAGCAGCGGAATGGTAAAGCCCTGGCGCTCCATCTCTTTGGCCACGTTAACCATTTCGTCCAGCGACGGGGTGATCAGCCCGGAGAGGCCAATCAGGTCGGCATTCACCTCGCGCGCGGTTTTTAGGATTTTATCCGCCGGCACCATCACGCCGAGGTCGATAATTTCGTAGTTGTTACATTGCAGCACCACGCCGACGATGTTTTTGCCGATGTCGTGAACGTCGCCCTTCACGGTAGCTATCACCATCTTGCCGTTGCTGGAGCCTTTCTCTTTGCTGGCTTCAATGTAGGGTTCAAGGTAGGCCACCGCCTGCTTCATCACGCGGGCGGATTTCACCACCTGCGGCAGGAACATTTTACCCTCACCAAACAGATCGCCGACCACGTTCATGCCGTCCATCAGCGGCCCTTCGATCACTTCAATCGGCCGCGCGGCCTGCTGGCGCGCCTCTTCGGTATCCTGCTCAATAAATTCGGTGATGCCTTTCACCAGCGAATATTCCAGACGCTTTTTCACGTCCCAGGCGCGCCACTCGGCCTGCTGGACGTTTGCCGCCTCATCCGATTTGCTGCCTCGATATTTCTCCGCCAGATCCAGCATCCGTTCGGTGGCATCGTCACGGCGGTTCAGGATCACGTCTTCCACCGCATCACGCAGCTCGGCGGGCAGATCGTCATAAATCGCCAGCTGTCCGGCGTTGACGATCCCCATGTCCATGCCGTTACGGATGGCGTAATAGAGGAACACGGCGTGGATCGCTTCACGCACCGGGTCGTTGCCGCGGAACGAGAAGGATACGTTCGACACGCCGCCGGAGATCAGGGCATGCGGCAGCTCGCGCTTGATGTCCTCGCACGCGCCGATAAAGTCCTGAGCGTAGTTGTTGTGCTCTTCGATACCCGTCGCCACGGCGAAAATGTTCGGGTCGAAAATGATGTCTTCCGGCGGGAAGCCCATCTCTTCGGTCAAAATCTTGTACGCGCGGCGGCAAATCTCGATTTTGCGCTCGCGCGTATCGGCCTGGCCCACTTCGTCAAAGGCCATTACCACCACCGCCGCGCCATAACGGCGCACCAGCTTCGCGTGGTGGATAAAGATATCGACGCCCTCTTTCATCGAAATCGAGTTAACGATGCCTTTACCCTGAATGCACTTCAGCCCTTTTTCGATGACTTCCCATTTGGAGGAGTCGATCATGATCGGCACGCGGGCGATGTCCGGTTCCCCGGCAATCAGGTTAAGGAAACGCACCATCGCCGCTTCGGCGTCGAGCATCCCCTCGTCCATGTTGATATCGATGATCTGCGCGCCGCTTTCCACCTGCTGGCGCGCCACGTCCAGCGCTTCGCTGTACTTCTCTTCTTTGATCAGACGTTTGAACTTCGCGGAGCCGGTGACGTTGGTACGTTCCCCCACGTTCACAAACAGGCTGTCGTCGCCGATGGTCAACGGCTCAAGGCCGGACAGACGACAGGCAACCGGCAGCTCGGGCAGCTTGCGCGGCGGCAGACCGGCAACGGCGTTGCTCATCGCCGCGATGTGCTCCGGCGTGGTGCCGCAGCAGCCGCCGACGATATTCAGGAAACCGGACTCGGCCCACTCGCGGATTTGCGCCGCCATGGTGTCGGCATCCAGATCGTACTCGCCAAACGCATTCGGCAGCCCGGCGTTCGGGTGGGCGGTGACGTAGCATTCCGCAATGCGAGAAAGCTCCTGCACGTACTGGCGCAGTTCGTCCGGCCCCAGCGCACAGTTCAGGCCGAAGGAGAGCGCCTCCGCGTGGCGCAGGGAGTTGTAAAAGGCTTCGGTAGTCTGGCCGGACAGCGTACGCCCGGAGGCGTCGGTGATGGTGCCGGAAATCATGATCGGCAGGTCAACGCCCAGCGCCTCGAACTCCTCTTTCACCGCGTAAATGGCGGCCTTGGCGTTGAGGGTGTCGAACACCGTTTCAATCAGGATCAGATCGGAACCGCCTTCCACCAGCGCTCTGGTCGATTCGCGATAGGCCGCCACCAGCTGGTCAAAGGTGATATTTCGAAACGCCGGGTCGTTCACGTCCGGCGAAATTGATGCGGTGCGGTTGGTCGGGCCAAGCACCCCGGCAACGTAGCGCGGCTTATCCGGCGTGCGGGCCGTCCATTCGTCGGCACAGGCGCGGGCAAGCTTCGCCGCTTCATAGTTGATTTCCGCCGACAGGGATTCCATCTGGTAATCCGCCATCGCGATAGTTGTCGAGTTGAAGGTGTTGGTTTCAACGATATCCGCGCCCGCTTCGAAGTAGGCGTTGTGGATATCCTTAATAACGGACGGCTTGCTGAGCACCAGCAGGTCGTTGTTCCCTTTCAGATCGCACGGCCAGTCGGCGAAGCGCTCGCCGTGGAAATCGTCTTCACTCAGACGGTAGCCCTGGATCATGGTGCCCATGCCGCCGTCCAGCACCAGAATTCGTTCATTTAACTGCGCACGCAGTTGCTTCACTTTGCTGCTCACACTTGCTCCCGACAACGCTCAACATGGCCAAAAAGGCTGCGGTTCATACTGGCATAATCTCGCGGGGTGGAAAAGTCGCCCGGCGGTAACATGAGACATGTTCACCATCACTCCTCCGATCAGTCAGGATAACGGTTGCAAAATCACCAAATAAAACGAAAATGATTTCCACGATACAGAAAAGGAGTCGTTATGGTCGCCACCGTTCCCGCCAAGCGCGGCAGAAAACCTGCTGCAACCACAGCCGCTCAGCCCGGCGGACAGGTTCAGTCCCTGACGCGCGGCCTGAAGCTGCTGGAATGGATCGCCGAGTCGCACGGCAGCGTGGCCCTGACGGAGCTGGCGCAGCAGGCTGGCCTGCCGAACTCCACCACCCACCGCCTGCTGACCACCATGCAGCAGCTGGGGTTTGTGCGTCAGGTCGGGGAGCTGGGCCACTGGGCGGTGGGCGCACACGCGTTTATCGTCGGCAGCAGCTTCCTGCAAAGCCGCAATCTTCTGGCTATCGTGCACCCTATCCTGCGCAAGCTGATGGAGGATTCAGGCGAAACGGTGAACCTGGCGGTGCTGGATCAGAGCGACCATCAGGCCATCATCATCGACCAGGTGCAGTGTACGCAGCTGATGCGTATGTCCGCGCCAATTGGCGGTAAGCTGCCGATGCACGCCTCCGGGGCGGGAAAAGCGTTTCTGTCCCAACTGAGCGAGGAGCAGGTCACGGGGCTGCTGCACCGCAAAGGGCTGCACGCCTACACCCACGCCACGCTGGTTTCGCCTGTTCACCTGAAAGAAGATCTCGCCCTGACCCGCAAGCGTGGCTATTCGTTTGACGATGAAGAACACGCGCTGGGCTTGCGCTGTCTGGCGGCCTGCATTTTTGACGAGCATCGCGAGCCGTTTGCCGCTATCTCGATTTCCGGGCCGATTTCACGCATGACGGACGACCGCGTGACCGAGCTGGGGGCGCTGGTGATCAAGGCGGCGAAAGAGGTTACGCTGGCGTACGGTGGGATCCGTTAGTAGGCCCGGTAAGCGCAGCGCCACCGGGCGATGAGGCTGCACTGCGGCCTGATGCCTTCACCCCGGCCCTCTCCCACAGGGAGGGGGGGAAAACCGAATGCTAAACCGCTGCTTGCGCCGGTACGCGTAAACATCCTCCACATGCCCATTCCTGATCCGCGTTTGCAGGCCTTTCCAGTAGCTGGCGCGGAACAGATCCTCATGCATCTCTTCAAACAGCGGCCCGATGCGCGGGTCGGCGCACAGCCAGTGGCGGAACTCCTCCGGGAACACGTCCCCCGGCGACACGCTGTACCACGGCTCGCCGGACAGTTCATCTTCCGGGTAGCGCGGCGGCGGAATATCGCGGAAATTCACCTCGGTCATGTAGCAAATTTCATCGTAATCGTAGAACACCACGCGCCCGTGGCGGGTGACGCCGAAGTTTTTAAACAGCATATCGCCCGGGAAAATATTGGCGGCGGCAAGCTGGCGGATGGCGTTGCCGTACTCCTCAATCGCATCGCGCAGCGCCTGGCCGCTGGACTGCTCGAGCCAGATGTTGAGCGGCACCATGCGGCGCTCGATGTAAAGATGGCTAATGGCAATTTTATCGCCAAGATCGGCGATCTTCGCCGGGGCTTCCTGCATTAACAGCGCCATCAGCGCCGGGTCGATCTGCTGTTTATCCAGCACAAAGTTTTCAAACTCCTGGGTATCGGCCATCCGCCCGACGCGGTCGTGCTCTTTTACCAGCTGGTAGCAGGCGCGGACGTGCGCGGCGGTCATCTCCTTTTGCGGCGCGAACCGGTCTTTAATCACCTTAAACACCCGGTCAAAACCGGGCAGCGTGAACACCAGCATCACCATGCCGCGAATGCCGGGCGCTTCAATAAACTGCTCGTCCGCGGTAGTGACGTAGCGCAGATACTCGCGATAACTCTCCGTTTTGGCGTGCTTTTGACAGCCAATCGCCATATACAGCTCGGCGGTGGTTTTGCCCGGCAGGATCTCGCGAAGCCACTCCACCAGGGCGGCGGGCAGCGGCGCGTACACCATGAAATAGGAGCGGGCGAAGCCAAACACGATGCTGGCCTCGGCGCTGCTGGTCAGGCAGGTATCGACAAACAGCTCACCGTCATCGGTGCGGTGAATGGGCAACAAAAACGGCACGACGGCCGATGGCGTGACCAGCTTGCCGACCAGCCAGGCGGCTTTATTACGGTAGAAAAGCTCGTTGGCGACCTGCAAATGGCTCTGACTCAGCACGTCGCCGCCAAAGGTTTCATTGAGATGGGCGATGATAAAGCCGACATCCCGCGCTTTATTCTCCCAGGGCAGGCGCAGCGGCAGGTCGGTTAACACGCGATTCAGCAGCGTTTCCCAGCCGCTATCAGGATAAAAATCTTTCGCCAGCGGACGCGGGATAGTGCGAAAGCGGCGTTCTGGCTGGGAGCTGAAAATAAATAACCGCTCAGGAGACAGCGAGCGGTGGTCAAATAACCGGCAATAGACGGAGTTGAAAAAGCTCTCCGCAATCTCGAAGCGAGGATAATCGGGCAACAGATGGGTGTAATGCTCCTTTACGCGCAGCAGAAACCCGGCGTCCGGGCTTTTGCCATCGGTGATGCAGCGCAGCTGTTCCACCACCAGACCCACATGGTGATCGTAGAGGTGGATACGCTGCTTCATGGCCTGCTGAACGGCGTGCCAGTCAGCCTGTTCAAAGCGCTGCTGGGCGCCGGACGTGACTTCCAGAAAACGGCCGTACTGCGCGTCAAATCCTTGCAGAATGGTTTGTGCTATCAGTAATTCCAGGCCACGCGTCATAGGCTCCCCTCACCCCTCACCCTAACCCTCTCCCCAGAGGGGAGAGGGAATAGACTGGAGCGGGTTGTTAAATTTGGCACACAACAGCTTTGCTCCCTCTCCCCCTAGGGGAGAGGGCTGGGGTGAGGGGGAGAAAAACATCAGAACTGCGCTTCTTCGGTCGACCCGGTCAGCGCGGTGACGGAGGAGGCCCCGCCCTGAATGATGGTGGTCACCTTATCAAAGTAACCTGTCCCCACCTCCTGCTGATGCGAGACAAAGGTGTAGCCGTCTTTCGCCGAGGCAAATTCCGGCTGCTGCACCTTCTCAACGTAGTGCTTCATGCCCTCGCCCTGAGCGTACGCGTGCGCCAGGTCGAACATGTTGAACCACATGCTGTGGATCCCCGCGAGGGTGATGAACTGGTATTTGTAGCCCATGTCCGACAGCTGCTGCTGGAAGCTGGCGATGGTGTTATCGTCCAGATTCTTCTGCCAGTTGAAGGACGGCGAGCAGTTATAGGCCAGCAGCTTGCCCGGGTATTTCGCGTGGATAGCGTCAGCAAAGCGCTGCGCCAGCGCCAGATCCGGCGTCGAGGTTTCACACCACACCAGATCCGCATACGGCGCATACGCCAGGCCGCGGCTGATGGCCTGTTCAATACCGGCATGCGTCCGGTAGAACCCTTCGCTGGTGCGCTCGCCGGTAATAAATTCGCTGTCATACGGATCGCAGTCCGAGGTGATCAGGTCCGCCGCATCGGCATCGGTACGGGCAATCACCAGCGTCGGCACGCCGAGCACGTCAGCCGCCAGACGCGCGGCAACCAGCTTCTGAATCGCTTCCTGGGTTGGAACCAAAACTTTCCCGCCCATGTGGCCGCATTTTTTCACCGACGCCAGCTGATCTTCGAAGTGAACCGCCGCTGCACCGGCTTCAATCATCGATTTCATCAGCTCAAACGCGTTCAGCACGCCGCCGAAGCCGGCCTCTGCGTCCGCCACGATCGGCAGGAAGTAATCCACAAAGCGCGGATCGTTTGGCTCAATGCCCGCAGACCACTGGATCTGATCTGCACGGCGGAAGGTGTTGTTGATCCGATCCACCACCGACGGCACGGAGTTGGCCGGGTAGAGCGACTGATCCGGGTACATGCTGGAGGCGAGGTTAGCGTCGGCCGCCACCTGCCAGCCCGACAGATAGATCGCTTCAATTCCCGCTTTCGCCTGCTGCAACGCCTGCCCGCCGGTCAGCGCGCCGAGGCTGTTGATATAGCCCTTTTTAGAGCCGCCGTGCAGCAATTCCCACATCTTCGCCGCGCCGTTCTGTGCCAGCGTGCATTCCGGATTGACCGAGCCGCGCAATTTCACCACTTCCTCGGCGCTGTACGGGCGACGAATGCCTTCCCAGCGCGGCTGAGTCCACTCTTTCTGTAATTCTTCGATCTGTTGGGTACGGGTTTTCATGTGCAGATGCTCCATATTGTTATGTGGTGGATTACGCCAGCAGGCGGTAGCCCGGCAGGGTGAGGAAGTCGATTAAGTCGTCTGAGGTGGTGATCTGCTCCATCAGGCGGGCGGCATCGTCAAAACGTCCGCTGCTGAAGCGGTGCTCGCCCAGCTCGTCCTGAATGACACGCATCTCTTCGGCAAGCATCTGGCGGAACAGCGCTTTGGTGACCACCTGACCGTTGCTGAGTTTCTTTTGATGGTGGATCCACTGCCAGATAGAGGTACGCGAAATCTCCGCCGTGGCGGCATCTTCCATCAGGCCGTAGATCGGCACGCAGCCGTTGCCGGAGATCCACGCTTCGATGTACTGCACGGCGACGCGGATATTAGCGCGCATCCCCTCTTCGGTACGTTCACCTTCGCACGGTGCCAGCAGCTGCTCTGCCGCCGTCGGCGAGTCCTCTTCGCGGGTCACAAACAGCTGATTTTTGTTATCACCGAGCACGCGGCTGAAGACCTCCATTGCCGTATCGGCCAGGCCCGGGTGCGCAATCCAGGTACCGTCGTGGCCGTTACGCGCTTCAAGCTCTTTATCGGCCTTCACCTTATTGAGCACCTGATTGTTACGCTCAACGTCTTTGCTCGGGATAAACGCCGCCATGCCGCCCATCGCAAACGCACCGCGCTTGTGACAGGTTTTGATCAGCAGGCGCGAATAGGCGCTAAGGAAAGGCTTATCCATGGTGACAACCTGACGGTCCGGCAGCACGCGATCGGGATGGTTTTTCAGGGTCTTGATGTAGCTGAAGATGTAGTCCCAGCGCCCGCAGTTCAGCCCGACAATGTGGTCGCGCAGGGCGTGCAGAATTTCATGCATCTGGAACACGGCGGGCAGGGTTTCAATCAGCAGCGTCGCTTTGATGGTGCCGCGCGGCAGGTTGAAACGATCTTCGGCGTAGCTGAACACCTCGCTCCACCAGGCTGCCTCCTGCCAGGACTGGGTTTTTGGCAGGTAAAAATAGGGGCCGCTGCCTTTTGCCAGCAGGGCTTTATAGTTGTGGAAGAAGTACAGGGCGAAATCAAACAGGCTCCCCGGGATGACATCGCCACGCCAGGTCACGTGCTTTTCAGGCAGATGGAGGCCACGCACGCGGCAAATCAGCACTGCCGGATCGGGCTTGAGCTGGTAGATTTTTCCGGCTTCGTTGGTATAGCTGATGGTGCCGTTAACGGCATCGCGCAGGTTGATCTGCCCGTCAATCACTTTGCGCCAGTCCGGCGCCAGCGAATCTTCGAAATCGGCCATGAAGACTTTGACGTTCGCGTTCATGGCGTTAATGACCATCTTGCGCTCTACCGGGCCGGTGATCTCAACGCGGCGATCCTGCAAATCTTCAGGAATACCGCGGATTTTCCAGTCGCC
Source organism: Enterobacter sp. 186315 (assembly GCF_053290175.1). NCBI lineage: Bacteria > Pseudomonadati > Pseudomonadota > Gammaproteobacteria > Enterobacterales > Enterobacteriaceae > Enterobacter > Enterobacter sp. 186315. Next base: position 1,700 of record NZ_JBPTTK010000014.1, on the reverse strand, counting down.
ATTTCTAATGGAAGTAGTTTCCGAAATAAAGCCCGGAAGCTTCCCGTTATCGATTTCCTGCTGCTGGTGAACGCGTGCGCTCAGCAGCTGATTGCGCTTGGGCGCGAAGCGGATCACCAGCTCGGTCAGGAATTCGACGGCCTCCGGCGTTAATATTTGCTCTTCTTGTGCGCCGTATGGCTGGTTAAAGGCCAGTGCATCGGCCGCGGTTGCCTGTTGAGTCATGATTCTGCTCCTCATCAAAGATCGAAAATACTCCCCCCGATGCGAGCGAAAGATCGTTGGGTAGTTTTCGCTCAGCAGAATTAAGACTATCTATAAATTTTCTAAAATCAAAAACAATTTCCATTTTTAATTTAAAATACTATTAACATATTGATTACAATGAATTTAAAGTTTTATTAGATGTTGAGTTCCATTTCGGAAATAAAAAAGGCACCCGAAGGTGCCTCTTATGAGTAGCTGAAACGCTTTAGGATCGTTTTGTGCAGCAGATTACTCCAGCGTCGGATTCATGTGACGCAGATCGTACGGCGTGATCTGATAGACGTAATAGTTCAGCCAGTTGGTAAACAGCAAATTTCCGTGGCTGCGCCAGGAAGCCCGGGGCGTGTTCTGCGGATCGTTTTTCGGGAAATAGTTATACGGAACGTCCGGGTTTAAACCTGCCTCTACATCGCGGAAATATTCTGCGGCGAGGGTATGGGGATCGTATTCAGGGTGTCCGGTAACAAACGCGATGCGCTTGTCTTTGCTGGCAAACAGGTAGGCATCGCCATCTTCCGTTTCAGCCAGGATCTCCAGATCGGTGTAATCACGAATCAGCTGCGCCGGGAAATCAGCGTAGCGGGAGTGCGGAGCGAGGAAGGTATCATCGAATCCGCGCGTCAGCAGCGCATGGGGATGCAAAATGTGGTGCTCATACACGCCAGAAAGCTTTTCGGTGCGCGTTTGCTTAGGAATGCCATAAAGAATGTTCAGCGCGGCCTGAACCGCCCAACAGACAAAGAGCGTGGAGGTGACGTGATCTTTTGCCCATTCCAGTACCTGCTGGATCTGCGGCCAGTAGGCGACGTCATTAAATTCAACCAGCCCAAGCGGTGCGCCGGTGACGATCAGGCCATCGAAGTTATCATCGCGGATGTCTTCGAAATTACAGTAGAAGTTATTGAGATGCTCCGATGGGGTATTGCGCGACTCGCGGGCATCGATCCGCAGCAGCTGGATATCAACCTGAAGCGGCGAGTTGGAGAGTAAACGCAGGAACTGATTCTCCGTTTCGATCTTTTTCGGCATCAGATTGAGAATAAGCACCTTCAACGGGCGAATTTCCTGACCTGTAGCGCGTGAAGCCGTCATGACGAAGACATTCTCTTCACGTAAGAAATTGACGGCTGGTAGCTCGTCCTGCACCCGAATCGGCATAACCTTAAATCCTCACAGCATACGTATAAACGTTTAGACATCCAGACAGCTAACGATAACGAGAAACCGCTGGAATGTCGAGCCTGCAAGACCAAGGTGAGAAAGTTTCAAGGAAAGGAGATTGTGCGGTTTGATGCCCTCACCCCGCCCCTCTCCCGCAGGGAGAGGGAGAAAACAAAAGCAAAAAACCCCGCACCTTTCGGTACGGGGTTCTTCTTGTTTGATGCCTGGCAGTTCCCTACTCTCACATGGGGAGACCCCACACTACCATCGGC
>NZ_JBPTTK010000013.1:0-122923 GCF_053290175.1 Enterobacter sp. 186315 | reverse complement strand
GTGGGAGAGGGCCGGGGTGAGGGCATCAGACCGCACGCTTGCCTAACGGCACCACTAGCGGCGTGCCCGCCACCGGATCGTCAATAATCATGCAGCGCATCCCGCAGATCCGCTCGATTAGCTCGGGCGTCACAACCCCTTCCTCTCCCCAAAGGGGCGAGGGGATGGTTTGCACCCTCTCCCTGTGGGAGAGGGCCGGGGTGAGGGCATCAGACCGCACGCTTGCCTAACGGCACCACCAGCGGCGTGCCCGCCACCGGATCGTCAATAATCATGCAGCGCATCCCGTAGATCCGCTCGATCAGCTCAGGCGTTACAATCTCTTTCGGTGCGCCCTGCGCCACAATCTCACCGTCACGCAGCGCAATCAGATGCGTCGCGTAGCGGCAGGCCTGATTCAAATCGTGCAGCACCGCCGCCAGGGTATACCCCTGTACGCGGTTCAGCTCGCTCAACAGCTCCAGCAGGTCAATCTGATGGCTGATATCCAGCCAGGTTGTCGGCTCGTCCAGCAGCATAATCGACGTTTCCTGCGCCAGTACCATCGCGATCCACGCGCGCTGGCGCTGTCCGCCGGAAAGGGTATCGACGCTCTGGGCGGCCAGATCCACGATCCCGGTCGCCCGCATCGCACGATTTACCGCCTCGTCGTCCTCTTTACGCCAGCGGGTAAACAGCGGCTGATGCGGATACCGCCCGCGCGACACCAGCTCCTGCACCGTGATATCTCCCGGCGTGGTGGCGTTTTGCGCCAGCAGCCCGATGCGCCGCGCCACCTCTTTACTGGCGTAGCGCTGGATCTGCTCCCCGTCAAGGAACACGCTGCCCTCAACCGGGGTCATCAGGCGGCTCAGGGTGCGCAGCAGGGTCGATTTCCCGCAGCCGTTGGGGCCGATAATCGCGGTGAAGTGCCCGTCTGGAATCGCCACGCTCAGGTCGCGGGCGATGATTTTTTTACCGTAACCGAGGGTTAAGGTGTCGCCGCGCAAGCGGGTTGCCGTGTCTGTCATTTCTTGCGTGACTCCTGAATTAACAAGACGATGAGGTAAATCCCGCCGAGGCTGACGGTGACCACGCCCACCGGAAGTTGATAAGGCATAAACAGCCGCTGGGCGCAGAAATCGGCGGCCAGCAGCAGCAGCGCGCCGCACAGCGCGGCCTGGGTTAAGCCCCAGCGCGCCGTGCCGCTGACGCGTCTGGCGATATGCGGGGCGACCAGCGCGATAAACGAAATCGGCCCGGCGATGGCGGTCGACGCCGCCGTCAGCAGCACCGCCACCAGCATCAGCATCAGGCGCGAGCGCTCAACGCTCACCCCAAGCGCGCGGGCGCTGTCGTCGCCCATCTCCAGCAGGCGCAGGCGCCGCACCAGCAGCAGCGCGCCGATAAACATCAGCACGATCAGCGGCGCGGCGGGCCAGGTTTTGCCCCACGTCAGGCCGTTCAGGGAGCCGGCATACCACAGCCCCGCCGACAGCGCCGTTTCCAGCGATGCCTGAAGCAGCAGCCAGGTGTTGAAGGCCATCAGCATGGCGCGGATGCCGATGCCGATAATGATCAGGCGGAAGGTGTCGATGCCGTTGCGCCACGCCAGCGCCCAGATGACGAGCGAGGTTAAAATCCCGCCCGCCATCGCCGTAAAGGTAATGGCCGTCAGGTGCTGACCAAACAGCACCATCGCCACCAGCACGCCGCTCCAGGCGCCGGTATTGAGACCCATCACGTCCGGGCTGCCGAGGGGGTTACGCATCAGCGACTGGAAAATCGCGCCGCTGACGCCGAGCGCGGCACCCACCAGAATCGCCATCGCCACGCGCGGCAATCGCCATTCGGTCACCACCAGGGTGATATTGCGCGGTGCGTCCCCGGTGAGGGCATGAAATACCTGACTGAAATCGAGCGTCACCGCGCCGCTGCGCAGGCTAAAGACTGCCAGCACGAGGATCGCGGCCGTGAGCACAAACACGCTGGTAAGCAGACGTCGTGACGGGGCCATCATGCGCCACCTCCGCGTTTACGGCGGACGAGGAAAATCAGCACCGGCGCGCCGATAAAGGCGCTGACCACCGATACGCGCAGCTCGCCGGGCACCAGCAGGCGACCGACCACATCCGCAAACAGCAGCAGGGCAGGGGTTGCCAGCAGCGTGACCGGCAGCGACCAGCGGTGATCGGCCCCCACCAGCCAGCGCGCCATGTGCGGCATCATCAGGCCAATAAAGGCAATCGGGCCTACCACCGCCGTGGCGCTGCCGCACAGAACGGTGATTGCCAGTAAACCAATCAGCTGGGTACGCGCCACGCGGTTGCCCAGCGCGGTGGCGGTGTCGCTGCCGAGGCTCAGGCTGTTGAGCGCCCGGCTTAAAAACAGCGCCACCGCGGCGGCGATCGTGACCGGGATCAGCACCGTCTTTAAGGTCGTGAGGGTGCGGATATCCAGCGAGCCCGCCTGCCAGAAGCGCAGCTGGTCGTACACGTCCGGGTTGAGCAGGGCGATACCGTTGGTTAAGCCTTCAAGCACCGCGGCAAGGGCGACGCCCGCCAGGGTCAGGCGCACCGGGCTTAGCTGCCCGCCGCCCTGGCTGCCGGTAAAGGCGACCACCAGCGAGGCCGCCAGCGCGCCGCAAAAGGCCATCACCAATTGTTCCGACGGGGAGGTAAAACCAAACAGCGCCGCGCCGAGCACAATGGCGAAGCTGGCGCCGCTATTCACCCCCAGAATGCCGGGGTCGGCGAGCGGGTTGCGGGTGAGGGTTTGCATCAACGCCCCGGCAAGGCCGAGCGCGCCCCCGGCCAGTAATCCGGCTAAGGTGCGGGGCAGGCGGGCGTCGAGCACGATGGTGCAGTCGGCGCTCTGGCAGGTGCCGGAGAGCGCATCGACAATAACGGAGGCGGGCAGCGGTTTCGCGCCAACCAGCAGGCTGAGGGCAATCGCCAGGATCAACAGCAATAACAGCACGGGCACGGCAAGGGCGCGCACGGCAGAAGAGGAAAACGACATAGCAACGTCCATGATTTGATAATGATAGTAATTATCGTTATCTATCTTATTTGGCTATGTTAGCATGTGCCGCCATGGAAATGGTAGATCGTTAGTCTCAAGGCCTTGTCATGAATCAAAAATCCTGGCTGCTTAACCTCAGCCTGCTGAAAACGCACCCGGCATTTCGCGCCGTGTTTATCGCTCGCTTTATCTCGATCCTCTCTCTCGGCCTGCTCGGCGTGGCCGTCCCGGTACAAATTCAGAGCATGACCCACTCCAGCTGGCTGGTGGGGCTTTCCGTCACCCTAACCGGCGGGGCGATGTTTATCGGCCTGATGGTCGGCGGCGTGCTGGCGGATCGTTACGAGCGCAAGAAGCTGATTTTAATCGCGCGCGGCACCTGCGGCGTGGGGTTTGTCGGCCTATGCCTGAACGCCATGCTGCCGGAACCCTCGTTGATCGCGATTTATGCGCTGGGGCTGTGGGACGGCTTTTTTGCCTCGATTGGGGTCACGGCGCTGCTGGCGGCAACGCCCGCGCTGGTGGGGCGCGAAAATCTGATGCAGGCAGGCGGGATCACCATGCTGACCGTGCGTCTGGGTTCGGTGATTTCACCGATGGTCGGGGGGCTGTTGCTCGCCACCGGCAACGTGGCGTGGAACTACGGCCTGGCGGCGGCAGGGACGTTTATCACCACCTTAACGCTGCTGCGCCTGCCGCTGTTGCCGCCTCCGCCGCAGCAGCGCGAGCATCCGCTGAAATCGCTGATGGCGGCGATTCGTTTTCTGTTCAGCAATCCGCTAATTGGCGGCATTGCCCTGCTCGGCGGCTTGCTGACGATGGCGAGCGCGGTGCGCGTGCTCTACCCGGCGCTGGCGGGGGAGTGGCAGATGAGCGCCTCGGAAATCGGCATTCTCTACGCCGCCATTCCGCTGGGGGCAGCCTTTGGCGCGCTGACCAGCGGCACCCTGGCGCAGAGCGCGCGTCCGGGGCTGATTATGCTGCTGGCGACGCTGGCGTCGTTTATCGCCATCGCCTTCTTTAGCCTGATGCCGGTTTGGGCGCTGGGCGTGCTGTGCCTGGTGATTTTCGGCTGGCTGAGCGCGATCAGTTCGCTGTTGCAGTACACCCTGATCCAGACGCAAACCCCGGAGGGGATGCTCGGGCGCATCAACGGCCTGTGGACGGCGCAGAACGTGACGGGCGACGCCATCGGCGCGGCGATTTTAGGCGGGCTGGGGGCGATGATGACCCCGGTGGCGTCGGCGAGCAGCAGCGGGTTTGCGTTAGCCGTTGTTGGGGGGATTTTGTTGTTGGTGCTGGTGGAGTTACGGCGGTTCAGGCAGGAGGTTGTGTTTAACGACGGTGCGGCCTGATGCCCTCACCCCGGCCCTCTCCCACAGGGAGAGGGAGAAAACACTTTACCTCGCCCTCACCCACAGGGAGAGGGAGAAAACCGAGCACCCGTAGGCCCGGTAAGCGAAGCGCCACCGGGCGCAGTAATTATTTAAAAATGGCCTCTAAACGCTGCAACACCCGCGTGGCGCTGTAATAATCCAGGCGGAAAGTCTCGGTGCCCAGTGCCCAGACGCGTTTGTTCTGCACCGCAGGCAGGTGCGACAGCAGCGGGTTGGCGTAAATCGCCTCCACGTCTTTTTCATCTCCGGCAAACACGAACAGCCCTTCGCCGTTCAAGCCCGTCGCCAGGTTTTCACCACCCAGCTGAATAATGTCATGGCGTTTGCCCTGGCTTTGCGAGGTGTGCAGCCCGGCGGGCAGATCGGCGAGGGTAAAGCCCAGCTGGTGCAGCAGCTTGCCCTGCGCGGATTCGGCGGTCCACAGGTTGGCGCTGTGCGCGGCGGCGGTATAGACGATGGCGTTCACCGGCTGCGGCGGCAGTTTCATCTGCTTTTTCACCTGCGCAAGCTGCTGGTCAAACGCCGCAATGCGCGCGCTGGCCTGCTTCTCCTGCCCGGTCATCGTCCCCAGCTGGGTCAGCAGCTCCTGCCAGCTTTTGTCGTCGTAGTTAATCACCAGCGTAGGGGCAATGGCCGACAGCTGATCGTAAAGCGCCAGCGCGGAATCCCCGCCGGTGGCGCTGATGAGGATCAGATCCGGCATCTGCGCCGCCACCGCTTCGGCGCTCGGCTCGCCGATGTACAGCCGCGTCAGCTTGCGCTCTTTCGCGATATCGCCCCACTGGCGTAAAAAGCCCTGCGCGTCCGCCACGCGGTTGTTTGGGGTGGTTGCACCGCTGGCGATCACCGGGGCGTCAATCGCCAGCAGCGAGCCGGTTAAGGTCACGCTGGTCGAGACAATACGCGTTGGTTTGCTCTCAAGCGTGTGGACGCCGTGGCTGTCCTTCACCTGGCGCGGCCAGTCGGCGGCGAGGGCTGAGGTAAGTCCTAAAACAAAAAGTCCCATGAAAAGCAGGGTGTTACGGCTAAAAGCGGAGGGTTTCACAAAGCGGCATCCTGTTTTTGTTGAAGTTAATGCTTCTCATTTTCATGATTGCCGCACGGGGATGCAAGCGTTAGTGGAAGAAGTTGTGGGGCAGGCGGTTGACACCGGGGCGTTGTGCGATTAGGTTAGCCGTCGAAAATATAAATGATAATCATTATTACTGCTTTTATCATTTTGAGGAGGATGATATGGATACGTCATTGGCTGAGGACATCCAGCACACCGCGACCCTGCTGCAACCAGACAGCTTTTTCTTTATGTCGCCCTATCGCAGTTTTACCACGTCAGGCTGTTTTGCCCGCTTTTCTGAATCCGCCGCTGGCGGCGACGATCCGACCGGCACCTTCCAGCAAAAGCTTACTCAGGCGTTCCAGAACGCAAAAGCCAGCGGTATCGCCAGGCCGATTATGGTCGGGGCCATTCCGTTTGATACCCGCCAGCCGTCGTCCCTGTTTATTCCGCAAAGCTGGGAGTCCTTCTCCCGCCCGGCGCGTCAGCAGTCGGCCCGCTATCGCGCGAATGCGCAGACGCTGACCGTACAAAGCCGCACGGAAATCCCGCAGCAGCCCGTCTTTGAAGAGATGGTGGCGCGCGCGGCAAAGCTGACCGCCACGCCGCAGGTCAACAAAGTGGTGCTGTCGCGCCTGATCGAAATCGCCACCGAAGAGAAAATCAATGGCAGCGCCCTGCTGGAGCGGCTGATTGCCCAGAACCCGGCAAGCTTTAACTTCCACGTTCCGCTGGAAGACGGCGGCGTCCTGCTCGGCGCAAGCCCGGAGCTGCTGCTGCGTAAAGACGGCGCCCGCTTTAGCTCGCTGCCGCTGGCGGGCTCCGCGCGCCGTCAGCCGGACGACGTGCTGGACAGGGAGGCGGGCAATAAGCTGCTGGCCTCGGAAAAAGATCGCCACGAGCACGACCTGGTGACGCAGGCGATGAAGGCCGTCCTTGCGCCGCGCAGCCATCGGCTGACTATGCCGTCCTCGCCGCAGCTCATTACCACCCCAACGCTCTGGCATCTGGCGACCCCGGTTGAAGGGGAAGCGCGTGAACATGAAAACGCGCTGACGCTCGCCTGCCTGCTGCACCCAACCCCTGCGCTGAGCGGTTTCCCGCATCAGGCGGCGAAACAGCTGATTGCTGAACTGGAGCCGTTCGATCGCGAACTGTTCGGCGGCATCGTCGGCTGGTGCGACAGCGAAGGCAACGGCGAGTGGGTGGTCACCATCCGGTGCGCGCGCCTGCACGAAAACCACGTCCGTCTGTTTGCCGGTGCGGGCATTGTCCCGGCCTCCTCTCCGGTAGGCGAGTGGCGCGAAACGGGCGTGAAGCTCTCCACCATGCTGAACGTTTTTGGCCTGCACTGAGGAATTATTATGACCGTTCCCTTTACCCGCTGGCCGGACGACTTTGCCCGCCGCTACCGTGAAAAAGGCTACTGGCTGGATCGCCCGCTGACCGACATTCTGACCCGCCACGCGAACAACGATGCCGTGGCGATTATCGACGGCGAGCGGCAGTTTACCTATCGCCAGTTTAATCGGGCCGTGGATAACCTCGCGTCGTCTTTACAGGCGCAGGGGCTGAAGCGCGGCGATACGGCGCTGGTGCAGCTTGGCAACGTGGCCGAGTTTTACATCACCTTCTTCGCCCTGTTGCAGGCGGGCATTGCACCCGTCAACGCGCTCTTTAGCCATCAGCGCAGCGAGCTCAACGCCTACGCCGCGCAGATCAAGCCCGCGCTGCTGGTTGCCGATCGCGACCACGCCCTGTTCGCCGGGGATGATTTCCTCAATGCCTTTGTGAACGAGCACCGCTCGGTGCGCGCGGTGCTGCTGCGCGGCGATCGCGGCGAGCACGCGCTGGAGGCGGCCATTGACCGCCCGGCGGATAATTTCATCCCGAACCCGACGCCCGCCGACGAAGTGGCCTTCTTCCAGCTCTCCGGCGGCAGCACCGGCACGCCGAAGCTCATTCCGCGCACGCACAACGACTACGACTACAGCATTCGCCGCAGTAACGAGATTTGCGGGATTACCGCCGACACGCGCTATCTGAACGCGCTGCCTGCCGCGCACAACTACGCCATGAGTTCGCCGGGCTCGCTGGGCATCTTTACGGCGGGCGGCTGCGTGGTGCTGGCCCACGATCCGAGCGCCACGCTCTGCTTCCCGCTGATCGAAAAGCATCAGATTAATGTCACCTCGCTGGTGCCGCCTGCGGTGAGCCTGTGGCTTCAGGCGATTGCTGAAGGGGCCGGGAACGCGCAGCTTCAGTCCCTGAAGCTCCTTCAGGTGGGCGGTGCGCGCCTGTCGGCGACCCTGGCGGCGCGTATTCCGGCGGAGATCGGCTGTCAGCTCCAGCAGGTGTTTGGCATGGCGGAAGGGCTGGTGAACTACACCGCCCTCGACGATACCCCGGAGCGCATCATCAACACCCAGGGGCGTCCGATGTGTCCGGACGACGAGGTGTGGGTCGCCGATGAAAACGGCAATCCGCTGCCGCGCGGGGAAGTGGGGCGCCTGATGACGCGCGGGCCGTACACCTTCCGCGGCTATTTCAACAGCCCGGAGCACAACGCCAGCGCCTTCGATGCGAACGGTTTTTACTGCTCCGGCGATCTGATCGCCATCGACGAGCAGGGCTACATCACCGTGCAGGGGCGTGAGAAAGATCAGATCAACCGGGGCGGCGAGAAGATTGCCGCCGAGGAGATCGAAAACCTGCTCCTGCGCCATCCGTCGGTGATCCACGTCGCGCTGGTGAGCATGGAAGACACCCTGCTGGGTGAAAAAAGCTGCGCCTATCTGGTGGTGAAACAGCCTCTGCGCGCGGTGGAAGTGCGCCGTTTCCTGCGCGAGCAGGGGGTGGCGGAATTCAAACTGCCGGACCGCGTCGAGAGCGTTGAAGCCCTTCCGCTGACCCCGGTCGGCAAAGTCGATAAGAAAAAGTTGCGCCTGTGGCTGGCTGAACGCGCCCAGGGCTGAGGAACACGAACATGGCTATTCCAAAATTAACCGCCTACGCCCTGCCAACCGCCGCAGAGCTGCCGAATAACAAAGTGAACTGGGCGTTCGAGCCGGAGCGCGCGGCGCTGTTGATCCACGATATGCAGGAGTATTTCCTCAACTTCTGGGGCGAAAACAGCGCGATGATGCAGCAGGTGGTGGCGAACATCGCGAAACTGCGCGCGTACTGCAAAGAACACAACATTCCGGTTTACTACACCGCTCAGCCAAAAGAGCAGAGCGATGAAGACCGCGCCCTGCTGAACGACATGTGGGGGCCGGGTCTGACCCGCTCGCCGGAGCAGCAGCGCATCGTGGCGGAGCTGGCTCCGGACGAAGCCGACACCGTGCTGGTTAAATGGCGCTACAGCGCCTTCCACCGTTCGCCGCTGGAGCAGATGCTCAAAGAGACCGGGCGTAATCAGCTGCTGATCACCGGCGTGTACGCCCACATCGGCTGCATGACCACCGCCACCGACGCCTTTATGCGCGACATCAAACCCTTCTTTATCGCCGACGCGCTGGCGGATTTCACCCGCGACGAGCACCTGATGTCGCTTAACTACGTGGCCGGCCGCTCCGGTCGCGTGGTGATGACCGACGAACTGCTGCCGTCCGTTCCTGCGTCTAAAGCGGCGCTGCGCGAGCTGATCCTGCCGCTGCTGGACGAGTCCGACGAGCCGATGGATGACGAAAACCTGATCGACTACGGTCTGGATTCGGTGCGCATGATGGCGCTGGCCGCCCGCTGGCGCAAAGTGCACGGCGATATCGACTTCGTGATGCTGGCGAAAAATCCGACCCTCGACGCCTGGTGGGCGCTGCTGTCCCGCGAGGTGAAGTGATGGGATTTGATTTTTCCGGCAAAACCGTCTGGGTAACGGGGGCGGGTAAAGGGATTGGCTACGCCACCGCGCTGGCGTTTGTCGAGGCGGGCGCGACGGTGACCGGGTTCGACCTGGCGTTTCCGCACGCGGACTACCCGTTTGCCACCGAAACGCTGGACGTGGCGGACAGTGCGCAGGTCCGCGAGGTGTGCGGGCGGGTGCTGGGTTCCGTTGAGCGTCTGGACGTGCTGGTGAACGCGGCGGGTATTTTGCGCATGGGCGCAACCGAGCAGCTTTCGCAGGAGGACTGGCAGCAGACCTTCGCGGTCAACGTGGGCGGGGCGTTTAACCTGTTCCAGCAGACGATGGGCCAGTTCCGTCGCCAGCAGGGCGGGGCGATTGTGACGGTCGCGTCTGACGCGGCCCACACTCCGCGCATCGGCATGAGCGCCTACGGCGCGTCGAAAGCGGCGCTCAAAAGCCTGGCGCTGACCGTCGGACTTGAGCTGGCGGGCAGCGGCGTGCGCTGTAACCTGGTGTCGCCTGGCTCCACCGATACCGATATGCAGCGTACCCTGTGGAAAAGCGACGATGCCGAACAGCAGCGCATTCGCGGCTTTGGCGAGCAGTTCAAGCTCGGCATTCCGCTGGGTAAAATCGCCCGTCCGCAGGAGATTGCCAGCACCATCCTGTTCCTTGCTTCCGACGCCGCCGGCCATATCACCTTGCAGGATATCGTGGTGGACGGCGGCTCCACGCTGGGGGCGTAGATGATCTGGAAACGCCACCTGACGCTTGAGGAACTGAACGCCACCAGCCTGAACACCATGGTGGCGCATCTGGGCATCGTCTATACGCGCCTCGGCGACGACATCCTGGAAGCGGAAATGCCGGTGGATGCGCGGACCCATCAGCCCTTTGGCCTGCTGCACGGCGGGGCGTCCGCCGCGCTGGCGGAAACCCTGGGGTCGATGGCCGGATTTCTGATGACCCGCGACGGGCAGAACGTGGTCGGGACTGAGCTTAACGCCACCCATCACCGGGCGGTGTCGCAGGGCAAAGTGCGCGGCGTGTGCCAGCCGCTGCATCTGGGGCGCACCAGCCAGAGCTGGGAGATTGTGATATTTGACGAGCAGGGACGGCGATGCTGCACCTGCCGGTTGAGTACGATGGTGCTGGGGTAAGTCAGGCAGATCAAAGTGATCGGCTTAACAATGTGGTGTAAATGTCTGGTTTGACCACGCATTATTGCGTTTCGGAGTTGTTAAATTTTAAGCGGTGTTCTAGAAACAAAATGTAACATTCACTGTTTCTCGACAACGGATCACCACTATGAACAACTCAGGGAAATACCTAACATGGGCCGTGCTCTCCGTTGTGGGGGCATTCGCTCTGGGCTACATCGCCCTCAACCGGGGGGAGCAGATCAACGCGCTGTGGATTGTCGTTGCCTCCGTCTGCATCTATCTCATCGCCTATCGCTTTTACGGGCGCTATATCGCCAAAACCGTGCTGGCGGTGGACGCCACGCGCATGACGCCTGCGGTTCGCCATAACGACGGTCTGGACTATGTGCCGACCGACAAAAAAGTGCTGTTCGGTCACCATTTTGCGGCGATTGCCGGGGCAGGCCCGCTGGTGGGACCGGTGCTGGCGGCGCAGATGGGCTATCTGCCGGGGATGATCTGGATCCTCGCGGGCGTGGTGCTGGCCGGGGCGGTGCAGGACTTTATGGTGCTGTTTGTCTCGACCCGTCGCGACGGTCGCTCGCTGGGCGAACTGGTCAAAGAGGAGATGGGGGCGACCGCCGGGGTGATTGCGCTGGTGGCGACCTTTATGATCATGGTGATCATCCTCGCGGTACTGGCGATGATCGTGGTGAAAGCGCTGACCCACAGCCCGTGGGGAACCTACACCGTGGCCTTTACCATTCCGCTGGCGCTGTTTATGGGGATCTACATTCGCTATCTGCGCCCGGGGCGCATTGGCGAAGTGTCGGTGATTGGCCTGGTCTTCCTGGTGTTCGCGATTATCTCCGGCGGCTGGGTGGCGGAAAGCCCGACCTGGGCACCGTTCTTCGACTTCACCGGTGTGCAGCTTACCTGGATGCTGGTGGGCTACGGCTTCGTGGCGGCGGTGCTGCCGGTGTGGCTGCTGCTGGCTCCGCGTGACTACCTCTCGACCTTCCTGAAAATCGGCACCATCGTCGGGCTGGCGATAGGCATTCTGATCATGCGCCCAACCCTGACCATGCCGGCGCTGACCAAGTTTATTGACGGCACCGGCCCGGTCTGGACCGGCAACCTGTTCCCGTTCCTGTTTATCACCATCGCCTGCGGGGCGGTGTCGGGCTTCCACGCGCTGATCGCCTCCGGCACTACGCCGAAGATGCTGGCGAATGAAAATCAGGCCTGCCTGATTGGCTACGGCGGCATGTTGATGGAATCCTTCGTGGCGATTATGGCGCTGGTCTCCGCCTGCATCATCGATCCGGGCGTTTACTTTGCGATGAACAGCCCGATGGCGGTGCTGGCACCGGCCGGAACCGTTGACGTGGTGGCCTCTGCCGCGCAGGTGGTGAGCGGCTGGGGCTTTGCCATTACCCCAGAAACGCTGACCCATATCGCTAACGAAGTGGGCGAGCAGTCGATCATCTCCCGCGCGGGCGGTGCGCCAACGCTGGCGGTCGGTATGGCCTACATTCTGCACGGTGCGCTGGGCGGGCTGATGGACGTTTCGTTCTGGTATCACTTCGCCATTCTGTTTGAAGCGCTGTTTATCCTGACGGCGGTGGATGCGGGGACCCGCGCGGCGCGCTTTATGCTCCAGGATCTGCTGGGGGTGATCTCCCCGAACCTGAAGCGGACCGACTCGCTCCCGGCCAACCTGCTGGCGACCGCCCTGTGCGTGCTGGCGTGGGGATATTTCCTCCATCAAGGCGTGGTGGACCCGCTCGGCGGCATCAATACCCTGTGGCCGCTGTTCGGCATTGCGAACCAGATGCTGGCAGGGATGGCGCTGATGCTCTGCGCCGTGGTGCTGTTCAAGATGAAGCGCCAGCGTTACGCCTGGGTGGCACTCGTCCCGACCGCGTGGCTGCTGATCTGTACGCTGACCGCCGGCTGGCAGAAAGCCTTCAGCCCGGATAACAAAGTGGGCTTCCTGGCTATCGCTAATAAATTCCAGGCAATGATCGACAGCGGTAAAATCCCGGCGCAATATACGGAGTCGCAGCTGTCGCAGCTGGTCTTTAACAACCGACTGGATGCAGGCCTGACCATCTTCTTTATGGTGGTTGTGGTGGTGCTGGCGGTGTTCTCAATCAAAACCGCGCTGGCGGCGCTGAAAGAGGACAAGCCGACGGCGAAAGAGACACCGTATGAGCCAATGCCTGAAAACCTGGACGAGATCGTGACCCAGGCCAAAGGGGCGCATTAATTATGTGCCGGGTGGCGCTAGCGCTTACCCGGCCTACATTTCTTATCCCCCCTCTCCCTTTGGGAGAGGGCCGGGGTGAGGGGAAACAAGCGAGAAACTGATTATGTTCGACACCCTTTCCAAAGCCGGTAAATACTTAGGCCAGGCCGCCAAAATGATGATTGGCGTACCGGACTACGACAACTATGTCGAACACATGCGCGTCAACCATCCTGACCAGACGCCGATGACCTACGAAGAATTTTTCCGCGACCGCCAGGACGCGCGCTACGGCGGTAAAGGCGGGGCGAAGTGCTGTTAACCCTCTTTCGGTAAGTAGAGGCTAATCTGCTCCTGCTGACAGCCGTAGATAGCCGCCAGTTTTTCGCGGGTCCGTTTTTGCGGGCGGGAGTCCAGGGCTTCAAGCTGTGATACGGCGGACTGGGTGATGCCGAGTTTATCCGCCACTTCCTGCTGGGACATGCCGCGCAGAATGCGCCAGGCGGCCTGAAGGCTGACGTTCTCGTTATGCATGACGTCGCACACTTCACCAGGTAATCCTACGTCATCATAACAATCGTGTTCGACTTCAATGTCCTCTAGATCATCGTCGGTTTCGTCGTCGATTTCTGCCATCTGTAAGCACATACGAAAGTATTCATCATAGGGAATAACGACGTACTGCGCTTTCCCGTCATCGTCCTTAATTAGCTGAACAGCCATAGGGAGCTTTCTCCTCGTGAAGGTAGGTCGTTGATGTTCTGCGCTTGACGGCCAAAACATAACAATGGTTATCGGGATCGTCCCGAAGTGTAATCAGAATGCGGTAATCGCCCACGCGTAGTCGGAAATGATTTTCTGTTGCCGATATTCTTTTGATATCGGGCCGGGGAGCTGAGCGATCGTCCAGCGCAGCAAGTTTTGCTTTGATTCTTCGCTGAAATCGGCCATCGATTTTGGAAAACTCTTTCTCTGCCGTTTTTGACCAGACAATCTTCATCCGTACCTCCACTGTACGCCCACACGAAATATAAGGAAATAATAAGACTATTAGATAAATTCCGAATTTCTTATGTCGCACTGTAGAGCAGGGAATCTGCGGGTAAAAGAGGCAAAACGCAAACCGTCGAGGCGGCTCGAAAACGCCTCTTCCGGGCGACAGAGGCGTGCAGAAAAAGTGCGATCGGCCTTCAGGCGTTCAGCCCGCCGTCCACGTCCAGACCCGTACCGGAGATCTGCCCGGCAAGCGGGCTGGCGAGAAACAGCACCGCTGCCGCCACGTCATCCGGCTGGCCGTAATGTCCAATGGCGATCAGCTGACGCTGGGAGTCGGCCTGTTCACCGTCCTCCGGGTTCATGTCGCTGTTGGTCGGGCCGGGATGCACCAGGTTTACGGTGATGCCGCGCGGCCCCAGATCGCGGGCCAGACCCCGGGTCAGAGAGTTAAGCGCAGATTTGGTCATCGAATAGACGGCGATATTGGGCTGGGCAACGCGGTTAGCCAGACAGCTGCCGATGTTGATAATGCGCCCGCCGTCAGAGAGGTGCGCCAGCGCCGCCTGGGTGGCGATAACGACGCCGCGAATATTAACGTTGATCAGGGCGTCGATATCCGCGAGGGTCATGGCCTCCAGCGGGCCGCTGCGCGCAATCCCGGCGTTATTGACCAGAATATCCAGCCCGCCGAGGGCGCGCGCCGCATGGGTGACCGCATCCTGAATCGCCTCCGCGCTGGCGCTGTCGGCCTGCACTGCTTCACCGTGCCGTCCAAGCGCCTTAATTTCATCGGCAACCGCCTGCGCTTTGTCGGCGGATTTTTCATAGGTGATAACGACATCGGCACCGGCCCCGGCCAGCGCCAGCGCAATTGCCCGACCCAGCCCACGGCTGGCGCCGGTTACCAGCGCCTTTTTACCTGTTAAATCGATCTGCATGATGACCTCGTTGCGAGAGTGATGAGAATCATCATTAGGTATAGACGGTCGGCGCGATCAGCGGCTGAAGTATTCCACCTTCTCAAACGCGGCGCGCAGAACCGCCGGGCTGAGTTCGACAGGCAGATAGTGAATCGACTCCACCGGGCGCAGGGTGTGGGCGATAACCCTGTCCAGCTCTGCATCATGATGAATATCCACCTCCAGCTCGCGAAGCGTTGTCGGCAGATTAAAACGCTCATAGGCCGCGACCAGCTGCGCCAGCACGTCGTCCTGACCGAGCAGGGCGCTCTGCACCAGAATGCCGTAGGCCACCTTGGTGCCGTGCAGGTATTTTTCGGTTTGCGGCAGGACGGTTAAACCGTTATGCACCGCATGCGCCGCCGCCACGCGGGTATAGCGTTCGCCCAGCCCGCCCACCATGCCGCCACCGGCGATAATCGCGTCGACGACGTCCCGGAACGCCTGGGTCTCTTCGCCGCGCTTCTGGTCGGCCAGCGCCTGTTCGCTGCTCGCCAGCAGCACGTCGCGAATGGCCAGCGCGCCGTTAATGCCCAGGCGCACGGTCAGCGGCAGATGCTGCGGCTCGGGCGCCAGCACCACCGCTTCGTACCACTTCGCCAGCGTGTCGCCAATGCCCGCCAGCAGGTATTCCGCCGGGGCGTTAAGGATGATGTGAGGCTCCACCAGCACCAGGAAATTAGCGTCGTCGAAAATCTCAAACTGCAACGCCTGGCCCGCATCGTTATACCAGACGGAGAGCGGCGTCCACGCCGCGCAGGTGGCCGCGACGGTGGGAATACCGACAAACGGCACCCCTAAACGACGCGCCACGGCCTTAACCGTATCCATCACCGCGCCGCCGCCCACGCCAATCACCACGCTGGCCTCGCTGCCGGACGCGTTCACCAGCTGGGTGACGTCCCGTTCGCTACAGTGGCCCTTAAACAGCAGATGCTTCGCGCCCGGCGCGTTAAAGCTCTCCGGCAGGAAGGGGCGCGCGCCTTCGATGGCGCGTTCGCCGTAGATCCACACCGCGCGGGAAAGCTGCTCAGGGGTAAAAAATTCGTTCAGATGCGCAAGGCTTCCGGGATGGGAAAAGTAGTTCGCCGGGCCAGGCACGACGCGGATATCGGTGTTGCTCATGGTGTTGTCCTTTTTTTAGCAAGCGCTAACCCGATGTTATGTCTGGACATCCGGATGGCTAATAATATTTCGCTTTATCTTATGCCTTTTCCGTCGTTGTCAGTCAACCACAGCTGTGAAAAATTCGATAAATCAGAAGAGTTATGAAGGATTTACGCGGATGGTTTCCAGTCGCCTTGAGATGCGCGGTATCAGCCTGGCCTTTTCCGGCTTTCAGGCGCTGTCGCGCGTGGACTTTACGCTAAGCGGCGGAAGCGTCCACGCGCTGACCGGGGCAAACGGCGCCGGAAAATCGACGCTGATGGCGGTGCTGTGCGGCACGCACGCCCACTATGAGGGTGAGATCTGCATTAATAACCAGCCGGTGACGATCCGGGAACCGCGCGACGCCAGGCTGCTCGGTATTCATCTGGTGCAGCAGGAGGTGGACGTGGCGCTTATTCCGGGCCTGAGCATTGCCGAAAACATCATGCTCGATGATCTGGCGCAGCCGGGACACCGCTACCGCTGGGGGGCGATCCGCCAGCAGGCGCGACAGGCGCTGGCCCAGCTGGACGTGTCGCTGGACGTGCGCCGTTCAATTGACGGCTGTTCGCTTGCCGAAAAGCAGCAGATCCTGCTGGCGCGCGCGCTGTCGCATCACTGCCGGTTTCTGATCCTCGACGAGCCGACCGCGCCGCTGGACGCCCACGAAAGCGAGCGCCTGTTTACGGTGGTGAAACGCCTGCAACAGCAGGGGATCGGCGTGGTGTTTATCTCCCACCGCATCCATGAATTAAAAGCCATCTGCGACACCCTAACGGTGCTGCGCGACGGCAAGCTGATTGAGTCCGGCCCGATGGCGGATCTCAGCGGCGAAGAGATTGTCGAGAAAATGCTCGGCCACGAGCTGAGCGATATCTACCCGCCCGCGCGTCCGCCCCACAGCGACGAAACGCTGCTGCGCGTAGAGGGTTTGCACGACGACGCGCTGCTCAAGGATATCTCCCTGCACCTGCGTAAAGGCGAAATTCTCGGCATTGCCGGGCTGGCGGGCGCGGGGAAAACCGAACTCTGCAAGGCGCTGTTCGGCGCGATCAAAAGCCGGGTGGCAGGCGGTGAGCTGAATCATCAGCCGTGGAAACCGCGCGACCCGGCTGACTCGGTGCTGCGCGGGCTGGCGCTGGTGCCGGAGGAGCGGCGCAAAGAGGGCATTTTTATCGACGAGCAGGTGAGCATGAACCTCTCGGTGAGCGCCGATAGCAGCTTCTCGCGCTGGAGCCTGTTCGGGCATCGTCAGGCGTGGCGCTGGGCGGAGGAGGTGATTGCCAGAGTCGGCGTGCGCGCCCGCGGGCCGGGGCAGGTGTTACGTCGTCTGTCCGGCGGGAACCAGCAAAAAGTCGCTATCGGTAAATGGCTGCGCAACGACGCCAGCGTGCTGATTTTTGACGAGCCGACCAAAGGCGTGGACGTAAAAGCGAAAACTGACCTGTTCCAGCTGATCGACGGCCTGGCGCGCGAGGGCAAAGGGGTGATTTACGCCTCCGGCGAGTTTGCCGAGCTGGTGGGGCTGTGCGACCGCATCTGCGTGCTGTGGGACGGGCGGATCGTGGCGGAAATCGCCGGGGCCGAGGCCCGGGAAGAGACACTACTTTATTATTCAACCGGAGGAACGGCGTCGTGAGCAAGGCCCTTTCAGTTAATGCGGCGGCGTCTGGCCGTCAGCAGATTTTCGATTTTCTCTACAAGTGGGGCATGTTGCTGACCGTCGTCGCGCTGGTGGCCGTCTTTGGCCTGGCGTCGGACAACTTCCTCGATCCGAACAACATCATCAACATCCTGCGCTCCATCGCCATCGTGACGGTGATTGCCGTCGGCGTGTCGATTTCGCTGACCATCGGCGGGTTCGATCTCTCGGTGGGGTCAACGGCGTCGCTGGCGAACGCGCTGGTGGTGTCGCTGTTCGTCTGGCACGGCTTCGGCACGACCGAGTCGATCGTAATTACCCTGGCGCTCTGTTCGCTGGTGGGGCTGTTTAACGCCTTTCTGATCGTCATCCTGCGCATTCCGGACATGCTCGCGACCCTTGCCAGCCTGTTTGTGATCCAGGGCGTGGCGATGACCTACAGCTACGGCGGCTCGATCACCGAAAACATGGTGCTGCCGAGCGGGGACATGGCGGAAGGCACCATCCCGGCGGCGTTCAGCCTGCTGGGGCAGGTGCCGACGATTGTCATCATCATGCTGGTCGTCACGATTGTGGCGCAGCTTGGGCTGTCCCTGACCACCCACGGCCGCCGCATGTACGCCATCGGCGGGAACCCGGAGGCGGCGCGCCTCTCCGGCATTCGCACCACCCGCTACAAGGTGGCGGCCTACGTGATTGCCTCCCTGCTGGCGGGGCTGGGCGGGATCTTGCTCGCCTCGCGCATTGGCTCGTCGCAGGTGAACGCGGGCGGGGGCTATCTGATGGACGCGGTCGCGGCAGCGTGGATCGGCTTTTCGCTGGCAGGCTCCGGCAAGCCGAACGCGCTGGGGACGCTGGTCGGGGCGGTGATTCTGGGCGTGCTGTCGAACGGGCTGGTGATGCTCTCGGTGCCCTATTACGCGATGGACATTATAAAAGGGCTGGTGCTCGCCGTGGCGCTGGCGATTACCTACATACAAAAACGTTAACCATTTAAAACAACACAACGGGATAACAGAATGAAAAAAATCGCACTCTCTCTGGTGGCTTTAGGGCTGCTGACCGCGCTGCCGGGTTTTGCCGCAACGCCTGCACCGGTTCCGGCGGCCATTGCCGATCATGACGGGCCGATCCGCATCGCGGTGATCCGCAACCTCGGCTCGGACGACAACACCACGCAGTTTGTCGCCGGTGCGATCCAGGAGGGCAAAAAGCTTGGCTTTAAGGTCAGCACCTTTTTGAGCAACGGCGATGACGCCAAATTCCAGGACTTTGTGAACCAGGCGATCGGCCAGAAATACGACGGGATTATTCTCTCTCAGGGTCGCGATCCGTACTCCACCGCGCTGGTGAAGAAGGCCGTGGACGCCGGGATCAAGGTGTCGGTCTTTGATACCGCCGTGAACGGCGAGATCCCGGGCGTGACCGTGACCCAGCAGGACGACGCCTCTCTGACCAACCTCTCCTTCGGCCAGCTGGCAAAAGATTTCAACGGCAAGGCCAATATCGTCAAGCTGTGGGTGGCTGGCTTCCCGCCGATGGAGCGTCGTCAGGCGGCCTATAAAGAGCTGCAAAAACAGTATCCGGACATCAAAGAGCTTGAGTCCATCGGCGCGGTCTCGTCTGACGTGCAGGGCGATACCGCCAACAAGGTGGGCGCTATCCTGGCGAAATACCCGAAAGGCAAAATCGATGCTATCTGGGGAACCTGGGACGCCTTTAGCCAGGGCGCGTATAAGGCCCTGAAAGAGAACGGCCGCACCGAAATTAAGCTCTACAGCATCGATATCTCGAATCAGGATCTCCAGCTGATGCGCGAATCCGGCAGCCCGTGGAAGGTGAGCGTGGCGGTGGATCCGAAGCTGATTGGCGCCACCAACGTGCGTCTGATCGCCAATAAGATCGCGGGTGAAGCCACCCCGGCAACCTATGACTTTAAAGCGGCGGCGATCCCGCAGGCGCTGCTGACCGCCCAGCCGGGCGCGGTGAACGTGGCGACGCTGGGCAAAATCATCCCTGGCTGGGGCCAGACCGAAGACTTTATCGCCCCGTGGTTTGCGACGCTGGCAGCGAAAAACAAATAAACCCTTGCCGGGTGGCGCTGCGCTTACCCGGCCTACATATTGCACCCGTAGGCCCGGTAAGCGCAGCGCCACCGGGCGAAAGGAATCCACTATGTCAGCATTACCCACCCCCGAATACAGCCGCAATATGCGGTTAATCGGTCATAGCGATCAGGGCGGTCGCCCGGACGGCGTGCAGCTGATGGTGCATCGTGGTTTTGCCTATATCGGCCATATGGTGTCGCAGGGCTTTTCCATTGTGGACGTGCGCGACCCGAAAAACCCAAAACCGGCAGGCTATGTTCCCGCGCCGCCCGGCACCTGGAACGTGCATTTACAGGCGCACGACGACCTGCTGCTGGTGATCAACGCCCGGGATCTGTTTGCCGATGCCCGCTTTGCCGATGAAAAGGTCTATTACACCCGTCAGGTGGGCGAAACCGTCAGCGACGTGCAGGACAAAGGCTGGAGCGCCGGGCTGCGGGTGTTTGATATCTCCACCCCCGACAGGCCGCGTGAAATCGGTTTTCTGTCGCTGAACGGCATCGGCATTCACCGCATCTGGTACGTCGGCGGGCGCTGGGCCTATGTCTCGGCGCTGATTGACGGCTTTACTGACTATATCTTCCTGACCATCGACCTTGCCGATCCGCGTAAGCCGGAAGTGGCGGGACGCTGGTGGCTGCCGGGCATGAATCAGGCCGAAGGTGAACAGCCAGACTGGCCTGAAGGAAAACGCTACGCGCTGCATCACGCGATTATCGCTGGCGACACCGCCTACGGCAGCTGGCGCGACGGCGGGCTGACGCTGCTGGACGTAAAAGACCGCACGCAGCCTAAATTGATTAGCCATCGCAACTGGAGCCCGCCGTTTGGCGGCGGGACGCACACCGCGCTGCCGCTGCCGGATCGCAACCTGCTGGTGGTGCTGGACGAAGCGGTGCTTGATAACCAGGAGGACGGCGAGAAGCTCATCTGGCTGTTTGATATCCGCGAGCCGTCGAACCCGGTGAGTATTTCCACCTTCCCGCAGCCGGATGAAATCGACTACGTGGCGAAAGGGGCGCACTTCGGGCCGCATAACCTGCACGAGAACCGGCCGGGGAGCTTTGTCAGCTCCACGCTGATTTTCGCCACCTACCAGAACGCGGGCGTTCGCGCGTATGACATTTCGAACCCGTATCGCCCGGTGGAAACCGGCGCGCTGGTGCCCGCCGCGCCGCAGAGGATGATGGACACGCGGCCGAATCGCCCGCAGGTGATCCAGTCGTGCGACGTGTTTGTGGATGCGCAGGGGATTATTTACAGCACGGACTATAACGGCGGGCTGTCGGTGATTGAGTATTTGGGATGAGTTTTTGCCGGGTGGCGGCTCTGCCTTACCCGGCCTACATTTTGCACCCGTAGGCCCGGTAAGCGCAGCGCCACCGGGCAAACAAACGGCACTCAACTATACTGACGCACCCGTGCCACCAGCTCTTCCACGCTGTCGATACGCCCGGCAACCACAATCAGCGCCTTGCCAAGCGTAATGGCATGGCGCAGACACGCGTGGCGCATCGCCTCGTCCTGAATGGTGTCGATATCCGCTACGTGAGACAGTCCCACGCTGCGGCGGATCAGCTCGGTACCGCAGAAGCCAATCGCATCGTGCCACACTTTTTTCAGGAATTCGGAGGCATAGCCCGGTGCGCCGAGCGCCGCGTCGCGGGTTTTGTCAGTTGCCAGCGCCTGGAAGCGCTCCGCAAAGGTATTCCACAGCTCCTGAATATCGGTCAGTCGCTGTTCGCGGGCGGCGGCGGCATCGCGAATGCCCAGATGCCCCGGCAGGCCGCAGAAGTTCAGCAGCAGATTGCCGATGGCGGTGCCCACGTCAAAGCCAATCGGGCCGAAGTAGCCGAATTCCGCGTCGATGGCCTTCAGGCTGCCGTCCGCCACGAATATCGAGCCGCTGTGAATATCCCCGTGCAGCAGCGCCTCGGCCTGGGAGAAGAAGCGGTGCTTCAGAGAGGCCACGGCGATTTTTAGCTGGGCGTCATCGCGCAGGGCGGCCACGTCGTTTTCCAGCTCGGCAGGGTAGTTATTGCGCTCGTGGATCTGGTACGGATCGTTGAAGAACAGATCTTCGGTGATCTCGCACATCTCCGGGTTAATGAACTTCGCGACCTGCGCCTTTTTGTCGTGCGGATGCAGGTAAAAATCGCTGGTGTGGAACAGCGCGTGCGCGAGGTATTCACCCAGCTGACGCGCGGCCTGCGGGTAGTAATGATTTTTAATCAGCTCGCCGCGCCAGATTTGATGGCTGGACAGATCTTCCATCACCATCACCGCCAGTTCCGGGTCGAAGTGGTGAATTTTGACGGTGTGCTGCGGGCTGTGCCGGTAATGCTCGACCAGGGTTTCTGCTTCAAGACGCGCGCGATCCAGCGTCAGCGGCCAGGACTCGCCCACGCAGCGCACGTAGGGCAGCGCCTGCTTGACGATGATGCGGCTCACGCCCGCGCTGTCGAATATTTTAAACACCAGATTGAGGTTGCCGTCGCCCACCTCCTGCGCCTCTACCAGTGACGATGGTTTATCAAGGCCGCCAAACTGCTTTGCATACTCCACGGCGTCCTGGGCGGTAAAGGTACGGTATTGCGACATTGCCTGTTCCTCACTGATTTGCTAATAAAGACATGTAGACGTCTATACATCTGAACTTCATCCTGACACAATGTGCTACAACAACGCAACAGAGAATTAACGACATGCAGACATTACAGACGACCAGCCTGCGGGTGGCGGAGAATCAGCTCTTTATTCTCGATCAGCAGGCGCTTCCGCAGGAGAAACGCTGGCTGGATGCCAGTACCGTCGAGGCGCTGGTCGGCCATATTCACGCCCTTCGTGTGCGCGGTGCGCCGCTTATTGGCCTCTCTGCCAGCCTGCTGCTGGCGCTGCTGGCGGAAAACGGCAACAGCCGCGACGAGCTGGCCGTGGCGCTGGACACCCTGCGCGCCGCGCGTCCGACGGCGGTGAACCTGATGAACAACCTCGATCGCATGAAGCAGGCGCTCTGGCAGGAGGATTTTGTTCCGGCGCTGGCCGCTGAGGCGCTGCGCCTGATTGATGAGGATAAGCAGCTGTGCGATGCCATCGCCCGTGCGGGCAGCGCGCTGGTGAAGCCCGGCAGCCGACTGCTGACCCACTGCAACACCGGTGGGCTGGCAACGGCGGGCGTGGGCACGGCGCTGGGCGTTATTGCCCGTGCGCATCAGGAAGGGAACGTCAGCAACGTGTGGGTGGATGAAACCCGTCCGCTGTTGCAGGGCGGCAGGCTGACCGCATGGGAGCTCGGCGAGCTTGGCGTACCCTATCAGTTGATAACCGATTCCATGGCCGCCAGCCTGATGGCGAAAGGGCAGGTGGACGCGATCTGGGTCGGGGCTGATCGTATCGCCGCCAACGGCGATGTGGCGAATAAAATTGGCACCTACTCGCTGGCGGTGCTGGCGAAATTCCACGGCATCCCGTTCTACGTCGCCGCGCCGCATACCACCCTCGACCCGGCCTGCCCGAACGGGGATGCGATCCCGATTGAACAGCGCGCGGCCAGCGAAGTGACGGGCGTCGCCGGGAGCTTTGGCGCGGTGCAGTGGGCGCCGGAAGATGCGAAGGTATTTAACCCGGCGTTCGACGTTACGCCCGCATCGCTGATTAGCGGGTGGGTGCTTGATACCGGGGTGGTGTGGCCGGAGGATGTCATGAAGGGCGTTTTTAGGGGGAGCGCGGCCTGATGCCCTCTCGCTGACCCTCTCCCGCGGGAGAGGGAGAAAGGATCAGGCTAAACGCGGATACCCATCCGCAATCGCATCCCCGGTGAACTGCGCTACCCAGCCCTCCGGGTTATCAAATATACGAATGGCCGTGAAGTTCGGCTCTGACCCCATATCAAACCAGTGCGGCGTGCCCGCCGGCACGGAAATCAGATCGTTTTTCTCGCACAGCACCTGATACACCTCGTCGCCGATATGCAGGCAGAACAGCCCCGCGCCTTCAACGAAGAAGCGCACTTCATCTTCGCCGTGGGTGTGCTCGTTCAGGAACTTCGCGCGCAGCGCCTCTTTCTGCGGATTATCGGCGCGCAGGCTGATGACGTCCCAGCTCTGATAGCCTTTTTCCGCAACAAGCTTGTCGATCGCATGTTGATAGGCGTCGATCACCGCGTCTGGCGCAGGATCGCGACCTAAATCGCGGTCGGCGGCCCAGCGTTCAAAACGCACGCCTTGGGCGTTGAGCCGTTGGGCGATGTCGGCGGCGTCGGTGCCGTGCCACAGAGGCGTGCTGGCGTCTTTATCAGAATAAATCGTTAATGCGCTCATGAAGGGATCTGCTCCGGGTTAATCTCGTCAAACTGGTGAACCTGATGGTGGTGGCTTGCGCCATCATCATCACCACGAATCAGTTGCAGGGTGCGGAAACCGGCCTGCTCGGCGGCGTCCAGCTCCTGATGGATATCGGACAAGAACAGGATTTGCGACGGGGCAATGCCGGTATGCGCCGCAATGTTCTGATAAGACTTCACCTCGCGCTTGGCGCCGATGTGCGTATCAAAATAGCCGCTGAACAGATGAGTAATATCACCTTCATCGCTGTAGCCAAATAACAGTTTTTGTGCGGCGACGGAGCCTGAGGAATAAACATAGAGATCAATCCCTTGCGCTTTCCATTTCTCCAGCGAAGGCAGCACGTCCGGGTAGAGATGGCCGGTAAAATCGCCGTTGACGTAGCCGTCGTGCCAGATAATGCCCTGCAAGGCTTTTAGCGCGGTGGATTTACGATCTTCATCCATAAAGGCAAACAGCGCGTCGATCAGTTCGCTGACGCTGGCGTGCGGGTTGCCGATTTCATCGCGCAGGTTATCAAGGATTGATTTAACCGGCTCGGCGTACTGCTGCGCGTTCACGAAGGCCGCCAGCCGCTCACGCGCGTAGGGGAACAACACGTCGTGGACAAAACGGATATCGCTGGTGGTCCCTTCAATGTCAGTCACAATCGCGCGAATCATACTTTCTCCAGTTGTCGTAAACGCATTTCGCATTCAAATAAGAATTCCAGCCCTTCCAGATGGCGGCGAGCCTCCGCCACATCGCGGCCCCAGCAGGTTAAGCCATGCCCGCGCAGAAGAAAACCATAATTGAGCGTACGCTCCCGCGCGTAGTCCGCAATGCGCAAGGCGAGGGCGTCGATATCCTGATCGTTGTCGAAAACCGGGATCGCCACCGTATCCAGATGCGTGGTCTGCCCGGTGAGGGATTTTTGCATCTCGAAGCCGCTGAGGTGCAGTTCAGGCGATTTAACGATGCGCGACAGCACGGTGGCGTTGACGGTATGGACGTGCAGCACGGCGTTGGCGTCCGGGAAAAGGCGATAAATCAGCGTGTGCAGACCGGTTTCCGCCGACGGCTTACGGCCCGACGGCGCGCGGTTGGTGGCTATCTCCACCTGCAAGAAATCGTCGGTGGTCAGGCTGCCTTTGTCTTTGCCCGATTCGCTGAGCCAGCACAGGGCGCTGTCCTGGCGCACCGACATGTTGCCGCCCGTGGCGGGTGCCCAGCCTTTGGCGCCGATCCAGCGGCAGGCGTCGACCAGTTGTGTGAGTTGCAGGTTGTCTGTCATTTCCTTTTACCCTCGCGGCCAGGAATATTGATATGGTTTAGACGTCTAAGCGTCTTGATTGCCAAAGACTAACATCGTGTTATAGTGGCAGCAACATAAGTATTACAAGCAGGCATGACACAATGAGCAATAACCCGTTGATTCCAGAGAGTAAACTTCCCAATCTCGGCACTACCATCTTCACGCAGATGAGCGCCCTGGCGCAGCAGTACAACGCCATCAATCTGTCGCAAGGCTTCCCGGATTTTGACGGCCCCGCGTATTTACAGGCGCGTCTGGCGCATCACGTGGCGCAGGGGGCCAACCAGTATGCGCCCATGACGGGCGCGCAGGCGCTGCGCGAGGCGATTGCTGATAAAACGGCTGAACTGTATGGCTACAAGCCCGATGCGAACGGCGAGATTACGGTAATGGCGGGCGCGACCGAGGCGCTGTATGCCGCGATTACCGCGCTGGTGCGCACCGGCGATGAGGTGATTTGTTTCGATCCGAGCTACGACAGCTACGCGCCTGCGGTAGAGCTTTCCGGCGGCGTGGTGAAACGCGTGGCGCTGCAACCCCCGCATTTTCGCCCGGACTGGCAGGCCTTTGCGGCGCTGCTGAGCGACAAAACCCGGCTGGTGATCCTCAATACGCCGCACAACCCCTCCGCGACCGTCTGGCAGAAAGCCGATTTTGCCGCCCTGTGGCAGGCGATTGCGGAGCGCGAAATCTACGTTCTGAGCGACGAAGTGTACGAACACATCTGTTTTGCCGCCGAGGGCCACGCCAGCGTGCTGGCGCATCCCGAGCTGCGCGAGCGCGCCATTGCGGTGTCGTCGTTTGGCAAGACCTATCACATGACCGGCTGGAAGGTGGGATACTGCATCGCGCCGGCGGCCATCAGCGCGGAACTGCGCAAAGTGCATCAGTATCTGACCTTTGCGGTTAACACCCCGGCGCAGCTGGCGATTGCGGATATGTTACGCGCCGAGCCCGAACATTATCGTCAGTTACCGGACTTTTATCGCGCACGCCGCGATCTGTTTGTGAACGCCCTGAGCAGCAGCCGACTGGAAATTTTGCCCAGCGAAGGCACCTATTTCCTGCTGGCGGACTACAGCGCGATTTCCGATCTGGACGACGTGAGTTTTTGCCAGTGGCTGACCAAAGAGGCGGGCGTTGCCGCCATCCCGCTGTCGGTGTTTTGCGCCGATCCCTTCCCGCATAAGCTGATTCGCCTGTGCTTTGCGAAACAGGAGTCGACGCTGCTGGCGGCCGCCGAGCGTCTGAACGCCCTCTGACTATTTTACCGTCCAGGCTTCCGAGTAACGACGGTCTGCAAACATCTCCAGCAGGCCGTTGATTTGCTTCAGGCGCAGCACCTCGTCGCTGTCCATTCCCAGCTCTTTGCCTATCTTCTCATCGCTCCAGTCGAGCAGCGATAGCTCGCGCACGATGTCCGACATGGCGTTAATTTGATGGCGGCCGCGCGCCCGGTTATGGCGAATGGTGGCGGCCATGCGGTCATGCTTCTCCTGACGCTCTTTCCGCAGGCAGGTGACGGGCAGATAGCCTTTTAGCTGGCGCTTAAGCGCCGCGCGGTTTTTGCCAATCTCGTGACGGTGAAACCCGTCGACGATTTCAAAATGGTGGGGCGCGTTTTCCGTTACCACAATTGGCTGCGTAAAGCCGTCGATCTCCAGCGACTGGCTGAGCAGGCGCTTTTCCGGCGGGGCAACGTTGTTGGGATTGTAATCGTTGGCGCTGATCTCATCCTGCTTCACCCACAGCACGCAGTCGATGGGCTGCTCGCGAAACGGGCTGATTTCGTGAAGCGCCTGGCGAAAGGCGTTGATGGCCTCAATGCGCTCGCTTTCCGGCAGAGACTGAAGATAGGTCGTCATCTCTTTAATTAATCGTTGCTGCATAAAATTCCCCACTCCTTGCGTTTTGCTTTTATCCTGTCGCTGTACCGCTGATAATTTTTGGGCTTATTTGGGCTGAATGATAATGCCCGGCACCAGAAGTCATTATTCAATAGCACCTTGCATATCCGCCGCCACGATGGAATATCTTTTGAACCGATATCTCCTTCCTGGGTGTCGGGGATATCGTCCATCCCTTTCTTTTGATACCAGTTAAGGTAAATCGCAATTTTATTACGATAATGCTCCGCCGTTTTGTGCGGCATACTGTCGAGCAGAAGCATCGCGTACTGCTTCCAGCATAAATGATCGGGCTTAAGGATTTTCCTATGACCATAAAAGTGATTATCCTGGCCGGCATATATTCCACCGCTTCTGACGCCGCTGACGCGCTCGCACATCGCCGCCCAGCGGTCCGGTTCCAGAACGTGATAAAGCCACAGGCCCTGACGCTGCTCCGGCCCAAACGGTTCGCAAATTCGCATATAGCGCGGCGGTACGCCGGACTGGTACATCAGGTCGTACAGGGGGTTGTAGCAGCAGCCCGTTTTGGCAAACCAGGTCCAGATATCGGCGGTTTTCCAGTCGTAAAGCGGGTAGATATACCAGGCGTGACCGCCGGGGGCGACGGTGGTCCAGGGCTTATCATCGGCGAAACGCTGCTTGCGCGCGTTGGCAATCGTCAGAAAACGGTTGTAGGACTCGTCGGCGCGAATGCCGACCATCACCGCCGCCGGACGACGCGCGGCAAACCAGGCCGAAAACGCGCGCACGAACGCTTCGAACGTCATGCCGGGCTGGTAAAAATCAAAGAAGGCGGTATCGGTAATCGCATCTTCCGGCGGCTGACGAACCCAGTTTGTGCCGGGCTCCCAGCATTGCCATTCCGGCTGAAACTGCGACAGCGCGTTTTGCGTGGTTAAGGGCAGGGCGACCCAATAAAAGCCATCGATCACGTCCTGATACAGCGCGCGCATCGTCTCCACATGCTCGATGGTGCAGGAGAATTGGGCCTCCCAGTCGATAAACAGCACGCTGATTTTTTTATTCATCGCGCGTGCCAGCTGCGCGGTCAGGTGAAGCATGATGGTGGAATCTTTGCCACCGGAAAAGGAAACGCAGACCTGAGATAAGTTATCAAGCGTCCATTTGATGCGTTGTTGTGCGGCGTCGAGAACGTTCTGCGATAGCGGATATTTATACATCGACATAGTTAATCTCTCCCTGAGTCATTAATGTCGAATACGTTTTACGGAGTAATGATAGCAGTGAACAATTAGACAGTTCATCAACATGTTTTAAAAATGGCAAGGGGTTGACTGGAAAACAGGCGGCTCGGATATTTCCTTCCGCGCCGCATAAGAATATTTACTGGGTTTTGATGCGCTCAATAAATTTCGCAAAAATAGAGCTGTTAAGCGCCGCGCGGTTATAAACCATAAAAAGTTCAGGTTTAGGAAGTTCAAATGGAAGTTCCACTTTTCTTAAATTTAGCAGGTTTTTGTATGATTCAAAAAAAGGCTCGGGAACATATCCGACCAAATCCGACGTGCTAATTATATTCAGGATCGACATATACGAATCGCTGCGGAACGCAATATTTCTGTCGGCGAAGATGCTGTTTGATTGCGACTGAAACTCTTTAACGCCGACTTCAGCAGAGTGCAGCTGTGTAAATTTTTCCTCTTTTAACTCGTCCATTGTAACCGAGCCTTTCAGGCGCGGATGGTCGTTTCGGCACACTAAATACATCGTGAATTGATAGAAACGTGTGCATACGATCGAGCGGTTGTTCAGCGGAGAGAGAGTAAAGGCCAGATCCGCTTTTCGATAGGCGAGTAAATCCTCAGCCGTTTCGGGGGACAACATCATATCGTGTTGTTCTACTTCATAATTATGCTCGGAAAAAAGAAGGTGCAGCGGTTCAATCAAACGCCCCGGGATAACGATTTGCGGGCAGTAAATGACAAAGTTTTTCTTGAGACTGGAACCATGCATGATGTTGATAGTTTGCTCAATCTGGTTCAGGTTCTGCTCAAGATGGAGATGCAGGTTTGTGCCAACGGTGGTTGGCGTGATCCCTTTACCCGAACGGATAAAAAGAGGGTCTTCAAGCTGGTTACGCAGTCGTTGCAGGGACTGACTCACGGCGGATGGCGTGATATACAGCGTTTCAGCAGCCTTGCTGATGCTGAGGTGCTGATAGATACATTCAAAAATGACCAGAAGATTGAGGTCAAATTTTTTGAGGTCGTAGAGGTTTGCCATAGTTCATCCTGATTAAGCCATGTTTTGCGGTCGTTATCACATCACTGATAACTATAGATTGAAGCCAACCATTTACAATCCTTGTGGTTAACTTACTTAAATTACTATGAATGTCCGCTTAATATATCATGATGTCAAATTAATGAAACTAAACTTCAAAAGTCATTAAGATAATTTTATCCATAAAGAGTGACGATATTCATTGAAAAACAGATCTTAATTATATATGTGATAGCCTTTATCAGTGTTTTCTATTAATTATGCGTAAGTGAACAAGTAGTTTAATGCCGTTAATTATCTATATTGTGAATGGCTTTCGCCAATCGCTGAGAGCAGGGCAGCAAAACCGTCAGCACGTTTGATTAAACCTATCACAGCCATAGACAAGATTGCCGTGCCAGAAACGGACACGGATGATGTAATCAACCCGCTGTAATGACTTTGAAAAAGGTTATTGAGCGCAACGCAACGCCAGCTTCAGCTGGCACTGAATGTACCTATGGGAAGTTCAGGTATCAGGGCCGCCCATCGAGGCGGCCTTTTTACTTCAGGCTTTCTAATTAAGTTCACAACGTCATGTTTTCGGTTTGTAAGGTATGGCTGATTGATTTGATACAGCAAACGCATTAGCCCGCTTAGCGAAAGTTCGTTACCTTACATCCCAACGAAACAAGGAGAAAATACAGATGTCTTTAATTAATACCAAAATTAAACCTTTCAAAAACCAGGCGTTCAAAAACGGTGAATTCGTAGAAGTTACCGAGAAAGATACCGAAGGCCGTTGGAGCGTATTCTTCTTCTATCCAGCTGACTTCACCTTCGTATGCCCGACTGAACTGGGTGACGTTGCTGACCATTACGAAGAATTGCAGAAACTGGGCGTTGACGTTTACTCCGTATCTACCGACACCCACTTCACCCACAAAGCATGGCACGGCAGCTCTGAAACCATCGCAAAAATCAAATACGCGATGATCGGCGACCCGACTGGCGCCCTGACCCGTAACTTCGACAACATGCGTGAAGATGAAGGCCTGGCAGACCGTGCTACCTTCGTTGTTGACCCGCAGGGCATTATCCAGGCTATCGAAGTTACCGCTGAAGGTATCGGCCGCGATGCGTCTGACCTGCTGCGTAAAGTGAAAGCGGCACAGTATGTTGCTTCTCACCCAGGCGAAGTATGCCCGGCTAAATGGAAAGAAGGTGAAGCGACTCTGGCTCCATCTCTGGACCTGGTCGGCAAGATCTAAGTCTGTAGCGCCGGGTAGAGCTTCATTTACCCGGCATGAAATGGGTGCGTCCGCACCCATTTATTCCAACACCATGATGCAAGTTGCATTCAGGCTGCTCGTATAAGGCAGCTTGCATGATGACGTTTTAAGAGAGGGAAGAACGATGCTCGACACAAATATGAAAACCCAGCTCAAGGCCTACCTTGAAAAACTGACAAAACCCGTTGAACTGATTGCCACGCTGGACGACAGCGCAAAATCAGCCGAAATCAAAGGACTGCTGACGGAAATCGCCGAGCTGTCACCTCAGGTGACCTTTAAAGAAGACAACAGCCTGCCGGTGCGCAAGCCGTCCTTCCTGATCACCAACCCTGGCTCCGATAAAGGCCCGCGTTTTGCCGGCTCCCCGCTGGGACACGAATTTACCTCACTGGTGCTGGCGCTGCTGTGGACCGGTGGTCATCCGTCAAAAGAGGCGCAGGCGCTGCTGGAGCAGATCCGCGATATTGACGGCGATTTCGAGTTTGAAACCTACTACTCGCTCTCCTGCCATAACTGCCCGGACGTGGTGCAGGCGCTAAACCTGATGTCCGTGCTGAACCCGCGCATCAAACACACGGCGATTGACGGCGGTACGTTCCAGAACGAAATTACCGATCGCAACGTGATGGGCGTTCCGGCCGTATTCATGAACGGTAAAGAGTTTGGCCAGGGCCGTATGACCCTGACTGAAATCGTCGCGAAAGTGGACACCGGTGCAGAAAAACGTGCGGCGGAAGAGCTGAACAAGCGCGATGCGTACGATGTACTGATTGTCGGCTCCGGCCCAGCGGGTGCGGCGGCAGCGGTTTACTCTGCGCGTAAAGGTATCCGTACCGGTCTGATGGGCGAACGCTTCGGTGGTCAGGTGCTCGATACTGTCGATATCGAAAACTACATTTCTGTACCGAAAACGGAAGGCCAGAAACTGGCGGGCGCGCTTAAGGCTCACGTCAGCGATTACGACGTGGACGTGATTGACAGTCAGAGCGCCAGCAAGCTGGTTCCTGCGGCGGTGGAAGGGGGTTTGCACCAGATCGAAACCGCATCCGGTGCCGTGCTGAAAGCACGCAGCATCATCATCGCGACCGGTGCTAAATGGCGCAATATGAACGTGCCTGGCGAAGATCAGTATCGCACCAAAGGCGTGACCTACTGCCCGCACTGCGATGGCCCGCTGTTTAAAGGCAAACGCGTGGCGGTGATCGGCGGCGGTAACTCCGGTGTTGAAGCGGCCATTGACCTCGCGGGTATCGTTGAGCACGTTACGCTGCTGGAATTTGCACCAGAAATGAAAGCGGACCAGGTATTGCAGGATAAAGTACGTAGCCTGAAAAACGTGGATATCGTGCTGAACGCGCAGACCACCGAAGTGAAAGGCGACGGCAGCAAAGTGACCGGCCTGGAATACCGTGACCGCGTGAGCGGTGATATTCACAGCGTTCCGCTGTCCGGCATCTTCGTTCAGATTGGTCTGCTGCCGAATACCACCTGGCTGGAAGGCGCCATCGAGCGTAACCGTATGGGTGAAATCATCATCGATGCTAAGTGCGAAACCAGCGTGAAGGGCGTGTTTGCGGCAGGCGACTGCACCACCGTGCCTTACAAGCAGATTATCATCGCGACCGGTGAAGGTGCGAAAGCGTCCCTGAGCTCGTTCGATTATTTGATCCGCACGAAAACAGCATAATAAAAGAAAGTAAGATTACACCTGCAATGTGAGGAGGCCACCGAAAGGTGGCCTCTTTTTTTATCTGACGACCATCACCGGAATATGGGTGTGGCGGATCACGCTGGAGGCATTCGAGCCTAACAGGTGCGTGGTGATCGACGGGTTACGCGAGCCAATGACCACCACATCGGCTTTCAGCTCGTTCGCCAGCTCGTTGACCGCATCGCGGACGCTGCCAAATCTGACGTGGGTTTTGATGCGCGAAGGATCGATGCTGAAGTGATCGACCATCGTTTGCAGCCGCGCTTCCGCTTCGTGTTGCAGATGCTCTTCAAAACGGCGGACGTCGGCCGCAAAGCGGTGCAGGCTCAGGCTGGCGGAGCCTGGCAGAACGTGCAGAAGATGGATAATGCCGTCCTGCTGCGCGAGAAATTCGGCGTGACGAACGGCTTTATCGCTCAGCGCCATCTCAAAAACATCAACCGGCATAATGATTGTCTTATACATACCCGTTTCTCCTTGTTTATAAACGCTTAATTCATTCAATCACAAAATAAATGTGGTTTCTGCAAGCCGTATGGCAAATTTATCTTTCGCCAGGATAAATCTCAAAACCGCTCATTTTCCAGGCACATCTCCTGAGGTAGCTACCCTTTTATAAGCTCTCTCACATCTTCCGGAGGTTGCATGAAAGCATTGACGTATCACGGTCCGCATAATGTTCGCGTTGATAATGTCCCCGATCCGGGCATCGAACAGCCTGACGATATCATCCTGCGCGTCACGGCCACCGCTATCTGTGGCTCTGATTTACACCTCTATCGCGGGAAAATCCCTAAGGTTGAACACGGCGACATTTTCGGCCATGAATTTATGGGGGAAGTGGTGGAATGCGGCCAGGATGTGAAGAATTTGCAGAAGGGCGATCGGGTGGTGATCCCCTTTGTGATTGCCTGCGGCGACTGCTTTTTCTGTCAGATGCACCAGTATGCGGCCTGTGAAAAGACCAACTCCGGGCAGGGCGCGGCGCTGAACAAAAAGCAAATCCCGGCCCCGGCGGCGCTGTTTGGCTACAGCCACCTGTACGGCGGCGTGCCCGGCGGCCAGGCGGAGTACGTTCGCGTGCCGAAGGGCAACGTTGGCCCGTTTAAAGTCCCGCAACTGCTTTCAGATGACAAAGCGCTGTTCCTCTCCGATATTTTGCCCACCGCCTGGCAGGCCGCCAAAAACGCCCAGATAGAAAAAGGCTCGAGCGTGGCGGTATTCGGCGCGGGACCGGTTGGCTTACTGACTATCGCCTGCGCGCGGCTGCTGGGGGCGGAACAAATTTTTGTTATCGATCATCATCCGTACCGGCTGCGGTTTGCGCAGCAGCGCTACGGCGCCATCCCGATAAACTTTGACGACGATAACGACGCGGCGGAGAAAATTATCGAGCAAACCGCCGGGCAGCGCGGCGTTGACGCGGTGATTGATGCGGTAGGCTTTGAGGCAAAAGGCAGCACCACGGAAACCATCCTCAGCAACCTCAAAATTGAGGGCAGCAGCGGCAAAGCGCTGCGCCAGTGCATCGCCGCCGTGCGTCGCGGGGGGATTGTCAGCGTGCCGGGCGTTTACGCCGGATTTATCCACGGTTTTCTTTTCGGCGATGCCTTTGATAAAGGGCTTAGCTTCAGGATGGGGCAGACCCACGTTCACGCCTGGCTGGGCGAGCTGCTGCCGTTAATCGAACAAGGTCTGCTCACGCCCGAAGAGATTGTGACGCACTATCTGCCGCTGGATGACGCCGAACGCGCCTACAAGATTTTCGAAAAACGCGAAGAGGAGTGTCGCAAGATAATCCTGGTGCCGGGCGCCACATCGCCAGAAGCGGCGCAGCAGAAGGTGACGGGGCTGGCGAACACGCTGCCGGGTGGCGTAGTGTGATCGCGCTCGCTTACCAGTGGCGCTCCAGGTAAAGCACAGCCATGACAATGATTGCCAAAAAGAAGAGAAAAACCAGTGTGATAACCAGTATTTCACTCATAACCGTCCCCACGGCACCAAAACAGATTAAGCCTGGATTAAGCGGTTTTTGATCGAAATAAGAAGTTTGGGTGAATTACGCAAAGAGGATGCGAAGGCATCCTCTGGTCAAAGCGGCTGAGCGCTTGTTCAGAAGGGCTTAACGAAGATAATCGCCAGCCGCTTCTGGCTGATAGAGCAGTTCGAGCACTTCCAGGTGCGCAGAGGCTCCGCCCGGCAGCTCCCAGTGGATCGTGTCCCCGGTCCGTAAACCGATGAGTGCCGCACCAACGGGAGCCAGAACGGAAAGCTGCGTCGCGCTTTCGGTCATCTTCGCCGGATAAACCAGCGTGCGGGTGCGCTCTTCGCCGGTTGTCAGGTCGCGGAACTTCACCTGGCTGTTCATCGTCACCACGTCATGCGGCATGGATTCCGGGGTACACATTTGTGCCCGATCCAGCTCGGCGTTCAGCGCATCGGCAATCGGCAGCGCCGCATATTCTGGCTTCTCCAGAAGCATATCGATACGTTCTGCGTCGAGTTCATTAATGATAATTGTGGGTCTGGACATTTTTACTCCATGTCGTTAATGCTGCGTGTCACGCAGAAACCAATCCAAAAGAAAACCCTCGCCGTCTGGCAGCGAGGGTTTAACTCCCCTGATGATACTCATTGCGCGACCAGGTTTGAAGTGATGTCGGTCACATTCATCTGTCATATGAATTTTTGGCGAAAAACGCGACCCTTGCTACATTTGCAATATCATCAGATCCACAACGTATTCCGTATCAGACACTTCAACCCGAGAAAACTATGTACTTCTATGAACCTTCCCAGGGACACGGCCTGCCGCATGACCCGCTGAACGCTATTGTTGGCCCACGCCCTATTGGCTGGATCGCCTCTTGTGATAAAGAGGGCCGCCCGAATCTCGCGCCCTACAGCTTTTTCAACTGCTTTAACTACCGTCCGCCAGTCATTGGTTTTTCCAGCAACGGCTGGAAAGACAGCGTGCGGAATATTGTCGAAACGGGGGAGTTTGTCTGGAATCTGGCGACCTTCGATCTGGCTGAGGCGATGAACCAGACCTCGGCCATGCTGCCGCACGGCGAAGATGAGTTTGCCTTTTCCGGGCTCACACCCGCCGCGAGTCATCTGGTCAAGGCCCCGCGCGTGGCGGAAAGCCCGGTGAACTTCGAATGCCGCCTGTCCCAGTGCATACAGCTGACGGGCGCAGACGGTACGCCGATTGACACCTGGCTGGTGCTGGGCGAAGTCGTGGGGATCCATATTCAGGAAACGCTGCTGGAGGAGGGGATTTTTCAGACCGCCAAAGCCCGCCCGATCCTGCGAGCAGGCGGGCCGACGGCCTATTATTCCATTGGTGAAGAGCACCGGTTCGACATGACGCGCCCCGGCGCGGGTCAGTAACCGACCTTATCGATAACAAACTGCTTTCCGCAGTTGCCCGGATGGGGCTGCGGGGCAAACGAACTGGCGGAGAGCGGATTATTAATCGTGGCCGCCTTCAGGGAGATCTGCATTTCGGTCAGATAGGCCGGATTGCCGTTGCAGGTCAGCTTGATGGCTTTTACGTTCTGTTTGCCAAAGCTTTTCGCGACGGCGGCGTCGAATGCGTTGCGGCTAACGGTTTTACCGTAGTTTTCCGTCAGAAATGCCCCCAGCGCGCTGCTTTTCACTTCCTGATTCAGGCGCACCATCGTGCCGAAATAGGCGTCGGGATCGAACCCGAAGCAGACGCCATGCTTGGCGTATTCGTAGCGCTCAAGACAGGAATTTCCCCCGGCGCCCGGCATTACGGTGTTTAGCTTAGCGGCGCCCGACAGCGACAGCCCGGTTTCCGCCGCCGCACATTTACGGCTGGCTTTCGCTTCCGGCATGTTGGGGATCGGGCGGGTCGCGCAGCCAAAGCGCATCCAGCGGCGTTCATCGACACCGCGCGCGGCGATAGATTTTGGCAGGCCAGGCCACAGGCCGTGAACGGTCAGGAAATCGGTTTTCGTGTTGCTCTCTTTTTGCAGGCGGCATTCGTTCGGCTCGTCACGATTGCGTTCGTGCATACTCTGGCAAAAGCCCGTTTGCCATGAAAGTGCCAGAACGTAACGATCGAAATCCCCGTACTGCGTCGCCTGAAGCGGATCGGCCTGTGCGGAGAAAATGCAAAGTGCAAGCGCCACTGCCCCAGACGCAATAGCGATATCCTTCCTGAACATTTGAATTCCTGATGATTAAAAGCGGATGATTTCTGGGAGTTATTAAAGCACAAAAAGCGCCCGCAGGCGCTTTTTTGGTAAAGGGGGAATTTATCCGACCGCCGTGCCCGGAACCAGCACCTCGGTGGCAATGATGACCACAATCAGGCCAACCAGTACAGGAACGGAGGTGCGTTTTACCACTTCGAACGGGGATATTTTTGCCATCCCCGCCACCGCGACCACTACGCCGGAGACCGGGGAAATGGTACGGCCGAGGTTGGACGCTTGCAGCATCGGAATCGACAGATACGCCGGGTTAATGCCGGAAGAGTGGGCCAGTTTCGGGATCATCTCAACGAAGGCGTAGAACGGTGCGTTGCCGGAGCCGGTGGTCATGGCGGCCAGCATGGTCAGCACAACCAGCACCAGCATCAGGATGATGCTTGCCGAGCCGAACGAGGTTGCGATGGAAATCAGGCTTTGAATAAAGCCGATGGTGCTCAGCCCTTGGGCGAACACGCCCGCCGCAACCAGCAGCATCACCACGCCCGCGAAGGCATCGGCCATACCGCGATAGGCCACTTCCAGCGCCGAAAATACTTTCTGCGTATTGAAGCCGCGCACGAACTCCAGCACCGCAGCCAGCAGCATACAGATAACCAGAATGGTAATAATGTGCAGCTGTGGACCCCATTTGCCGTCAAAAATCAGCACGCCGATAATTGGGGTGAAGGGCAGAATGGCGTAAAACGCCGGGGCGGTGGTGGTGATTTCATCCACATCCAGCATTTCGTGGCTGATGTTCTCTTTTTTATCGAGATAGCGCTGCCAGAAGAAGTGGGCGACGGCCATCGCAATAATGGCGGCGATCGAAATCGGCAGCGTCGTTTTGAAGGCAAAATCGATCAGCGACATCTCTGCCGCTTTTGCGGCCAGCACCACGTCACCGGAGGTGGGCGACAGGATAATGGCGGCCGGAGAAGCACAGATAGCGGCCGCCGCACCGCGGCTGATGCCCACGTTGACCATCACCGGGAAGAGGGTAGCCATTAACAGCACGCCAAGACCGGTTGCGGAGGAAACGGCTAACGACATCAGGCAGGCGAGGAAATAGGCCGCAATCATCAGCAGGTAGGGGGAGTTGATGTATTTCAGCGGTCTGGAGGCCAGCTTCACCACCATATCGTTCGCGCCGATGTGGGTCATAAAGGCCGCAAAACCGCACAGCATCATGATCATCATGCCCAGATCGCCACCGCGGCTCATCAGCAGAATCTTGATGTATTCCACGATGTCCGTCGCGGTGTAACCGGTACTGGTTTCGCTGGCGGGTAACACCTTGTGGCCCATAATGGCGCTGATAATCAGCAGCGTCAGGCCGCCGACAAACAAGACCCCGGTGGCCGAATAGCCTTTAATGATGTAGCGTGCGACACCGACAATGACGACGACTCCGATGAGGAGTTCGATAAACGTAAGCATGGTTTCCCCTGTCTCCTGGCTGCCCGAGAGCACAAATAGTCAATAAAAAAGAACGCTAGAATGTGCCGAATTACTGGCCTGCCCTTGCTGATTAAAATCAATAAAAATACGACTAAAGGAGAGCGTAACGACATTTTTGCCATCGTCGCTGCATTTACAGCATCAAGGTATTGACCGAGTAAATCATAAGTATATGTCATATAAATGATGCTGATTTGTTAATGTTTTGCTGGTAGGGCTATAAGGTATTTTCGCTACAATATATCCTTATAAATTTAAAGGTTAATTGGGCGGGCGTTATTATTTACGCCAGTCAGGTGACGTCATTTATAGCGTGAAACTTTTTATAATTAATAAACTCCCCTGGCCAGTGAATAATCTTAAATATCAGTTTTTACTTACTTTTAGTGTGGCTTTTAAAGCGTGTTTGCGGTAGTGGGAAAGCGCCTCAACGCGCGCCTGGCCTGGGCCTGACCGGGTCGCAAGAGAGCTGGCGGCTATTTCTGTTCCCAGTTAAAGGTAGTTTTAACGTTAGGTTTACACTTCGTGTTCACTTATTTACGTACGCGGCCTATTCCGTATTAAGAATATTCCCAGAGCTGTGGTTGTTAATTAGGAATAACGCTCATGCTGTTAAGGTTTCATTAAGAAAATTTATGATAAACTCCCTGCCGAATACTAAGAATGGTAATTGTATTGTGATTGTACGAAATAAATTTATCTTGATTTTATTGTTTATTTTTGGGCAGTTAACATTTTCAACTGTGGCGATTGCTCAAGACAACGCGACGGATAAAGGCTGGTTCTCCACTTTTACGGATAACGTCGCGCAAACCTGGAACGCGCCGGAACATTACGATCTCTATATTCCAGCGATAACCTGGCACGCGCGCTTTGCTTATGACAAAGAAAAGACGGACAAATACAACGAGCGTCCGTGGGGAGCGGGTTTTGGTCAGTCGCGCTGGGACGAGAAAGGAAACTGGCACGGCATCTATCTGATGGCGTTCAAGGACTCTTTCAACAAGTGGGAACCCATTGGCGGCTACGGCTGGGAAAAAACCTGGCGACCGCTGGCGGACGATAAGTTTCATATTGGTCTGGGTTATACCGCAGGCGTGACGGCGCGTGATAACTGGAACTATATCCCTATCCCGGTGCTTCTGCCGCTGGCCTCCATCGGCTACGGACCTGCGACTTTTCAGATGACCTACATTCCAGGAACTTACAACAACGGTAACGTTTACTTCGCGTGGATGCGTTTTCAGTTTTAACTGCGAAAACCTTATCTGAAGGTGAAAAAACGTACCACCTTTGAATCATAAAGGATAAAAATGCGTCAGCTAAAATTAACGCGACTTTTGTCACTTTTTATCAAAGATCCGCTGGACAAAACGTCCCACAATTGTTGTACTGATACCCGACACAGCATTTGTGTCGTTTTTTAATGTAAAGGTAATTTTGATGTCTAAGATTAAAGGTAACGTTAAGTGGTTTAATGAGTCCAAAGGATTCGGTTTCATTACTCCAGAAGATGGCAGCAAAGACGTGTTCGTACACTTCTCTGCAATCCAGACCAATGGTTTCAAAACTCTGGCTGAAGGTCAGCGTGTAGAGTTCGAAATCACTAACGGTGCCAAAGGCCCTTCTGCTGCTAACGTAATCGCTCTGTAATTCAGACGCGTCAGCAAGAATTTCAAAACCCGCTCACTGAGCGGGTTTTTTTTCATCTGGATTTAGCCAGCCAGATAGATTTTCAGGAAGCTGGCGATTATCAGCACGCTCAACAATACCATGCCTGCACTCATCAAACTCTCTTTCATTCGTTCACCCTCGTTCTTCATTGCAACCAGAGTGACAGAGAAAAATTAAGCCAACATTAACGCACCGTGACTTAATGGGTGCTGGCGGAAGAAAATAGCCAAAATGCGAGCGCGGTCATCGCAAATGAGCCGAGCAGGTTAAT
The DNA here is from genome assembly GCF_053290175.1 of Enterobacter sp. 186315. Taxonomy (NCBI): domain Bacteria; kingdom Pseudomonadati; phylum Pseudomonadota; class Gammaproteobacteria; order Enterobacterales; family Enterobacteriaceae; genus Enterobacter; species Enterobacter sp. 186315. The sequence continues at coordinate 82,973 of NZ_JBPTTK010000013.1, read as the reverse complement.
GGCAATGTTGGTCAAGGCCCAGGTGAAACGGCCTTCCTGAAACAGGAACACCACTTCGGCTGAGAAGGTCGAGAAGGTCGTCAGACCGCCGCAAAAGCCGGTGGTGATCAATACCTTCCACACCGGATCGATATGGGTCATTCGGTTAAACCACGCCAGCCCGGCGCCGATAATAAATGCCCCTAACAGGTTGGCGACAAGCGTGCCTACCGGGATCGCATGATGCATCGGATTAAATCGCATACTTAAGAGCCATCGCGCAACGCTCCCCGTTCCCCCACCAATAAAAACGGCTAAAAGTAGTTGTAACACGCTAAATACCTGCTATTTGATGTGTAAGGGCAACAAGTTTAACGCTGATTACGCGCAGGGGACAAATATGTATGTTGCGGTAGGGCAGTTTGCAGTTACGCCACGCTGGCAGGAGAACGCCCGCACGTGCGTGGCATTGATGGCGCAGGCGCGTGAAAAGGGGGCCGCTCTGCTGGTGCTTCCCGAGGCGCTGCTGGCGAGGGACGATCACGACCCGGATTTATCGGTCAAATCGGCACAGCCGCTGGACGGCGAATTTTTGCGGCTGCTGCTTGCTCAGAGCGCGGGCAATCAGCTGACGACGGTTCTGACCGTGCATGTTCCTTCTTCGTCGGGAAGGACGGTCAATACGCTGGTGGTGCTGCGTGATGGCGAAATCATTGCCCGTTACGCGAAACTGCATCTCTACGATGCGTTCAGCATTCAGGAATCACGCCTGGTCGATCCCGGTGGCAGTCTTCCTCCGCTGATTGATATAGAAGGAATGAAGGTCGGGTTGATGACCTGCTACGATCTGCGTTTCCCCGAGCTGGCGCTAAACCTGGCGCTACAGGGGGCCGACGTGCTGGTGCTGCCTGCCGCGTGGGTGAAGGGGCCGCTGAAGGAGCAGCACTGGGCAACGCTGCTGGCGGCCCGCGCGCTGGATACCACCTGCTACGTTGTGGCTGCGGGGGAGTGTGGAAACAAAAATATTGGCCAGAGCCGGGTGGTTGATCCGCTCGGGGTGACGATTGCCGCCGCCGCGGAAGCGCCCGATCTTATCTTCACGGAGATAAATTCAGCCCGAATTGCGCTTGCGCGTCAGCAGTTACCCGTTCTGCGGAACCGACGGTTTGCGCCACCGCAATTAATGTGATGTTTTTTTCAACAATGCTTGATTCACCTTGTTACAGATTGCTATTGTGTGCGCGCGCCAAATGACCGTTAATAGATTCAGGTTTTTGGCGCTGAATGCAGCCTGTTTTAAGTCAAGAAGGTATCTATGGGTGAGATTAGTATTACCAAACTGCTGGTGGTTGCCGCACTGGTCGTCCTGCTGTTTGGTACCAAGAAGTTACGCACGCTGGGTGGCGATCTGGGTGCTGCCATTAAAGGCTTCAAGAAAGCGATGAATGACGATGATGCGTCGGCGAAGAAAAGCGCCGAGGATGACATCCCTGCTGAGAAGCTTTCTCACAAAGAGTAACGGCTATGCCTGAGGGCTAGCGAAAAAAAACCGGCTCAATGGCCGGTTTTTTTATAGCGTTAGTGTAAATAAATATGTCGGGTTTATTTAACTTCTTCGCCTTTCGCCTGCATATCGGCGTGGTATGAGGAACGAACAAACGGGCCACAGGCAGCATGGGTGAAGCCCATTGCCATCGCCTCGGCTTTCATCTCATCGAACTCATCTGGGCTAACATAACGCTGCACCGGCAGGTGGTGACGGCTCGGTTGCAGATACTGGCCCAGCGTCAGCATGGTCACGCCGTGACGACGCAGATCGCGCATCACTTCAATGATTTCGGCATTGGTTTCACCCAGGCCAACCATCAGACCTGACTTGGTCGGAATATCAGGATGGGCTTCTTTAAATCGCTCGAGCAGCTTCAGTGACCAGTTGTAATCTGCACCAGGACGCACCTGACGATAGATACGCGGTACGTTTTCCAGGTTATGGTTAAACACGTCTGGCGGCGTTGCGGTCAGGATATCGAGCGCGCGATCCATACGGCCACGGAAGTCCGGTACCAGCGTTTCAATTTTGATGTTCGGGCTTTTCTCACGGATAGCAGTGATACAGTCAGCGAAGTGCTGAGCACCGCCATCGCGCAGGTCGTCACGGTCAACAGAGGTGATAACCACGTAGCGCAGCGCCATATCGGCAATGGTCTGCGCCAGTTTTTGCGGTTCGTTAGCGTCAGGCGCAACGGGGCGGCCATGAGCAACGTCGCAGAACGGGCAGCGGCGAGTACAAATCGCGCCCAGAATCATAAAGGTCGCGGTACCGTGGTTGAAACATTCAGCAAGGTTGGGGCAAGAGGCTTCTTCACAAACCGAGTGAAGGCCATTTTTACGCATCGCCGCTTTGATCCCCTGGATACGCGAAGAGTCAGCCGGAAGTTTGATTTTCATCCATTCCGGTTTTCTTAACAGCGCTTCGCGCTCTGTTACCACGTTTTTAACCGGGATAAGGGCCATTTTATCGGCATCGCGGTATTTAACACCGCGTTCCATCACAATGGGTTTACTCATAGCGTGCGTGTTCCAGTTGCGAATATCGAAGGAAAGCGTTTCAATTCAAGGGAATGTTGTATTTATCAACTATTTTTGAACGAACGACAGGCAGTATATCATTGAAATGGTCACTAAAGCAGCCTGCCAGGTCGCCAAATTGTAAAATAGTTGTTGATTAGTGCCTTTTGCCCCGCATGGCGCTGGGGCAAGGAGGGTATAGGGTATCAGAAGGCCTGGCGGATCACATTAATCACGTTTTCAAGAACCGGATCGCGCAGGCTAAGCTTGTTGTAATGCAGCGAAATTTCAATGGATTCCGCATTCAGCTGAGGCATCGGGATGCTCTGAAGCGGCCAGCATTTGCACAATAACGCGAACAGACGAGCGGGCATAACGCACAGCATATCGCTGCTGCTAATCAGGGACGCCATGGTAAACATATTGTAACTGCTGAAGCTGACCTGGCGCTCCGGGAAGATTTCATCGATGCGCTGACGCAGAAGGTTCATGCTTTGCCCTTCGCTCATAAAAGAGGAGTGCTCGTAGTTGCGTAAGCTTTCCAGCGTCAGGGGCTGACTGAGCGCCGGGTGATTCTGGCGGCACACCAGTACCAGCGTATCAACGTACAGGACGTTCTGCCCCAGCGCGCGGGCGTTAAAATTGTTGGTGTCGATAATCAGGTCGGTCTGAAACTGCGCGAGCTGCATTTCGGGTTCATTCACCGGGATATTACGCAGCAGCAGCTGAGGCGCGTGTTGTTTGATTGCCTTATAAATGACGGGCATGATCAGCACACCCACTGACGGTGATGTTCCTATGGTGATGGTTCGCTGCTTGTCATAGCTGCCGGTTAAATCCAGCGCTCCAAGAATGGATTCCAGCCCCTGACTGATGTACTCATGAAGATGGGTGGCATAGGCCGTGGGCGTTACGCCCTGACCTTTACGAATAAATAAAGGATCGGGAAATATAGCGCGCAATTTTTGAATTGACTGGCTAATTGCGGAGGGGGTGAGATTAAGAATTTTCGCAGCGTTAACGATACCCTTGTGGACATATACTGCCTCAAAAATAGTCAATAAATTGAGATCAATATTACGTAAAGTCCGAAAGATTTGCGGTTTATCTTCACCGCCGGGTTCATTCAGGCGTTTGGCTGGTAAATTATTATACTCCACGCTTTCACTCCGTTTTCATTCACAATATGAATGATAGTTGAATTTATTTATTGTGCCTGTAGAGATTCGTAAAGTGTTTTGATGGTGTCACTTGTTTATCAGAAACAAACAGTTGCGTGATTATCACGCAAGTTACGTGAGTGGCACAATCGGCGCTATCCGTGGGCTAAATAATATGCGGCGCTAATATACGGGCGCGTTCAGGCGCTTCGAAAATATAGAATCTGCGGATTATTGTAAAGTGCAAAAGCGGTAAATAAGCAGTGGCCCGCCAAATAATCGAGCCAGCATGTATTATATATTAAGCAGGGATATATTCGTGGGGAGGATTGTTAAGTAGCGCTAAAAACTTGTTTAAAAGCACAGGTCGAATAATATCAGGAGTAGCGGTTTCAACCCACTGGCGCATTTGCGTCATTTCCATTCCAGGATAACCACAAGGATTGATTCGCAGGAAGGGGGTGAGATCCATATTAATATTTAGCGCCAGCCCGTGAAACGAACAGCCTTTGCGAATACGCAGCCCCAGCGAACATATTTTCATCTCACCCACATACACGCCAGGCGCGTCGGCCCGCGGATGGGCGTCAATACCGTACTCGGCAAGGGTATCTACCACGGTTTGTTCCAGCAGCGTTACCAGCTCGCGTACGCCCAGCTTTCTGCGCTTGAGATTGAGCAGCACGTACATCACCTGCTGACCGGGTCCGTGATAGGTCACCTGTCCGCCGCGATCGCTCTGGATCACCGGAATGTCGCCGGTCGTCAGCAGATGTTCTGCTTTGCCAGCTTGCCCCTGCGTAAACACCGGCAGGTGTTCAACCAGCCAGATTTCGTCAGGCGTCGTGTCATCGCGTGAATCGGTGAAATCATGCATCGCCTGAGAGACAGGCTCGTAGGGTTGCAGCCCGAGGTGGCGGACAAGAATTTTATCCTGATGCAAAACGGTGTCTCCGAAGAAGAGGGAGAAAAGGTGAGCGGGATTATATCACAGCGGGGAGGCGGGTTACCCGGCAAACCGGGTAACCGCAGGGGGACTACAGCACCATACGAACAATTTCGATGTTGCCCAGCTCTTCGTACAGCGTTTCAACCTGCTCAATGTGCGTAGCGGTAATAGTAATAGAGACCGAGTGGTAGTTGCCCTTGCTGCTTGGTTTTACTGACGGAGAGTAGTCGCCCGGCGCATGGCGCTGTACCACTTCAACCACCTGATCAACCAGCTCAGGTTTCGCCAGACCCATTACTTTGTAAGTAAAAGAGGTAGGGAATTCAAGCAGTTCGTTAAGTTTGGTTTTCATGTCAGCTCCGGCGTAACGTCAAAAAATAATAACTCCCACGTCGGGTGGGAGTTATCAGGATACTTAGTATATGGGGATCAAAATCACACTTTCAAGTGTTCAATTTTTAGCCAAACCAGTGGTGGAACATCAGCTTAATGTAATCAATGATTTTGCCGAAGAAATTGCCTTCCGGGATCTCTTGCAGAACCACCAGCGGACGCTGGTCGATGGTTTTGCCATCCAGCTGGAAGTTAATGGTGCCCACCACCTGGTTTTTCTGCAACGGTGCGTGCAGCTCGGTGGTGTTCAGCACGTAGCTGGCTTTCAGATCTTTCATGCGGCCGCGCGGAATGGTCAGGTACAGATCTTTATCCACGCCCAGTGAGGCGCGATCGTTGTCGCCAAACCAGACCGGCTCGGAGGCAAACTCTTTACCGGCTTTAAGCGGGTTCACGGTTTCGAAGAAACGGAAGCCCCAGGTCAGCAGTTTCTTGCTTTCGGTTTCACGGCCTTTAAAGGTACGGCCACCCATCACGGCGGAGATCAGACGCATCTGCCCTTCGGTCGCAGAGGCGACCAGGTTGTAACCGGCTTTATCGGTATGGCCCGTCTTAATGCCGTCAACGTTCAGGCTGTTGTCCCACAGCAGACCGTTACGGTTGGTCTGACGGATGCCGTTGAAGGTGAACTCTTTCTCTTTATAGATGGTGTATTCGTTAGGCACGTCGCGGATCAGCGCCTGACCGATCAGCGCCATGTCGCGAGCGGAGCTGTACTGACCGTCAGCGTCCAGGCCGTGAACGGTCTGGAAGTGGCTGTTTTTCAGGCCCAGCGCAGACACGTAGCTGTTCATCAGACCTACGAACGCATCCTGACTGCCGGCTGCAAAATCGGCCATCGCGACGCAGGCATCGTTGCCGGATTGCAGGTTGATACCACGGATCAACTGAGAAACAGGAACCTGCATACCCGGTTTCAGGAACATCAGGGATGAACCTTTGAATACCGGGTTACCGGTCGCCCAGGCATCGTTACCGATGGTCACCAGGTCGGTTTCTTTGAACTTACCGGCTTTCATAGCCTGACCGATAACGTAGCTGGTCATCATTTTGGTCAGGCTGGCAGGATCACGACGGGCGTCGGCATTTTGTTCGGCCAGAACTTTGCCAGAGTTGTAATCGATCAGGATGTAGGACTCCGCGTCAATCTGCGGAACGCCAGGGATCATGGTCTTGATGTTCAGGTCATCGGCGTGAGCTGCTGAAAGTGCAGCGGCGCAAAGGGCCGTGGTCAGCGCCATGCGCTTCACAAAACGAGCAGTAAGAGTGGTCTTCATGGTCAGAACTACGACATCCGTGATGGAATTAAAAAAAGTGCCTTACTATAGCAAATGCTATACAGGCAGGCATCCGACTTTAAGCATGAGTTTGTGAATGTGTTTTACACAAACTGACAATCGGACACCGCCAATTCACTATTTTGCAACAGCGATAAATGACTGAAGCTGCGCTTCGCTTTGCAGACGTTGTTGCAGGGAGGCCGCCTGAGATTTACTGGCGAATGGCCCCATCTGGATACGCCACACCGCGCCGTTTTGCTCAACGCGCCCCGGTACGCCGAACTGCTGGCTTAAACGCTGCTGATACTGCTGCGCACGCGCCTGATCGCTAACGGCACCGACCTGCACCACAAAGCCACCGCTGGAGGCGGCTGGCGCAGAGACCGGCGCGCTTTGCGTCGTCGCAGGCGCCGTGACAGGGGCGGGCTGCGTCACCGGAGCAACCGCCGGAGCAGGGGTTGGCTCGCTGCCTTCCAGCACGCCAGAGGCTAACGTGGTCGGTGCGCCGAGGAAGCCGCTGCTTTTCACCGGCGCGCCGGTGCTGTCATCGCTTTGCAGCGTATCGTTACTGATTGCGCGCACTTCACCCTGAGGCTGAGCGGGCTCGGCCGGAGAAGAGGCTGCGCCCATACCGCCGCTTAAATCCGGGCGAGCAGGCAGGGCATAGGTCTGTTTCGCGACCGTGGTACAGGCGGTGCCTGGCCCGGAGAGCGTGCCGTCCTGCGCGACGATAATAGGATCGATACGCACTTTGGTGTTGTTTGAGGTGTTCAGACGATCGGCGGCGGCGCGTGATAATGAAATCACGCGATCGTTACCGTACGGGCCGCGATCGTTGATACGCACGACGATCATGCGTCCGTTCGCCAGGTTCGTAACGCGAACGTAGCTTGGGATCGGCAGGGTCGGGTGCGCGGCGGTAATCTGCATTGGATCGAAGGTTTCGCCCGATGCGGTCAGGTTGCTGCCCGGCTCGGCATCGTAAATGGCCGCAAGACCGGCCTGGCTGAAGCGGGACGGATCTTGCACAATTTTATAGCTTTTACCGTCGCGCTGATAATCCTGGTTTGCCGTGGCGTTTAGCGGTTCATAAACGGGATCCGCGCCGCTAATTTCGACAATCGGGCCGTTACAGACCGCAGGCTGCGGCGGCGCAACGGTCGCCTGCTGCTGACCATCATCACTTGTACAGGCTGCAAGCAAACTTGCTGCGATGCAGATACCCAGCCACTGCTTACGCATTGCGATCCCCTTATTTTTATACGCTTTTGGACAACATTTTCCTGTGGGTATGGATCGACATCACGATACCAAACCCGGCCATCAACACGATCAGTGCCGAGCCTCCGTAACTCACCAGCGGAAGCGGTACGCCTACGACCGGCAGAATACCACTCACCATACCAATATTTACGAAGACATAAACGAATAAAATCAACATCAACCCGCCGGCCATCACGCGACCAAAGGTGGTCTGGGCGCGCGCGGCGATCCACAGTCCACGCATGATCAGCAGCACGTAAAGCGCCAGCAGAACCAGGATGCCCACCAGCCCCAGCTCTTCGGCCAGAACGGCGAAAATAAAGTCGGTGTGGCGTTCGGGCAAGAACTCCAGCTGCGACTGCGTGCCGTGCAGCCAGCCTTTTCCGCGCAGGCCACCGGAACCAATTGCAATTTTAGACTGAATAATATGATAGCCCGCGCCCAGCGGATCGGTTTCCGGATCGAGCAGCATCATCACGCGCTGTCGCTGATAGTCATGCATCAGGAAGAACCACAGAATCGGGATAAAGGCGGCCACCAGCACCACCGCGATACCGATCAAACGCCAGCTCAGACCCGACAGGAACAGCACAAACAGACCGGACAGGGCGATAAGAATCGACGTTCCGAGGTCAGGCTGCGCGGCCACGAGCAGGGTAGGGAGGAAGATCAGCACCAGCGCAATCGCGGTGTTTTTCAGCGACGGCGGACAGACATCGCGGTTGATAAAGCGCGCCACCATCAGCGGAACGGCGATTTTGGCGATTTCTGACGGCTGGAAGCGAACAACGCCCAGATCCAGCCAGCGCTGCGCCCCTTTGGAGATGGCACCGAAGGCATCTACCGCCACCAGCAGGATAATACAGAAGATATAGAGATAGGGCGCCCAGCCTTCGTACACGCGCGGCGGGATTTGCGCCATCACTACCATGATCACCAGACCCATCGCGATTTGGCCGATTTTGCGCTCCATCATGCCGATGTCCTGGCCGCTGGCGCTCCAGATCACCAGGGCGCTGTAAACCAGCAGCGCGAGGAGGATCAGCAGCATGGCTGGGTCGATGTGGATTTTATCCCACAGCGATTTTTTATTTGGATTATCCGTCATGATTATTGGTCCTCCGCCGCTGCGGATGCCGGGTTTTCAGCCGGCAGTTCGGTGTTGTTGTCACCCAGCATAATGTGGTCGAGGATTTGGCGCATGATGGTACCTACAGCCGGACCTGCGCCGCCGTTTTCCAGAATCATCGCCACCGCAACCTGCGGGTTATCATAAGGGGCAAACGCCGTCATCAGCTTGTGGTCACGCAGGCGCTCGGCGATTCGGTGCGCGTTATAGGTTTCATTGGCCTTCAGGCCAAAGACCTGCGCCGTCCCTGATTTGGCCGCCACTTTGTAAGGCGCACCGGCGAAATATTTATGCGCCGTACCGTTAGCGCGGTTGGCTACGCCATACATGCCGTCTTTGGCAATTTCCCAGTAACCGGAGTGGATGTCCCCGACCGGCGCTTCGTGCGGCTGGATCCACGGCACTTTTTTGCCGTCTTCTACCGTACTTTGCAGCAGGTGAGGCACCTTCACCACGCCATCGTTAATCAGGATCATCATCGCCTTGTTCATCTGGATCGGCGTAGCCGTCCAGTAGCCCTGGCCGATGCCCACGGGAATGGTGTCCCCTTGATACCACGGCTTTTTAAAGCGTTTCAGCTTCCACTCGCGGGTTGGCATGTTGCCCGAACGCTCTTCAGAGAGGTCAACCCCGGTGTAGTGGCCGTAGCCGAATTTGCTCATCCACGTCGAGAGGCGGTCGATCCCCATGTCGTAGGCGACCTGGTAGAAGAAGGTATCCGCCGACTCTTCCAGCGATTTGGTGACGTTCAGATGCCCGTGACCCCATTTCTTCCAATCGCGGTAGCGTTTATCAGAGCCGGGTAACTGCCACCAGCCCGGGTCAAACAGGCTGGTATTGCGGTTTATGACGCCAGCGCTCAGCGCAGACACCGCCACGTAAGGTTTCACCGTCGATGCCGGAGGGTAGACACCCTGGGTGGCGCGGTTAACCAGCGGCGTGTTCGGGTCGTTCAACAGGCCGGAGTAATCTTTACTGGAGATACCGTCAACGAACAGGTTCGGGTCATAGCTTGGCATGGACACCATCGCCAGAATCCCGCCGGTGCGCGGATCGGTGACGACCACTGCCGCGCGGCTTCCGGCGAGCAGGGTTTCGATATACTGCTGGAGCTTCAGGTCAAGCGTCAGGTAGACGTCGTGACCGGCCTGCGGCGGCACCTCTTTGAGCTGACGGATCACGCGGCCGCGGTTGTTAACTTCAACCTCTTCATAGCCGGTTTGGCCGTGCAGCACGTCTTCGTAGTAACGCTCAATGCCCAGCTTGCCGATGTCGTGGGTTGCGGCGTAGTTCGCCAGCTTGCCGTCTTTATCGAGGCGGTCGACGTCTTTGTCGTTGATTTTCGACACGTAGCCGATAACGTGCGTCAGCGCGGAGCCGTACGGGTAGAAGCGGCGCTTGTAGCCTTTAACTTCTACGCCGGGAAAGCGGTACTGGTTCACGGCAAAACGGGCCACCTGCACTTCCGTGAGGTTGGTTTTGACCGGAATGGAGGTAAAGCGGTGCGAGCGTGCGCGCTCTTTTTTGAAGGCGGCGATATCGTCGTCGTTCAGGTCGACCACGCTTTTGAGCGCTTCGAGCGTGTTCTGAACGTTATCGACCTTCTCCGGCATCATCTCAATCTGATAGATGGTACGGTTCAGGGCCAGCGGGGTGCCGTTGCGATCGTAAATAATGCCGCGGCTCGGGGCGATAGGCACCAGCTTGATTCGGTTTTCGTTGGAACGCGTCTGGTAATCGGTGAAGCGGACAATTTGCAGATTATAAAGGTTGGCGATCAGCACGCCGGTAAGCAGCAAAATCCCCGTAAAGGCGACCAGCGCCCGGCGCACAAACAGCGCGGACTCAGCCGTATAGTCGCGAAAAGAATTCTGTAGTTTCATCCGCTGCTTAATCTACCCTGGTCAGTCATTACTCGCGGTGATAGGGGTGGTTGGTAGTAATGCTCCACGCGCGATACAAGCTTTCTGCCACCAAAACCCGAACAAGCGGGTGGGGCAACGTCAGCGCGGAGAGGGACCAACTTTGTTCTGCTGCCGCTTTGCAGGCGGGGGAAAGCCCCTCCGGTCCGCCAATCAGCAGGCTGACGTCGCGACCATCCTGCTTCCAGCGCTCCAGTTCGTGCGCCAGCTGCGGCGTATCCCAGGGTTTACCTGGAATATCGAGGGTAACGATGCGGTTCTTGCCAGCGGCAGCCAGCATCAGTTCGCCCTCTTTATCGAGAATACGTTTGATATCCGCGTTCTTGCCGCGCTTTCCTGCTGGGATCTCCACCAGTTCGAACGGCATATCTTTCGGGAATCGACGCAGATACTCAGTAAAACCGGTTTGTACCCAGTCCGGCATTTTGGTGCCGACGGCGACCAGCTGCAACTTCACGCATTAACCCCAGAGTTTTTCCAGCTCATACAGGCGACGGCTTTCGTCCTGCATAACGTGGACAATCACATCGCCAAGGTCGACAACCACCCAGTCAGCGGTCGCTTCGCCTTCAACGCCAAGCGGCATCAGCCCGGCAGCGCGCGATTCCTGAACAACGTGATCGGCAATCGAAACCACGTGGCGCGTAGACGTACCGGTGCAAATAATCATGCAGTCGGTGATGCTGGATTTACCCTTAACGTCGATCGTAATGATGTCCTGACCTTTCAGGTCATCAATTTTGTCGATAACAAAATCCTGGAGTTCTTTACCCTGCAAGTTTTCCCCCTGGGGTGATGAGATGGTGCAACTGTGAATTCGTGGCCAGACAGTATACCTGAACTGACGCCTGTGTCGGGACAAATGTCACCGGCCGGGCTTTTGAAGGCGGGTATCATCCCACCCTCCGCCTGAGATTGCATCGCCATTTTTGTAAAACAATTTCTGTAAAGCAATGCCTGGCGGGAAAGTCTGGCAGCGGAGGATATCAGCATGGTCGGGCCTGTCAAGGCAGGAGCGCGAATAACAGAGTTTTTCGCGCATCGTGCTTATTCTTCGGCGCTTTTCTGATACAGCCCGTGCTGATGAATATAGTCCAGCACGGCGCCTGGCAGCATGTCGGCGCAGGACAACCCCTGCTGCAAACGCTCGCGGATCAGGGTCGCGGAAATATCAAACCACGGGGTTTCCGCGAGATAAATCTTTCCGGCAGGCTGGTTATGGAGATCTTCGATATTGTCGGTCAGGTGGGCGTTAAGCCACTCCTGATGCTGCGCGTCGCGCATGGTGAGCGGATAGCCCGGACGGCGGCACACCAGCAGATGGCTGTTGTGCAAAATGGTTTCGTACTGGTGCCAGCTCGGAAAGTTGAGCAGCGAATCCTGACCAATGATAAACGCCAGCGGCTGCTGCGGCCCCTGTTCGGCGCGCCACTCGCTTAAGGTTTGCGACGTCCAGGAGGGCGTATCGCGGCGCAGTTCACGCTCATCAAGGGTAAACAGCGGCTTATCGGCTATCGCCAGCTCAAGCATCTGCTTGCGTTGTTCGCTGGTGGCTTCGGGCTGGGGGCGATGCGGCGGGACATTATTCGGCATGATAATGACGCGCTTCAGGCCAATCAGGTTGGCCAGGATCTCAACCGGCTTAAGATGCCCGTAATGCACCGGATCGAAGGTGCCGCCGTACAGTGCCTGTAAAGAGTGCATATTATCCATCAATAAAAACGTCTGCCAGCGCCTTATGGCACAGCAGCAGAGAGAGGCTTTCCAGCTCGCCCCAGATCGACTGACCGTAGTCTTGCTTGAGGGTCAGCTCGGCGCGCATCAGCAGCTGAATCGCCTGACGAAGCTGTTCGTGGCTCAGGCGATTGATCGCCTCGGTGGTCATCGCCCGGCGGTTTTGCCAGACGCGGTGCTTGTCGAACAGCGCGCGCAGCGGCGTCGTGGCCGACTGGCGTTTCAGGTTGATGAGCATCACCAGCTCACGCTGCACGGTGCGCAGCAGAATCACCGGCTCGCTGCCCTCAAGACGCAGCTGTTGCAGGATGTGCAGTGCGCGTTTGCTTTTGCCAGACAGCAGGGCGTCAACCCAGTGGAAAGGAGTAAAGTGCGCGGCGTCATTCACCGCCTGCTCAACGCGCGGCAGCGTCAGTTTGCCGTCAGGCCACAGCAGGGAAAGCCGGTCCAGCGCCTGGGCCAGCGCCAGCAGGTTGCCTTCGTAGCAGTAGCAAAGCAGCTGGTTCGCGGCATCGTCGAGCTGAAGATTGTGCTGTTTCGCGCGAGCGGCCACCCATTTAGGCAGGTGCGCTTGTTCGGGCGTCTGACAGGTGACCTGCACCGCGTTGGCTGAAAGCTGGGTAAACCAGGCCGCGTTCTCTTGCGCTTTGGTCAGTTTGTTACCGCGCACGATGAGCAGCAGATCGCTGTGCAGCAGGCTGACCAGCGTCGCCAGCTGTTCGTTAATGGCCGCGTTTGGGCCGTTTTCCGGCAGCAGGATCTGAATGGTCTGGCGCGAGGCAAACAGGCTCATCGCCTGACACAGCGAGAAGAGGGCGTTCCAGTCGGTGCTGTTGTCGATTTGAACGGTGTGGTGCTCGTCAAAGCCTTGCGCCGCCGCAGCCTGGCGGATGGCATCAAGACTTTCCTGGAGCAATAACGGATCGTTTCCAAGCAGCAGATACGCCGCGCGCAGCCCTTCATTGAGCTGCGCGCGGAGTTGTTCAGGATACAACCTGATCATCAGTTACCCATCGAGGTCGCGGCCGGCAGAGAATCTGCCGCCGGTTTTTCGACGATGTCGGTCCCTTCTTTCGAAGTGGCTTCGATGCTTGGCAGTTTACGGATCAGCTGTTCCGCTGCCTTGTCGTACATTTCGTTGATGATAATTTGCTGCTCGGCGTCTTTTGCCAGCGCAGTTTGCGGGTTATCAAAGAACGAACGGTAGACCTTGGTGCTGATTGGGTAAATGTCTTTACCCGGGATCAGAACCGCCGCGTTAACGTTCAGCACCATCTGGTATTCCGCCGTACGTCCATCCTGGAAGATAGACGCGGTATCTTTCGACAGCGTTGACGTTAAGACGCGCAGCGACGGCACGTCCTGACGCAGCGTTGACTTATCAACAAGCTCTACGCCATTAAGACGCAGCTGGTTGCGGATCGCGCGGCTCAGCGGGCCGTTTGGATCCCCGGAATCGAAGATCATGGTTTTCATCTGCGTTGGCACTGCCGTGGTGTTGCGCAGATGCCAGCCGCAGCCAGCGGTGACAAGCACCGCCAGAGATAAGAGTATTGTTGCCAGGTGTCGCACGTTTCCTCCCGCGCTTAGCCAACGACCAGATTCAGCAGTTTACCCGGTACGTAGATTGCTTTACGTAGGGTAACGCCCTCAAGATACTTCGCAACCAGCGGTTCCTGACCTGCACGCTCGCGTACCTGTTCTTCGGTTGCATCGACCGCCACGGTAATTTTACCGCGCACTTTGCCGTTTACCTGCACCACAACCAGCGTGGTGTTTTCAACCATGGCTGCTTCATCAGCAACCGGCCACGGCGCGTTGTCGATATCGCCTTCGCCTTTCAGCTCCTGCCACAGGGTGAAGCTTGCGTGTGGCGTGAACGGGTTCAGCATACGCACCACTGCCAGCAGCGCTTCACGCATTAATGCGCGATCCTGCTCGCCGTCCTGCGGGGCTTTCGCCAGCTTGTTCATCAGTTCCATAATAGCCGCAATTGCGGTGTTGAAGGTCTGACGACGACCAATATCATCGGTCACTTTCGCAATGGTTTTATGAACATCGCGACGCAGCGCCTGCTGATCTTCGCTCAGTGCCGCGGCGTTCAGCGCAGGGGCATCACCCTGAGAGGTGTGCTCGTAAACCAGTTTCCAGACGCGCTTCAGGAAGCGGTTAGCGCCTTCTACGCCGGATTCCTGCCACTCCAGGGTCATATCCGCCGGAGAAGCAAACATCATGAACAGACGCACGGTGTCCGCGCCGTAACGCTCAACCATCACCTGCGGGTCGATGCCGTTGTTTTTGGACTTCGACATCTTGCTCATGCCGGTATACACCAGTTCATGACCTTCGGCGTCTTTTGCCTTCACGATACGGCCTTTCTCGTCGCGCTCAACGATGGCATCAACTGGAGACACCCAGTTACGCTCGCCGTTAACGCCCACGTAGTAGAAGGCATCCGCCAGCACCATGCCCTGACACAGTAGCTGTTTGGCTGGCTCGTCAGAGTTCACCAGGCCTGCGTCGCGCATCAGCTTGTGGAAGAAGCGGAAGTAGAGCAGGTGCATGATGGCGTGTTCGATACCGCCGATGTAGATATCAACCGGCAGCCAGTAGTTCGCCGCTTTGGAGTCCAGCATACCTTCCTGATACTGCGGGCAGGTGTAGCGCGCGTAGTACCAGGATGACTCCATAAAGGTGTCAAAGGTGTCGGTTTCACGCAGCGCAGGCTGGCCGTTAACGGTGGTTTTTGCCCACTCAGGATCGGCTTTGATCGGGCTGGTGATGCCGTCCATGACCACATCTTCCGGCAGAATAACCGGCAGCTGATCTTCTGGGGTTGGCAGCACGGTGCCATCTTCCAGGGTCACCATTGGGATTGGCGCGCCCCAGTAACGCTGACGGGAAACGCCCCAGTCGCGCAGACGGTAGTTAACTTTACGCTCGCCGACGCCCAGAGAAGCCAGCTTGTCGGCGATGGCGTTGAAGCCCTCTTCGAAGCTCAGACCGCTGAATTCGCCGGAGTTGAACAGGGTGCCTTTTTCGGTCAGCGCCTGCTCGGACAGGTCAGGTTCAGAACCGTCAGCCGCCAGAATAACCGGCTTGATGTTCAGGCCGTATTTGGTGGCAAATTCATAGTCGCGCTGATCGTGACCCGGAACGGCCATCACCGCGCCCGTGCCGTATTCCATCAGGACGAAGTTCGCCGCCCAGACCGGGATCGCTTCACCGGTCAGTGGGTGAATGGCTTTAAAGCCGGTGTCGACGCCTTTTTTCTCCATCGTCGCCATATCTGCTTCGGCCACTTTGGTGGTACGGCATTCATCGACGAAGGTCGCCAGCTCTGGATTGTTCTCTGCCGCTTTCTGCGCCAGCGGGTGACCCGCAGCAACCGCCAGATAGGTCGCACCCATGAAGGTGTCCGGGCGGGTGGTGTAGACGGTCAGGGTCTGGTCGTAGTTTTCGACGTTGAAGGTAATTTCTACGCCTTCAGAACGGCCGATCCAGTTGCGCTGCATGGTCTTAACGGTGTCAGGCCAGTGATCCAGGTTATCCAGATCGTTCAGCAGTTCGTCAGCGTAAGCGGTGATTTTGATAAACCACTGTGGGATCTCTTTACGCTCAACTTTGGTGTCACAGCGCCAGCAGCAGCCGTCGATAACCTGTTCGTTCGCCAGAACGGTCTGGTCGTTCGGGCACCAGTTAACGGCAGAGGTCTTCTTATACACCAGGCCTTTTTTATACAGCTCGGTGAAGAACTTCTGCTCCCAACGGTAGTATTCCGGGGTACAGGTCGCCAGCTCGCGGCTCCAGTCATAGCCGAAGCCCAGCATTTTGAGCTGGTTTTTCATGTAGGCGATGTTGTCGTAGGTCCACGGCGCAGGCGCAGTGTTGTTTTTCACCGCCGCGCCTTCAGCCGGCAGGCCGAACGCATCCCAGCCGATTGGTTGAAGGACGTTTTTGCCCAGCATACGCTGGTAGCGTGCAATCACATCACCGATGGTGTAGTTACGCACGTGGCCCATGTGTAGTCGACCAGAAGGATAGGGAAGCATCGACAGGCAGTAATACTTCTCTTTGCTCTCGTCTTCGGTTACTTCAAAGGTGCGCTTCTCGTCCCAGTGTTGCTGGACTTTGGATTCTATCTCTTCCGGGCGGTATTGCTCTTGCATGGCAGCCAGTGGTCCTGTTTTCAATACAGCTACAAATGTAGCCAATGGATGTGTTGTCAGATCGGCATAGCATAGCCCAAACGCCCGCGTCAAAACAGCCTTTCACGCAAATGCGCTTTGCAGGAATTTACCGGGTCTGTGCTTCACCTGACAAAGCAGTGTCCAAATAAGGTCTATTATTAGAAACAGTTACTGACCCGGGAGGCAAAAGGATGAACAAGGTTGCTCAATTTTACCGCGAACTGGTTACTTCACTGACGGAGCGCCTGCGTAACGGCGAGCGAGATATCGACGCGCTGGTTGAACAGGCCCGCGTGCGGGTGATGCAAACGGGTGAGTTAACGCGAACCGAAGTCGAAGAGGTCACGCGCGCCGTTCGCCGCGACCTGGAGGAGTTCGCGCGCAGCTACGAAGAGAGCCAGGACGAGGTCGCCGACAGCGTATTCATGCGGGTGATCAAAGAGAGCCTGTGGCAAGAGCTGGCCGATATCACCGATAAAACCCAGCTTGAATGGCGCGAAGTGTTCCAGGATCTGAACCATCATGGCGTGTACCACAGCGGCGAGGTGGTCGGGCTGGGAAATCTGGTGTGCGAGAAGTGCCATCACCATATTGCGGTGTATACGCCGGACGTGCTGCCGCTGTGTCCAAAGTGCGGTCACGACCAGTTCCAGCGCCGACCGTTTGAGCCATAACTAAACGTAAAACGGCAACAAAGTTGCCGTTTTTAGTGTCTGCTCCCTCTCCCTGTGGGAGAGGGTTGGGGTGAGGGCATCACACCGCACAAGGTAAAAAAACTGTTTGCCCCCTCTCCCCGTGGGAGAGGGCCGGGGTGAGGGCATCAGGCCGCAGAGTAATAACCCAGTCTCTCCGCCAGCAAATCCACAAACGCCTCACGGTCAATATCCACCATCACCGTGGTATTCGGCTTATTCCCGGACAGCGAATAGTAATCCACCACCGTCATCCCCTGCGTGTATTTCCCCTGCGTTTCCACGCCCACCCAGCGCTCAATGGTGGTAAAGATGTCAGGCTTCAGCAGCCAGGCGATAGTGCAAGGATCGTGTAGCGGCGCGCCGTGGAATCCCCATTTCTCGTCTTTGTGATACTCCAGGAAGAAGTCGAGCAGCTCCGCCACGGTGGTGGCAACCGGATTGCCGATTGCGCGGAAGCGTTCGGTGTCTTCTGACATGATCTGCGCGCGGTGGGTCACGTCCAGCCCGGCCATCACAATCGGCAATCCTGACTGGAAAACAATTTCAGCCGCTTCCGGGTCAACAAAGATGTTGAACTCGGCCGCGGGCGTCCAGTTTCCCAGCCCCATCGCGCCGCCCATGATGACGATACGGGCGATTTTGCTGTGCAACTCGGGATGACAATTAAGCAGCAACGCGACGTTGGTTTGCGGGCCGGTAGCGACCAGCGTGACAGGCTCCTGGCTTTCACGCAGCACCTTTGCCATCAGCTCGACGGCGGTGCAGTTTTGCGGCGCAAAACCAGGCTCAGGCAACGCCGGGCCGTCCAGGCCGGACTCGCCGTGAACGTTGTCGGCAATAATCAGCTCGCGCATCAGGGGCTTCACCGCGCCGCCCGCCACCGGAATATCCGGGCGTTTTAACAGGGTCAGCATCCGCAGCACGTTACGCAGCGTTTTGTCCGGCGTCTGGTTCCCGGCAGATGAAGTCACCGCTTTGAGGTCAAGTTCAGGCGAGGCAAGAGCAAGGACGAGTGCAATCGCGTCATCATGACCTGGATCGCAGTCGAGAATGATAGGTAAGGCCATAGCGTTCTCCATTTTTAGCGTTATTTTGTGACAAGGGTAACGCTGCAATATGAAGTCGACGAGAGAAAGAAATGCAAAGCGTGAAGTAGTGCGCAATCAACAGATTGCGCACATAACGGATTAATGCAGGATTTTAGCGAGGAAGTCTTTTGCGCGGTCGGATTTTGGATTCGCGAAGAACTCTTCTTTCGGTGAATCTTCGACGATTTTCCCTTCATCCATGAAGATCACGCGGTTCGCCACTTTGCGGGCAAAGCCCATTTCGTGGGTCACCACCATCATGGTCATCCCTTCGTGCGCCAGTTCAACCATCACGTCGAGCACTTCGTTGATCATCTCAGGATCGAGCGCTGACGTCGGTTCATCAAACAGCATGGCGACCGGATCCATACACAGCGCACGGGCAATCGCGACACGCTGCTGCTGGCCGCCGGAAAGCTGCGCCGGGAACTTATCGGCGTGTGCCGACAGCCCAACGCGTTCCAGTAGCTTCAGCCCTTTCTCGCGCGCTGCTTTTTTATCGCGCTTAAGCACTTTCACCTGCGCCAGCGTCAGGTTCTCGATGATTGACAGGTGAGGGAACAGCTCGAAGTGCTGGAACACCATGCCGACGTGGGAACGCAGCTGCGCCAGATTCGTCTTCTTATCGTTCACTTTGGTGCCGTTAACGACGATCTCACCCTGCTGCACCGGCTCCAGGCCGTTGACCGTTTTGATGAGCGTGGACTTACCGGAACCTGACGGGCCGCAAACCACCACCACATCGCCTTTTTTGACTTCGGTAGAGCAGTCGGTCAGCACCTGAAAGTGCCCATACCATTTAGAAACATTTTTCAGGGAAATCATTACACAGTCCTTTTCTTCAGCCAGCTGACCAACAGCGACGCGCTTAAACTAATTGCAAAATAGACCGCACCGGCAAACAGAATCATCTCGACCTGCGTACCATCGCGCTCGCCAATGGTGGAGGCGGTACGGAAGAAGTCTGCCAGGCTGAGTACGTAGACCAGCGAGGTATCCTGGAACAGCACGATACCCTGCGTCAGCAGCAGCGGAACCATGGCGCGAAACGCCTGCGGCAAAATGATGAGCTGCATGGACTGCCAGTGGGTCATCCCCAGCGCCAGCGCGGCGCTCGACTGCCCGCGAGAGATGCTCTGGATCCCCGCGCGGATAATCTCTGAGTAATAGGCCGCCTCAAACATCGAAAACGCCACCATCGCAGAGATCAGACGAATGTCCGATTTCGGCGACAGTCCCAGCACGTTCTGTAAGAAGCCCGGCACAATCAGATAAAACCACAGCAGCACCATCACCAGCGGGATAGAGCGGAACACGTTGACGTAGGCGGTGGCAAACCAGGCAAGCGGCTTAAAGCTTGAGAGGCGCATCACCGCCAGCAGGGTGCCCCACACGATACCGATAATGATGGCGGTCACGGTGATCTTAAGCGTGATCAGCAGGCCATCAAGCAGATAGGGCATCGATGGAACGATAGAACTCCAGTCAAATTCGTACATTATTTACCCCCCAGATTGCCCGGCAGGCGAATTTTGCGTTCAACCAGGTTCATCACCAGCATGATGACAGCGTTTATCAGAACATAGGCGAGCGTGATCGCGGTGAAGGATTCCCACGCGTGCGCGGAGTAATCCAGCAGCTTCCCGGCCTGCGCCGCCATATCGACCAGCCCGATGGTGGAGGCGATGGCCGAGTTTTTCACCAGGTTCATCATCTCGGAGGTCATCGGCGGGACGATTACGCGGTAGGCGTTAGGCAGCAGCACGTAGCGGTAGGTCTGCGGCAGCGTCAGCCCCATCGCCAGCCCGGCGTTCTTTTGCCCGCGCGGCAGAGACTGAATGGCGGCACGCACCTGCTCGCACACGCGTGCGGCGGTGAACAGACCCAGACAGAGCATCGAGGAGACAAAGAACTGAATATTCGGATCCAGCTCAGACTTGAACCACATGCCAATATCTTCCGGCAGCAGTTCAGGAATAACCAGATACCAGGTAAAGAACTGCACGATCAGCGGAACGTTACGGAACAGTTCCACATAGAGGGTGCCAATAGTTGAAAGAAAACGGTTAGGAACGGTACGCAGAATACCGAACAGCGAGCCGACGAGAAACGCGATGATCCAGGCCGTGATGGAAAGCGCCACGGTGACCTGAAAGCCGCTCCACAGCCAGCCGAGATAGGTGGTGTTGCCGAACGGGGCTTGTTGCAGAAAAATGCCCCAGTTCCAGTCGATTGACATAATAAACTCCAGAAAAAAAAGGGTAGCAGCGCTACCCTCGAAGATTGGTGAGAAGCTCAATGTTCGCGCTGAGTGGGGAACGACCACTCAGCGTATAGTCTGTCCGCGCTTCCCGACAATCGAGAGGGCAGGAGATCCCGCCCCTGTCGTTCTAATTAGTTAAGAGCTTTATCGTTTGGTGATTTGAACAGCGCTTTCATATCGTCGGACAGTTCAAAGTTCATGTTGAGATTTTTTGGTGGAATCGGGTTCTTGAACCACTTATCGAACCATTTCGTCGCTTCGCCGGAGGTCTGTTTCTCAGCGATGGTGTCATCGATCAGCTTTTTAAAGTCCGCATCGTCTTTACGCAGCATACAGCCGTACGCTTCTTTAGACTGCGCGGTGCCGACGATTTCCCAGTTGTCTGGTTTCTTCGCTTTAGCGCGTTCGCCGGCCAGCAGGGCATCATCCATCATAAACGCCACCGCGCGGCCGCTTTCCAGCGTACGGAAGGAGTCGCCGTGGTCTTTCGCGCTGATGATGCGCATATCCATTTTCTTCTCATCGTTCAGCTTATGCAGCAGAACTTCAGAGGTGGTCCCGGAGGTCACGACAACCGCTTTGCCTTTCAGGTCAGCAAAATCTTTGATATCGCCGCCTTTCTTGGTCAGCAGACGGGTGCCTACCACGAAGATGGTGTCAGAGAAGGCAGCCTGTTTCTGGCGCTCCAGGTTGTTGGTGGTGGAACCACACTCAAAATCGAAGGTGCCGTTTTGCAGCAGGGGAATACGGTTCTGGGAAGTGATTGGGATCAGCTTCACCTGAAGGTCAGGTTTGTTCAGCTTTTTCTTCACAGCTTCAACGATGGCGTTGGAGTAGTCCTGTGAATAGCCCACGACTTTTTGCGTGTTGTCGTAGTAAGAGAACGGGACGGAAGATTCACGGTGGCCGACCACGATGACGCCATTTTTGGCAATCTTGTCGAGAGTGCTCCCGGCAGCCGGTGCGTCTTCAGCGTGTACGACGCCAGCGGACATTCCCATAACCAGCATTGCTGTGGCCAGTTTACGTAATTGCATACCCAACTCCTTTCTTATCAGCGCCAGTGACGCATTGATACCCATTGTGATGTTGTTATATCTCGCTTTATGCGAGTGCAGTGTTATGCAAGCTTGTTAACATTTAGTCTGGCTTAATGTAAAGATTTTGCTGCGTTATTGTTTATTTTTGCGAAGCGCGCCGCACCATTCAGAGGCAATAATCTCTCGTTGCACCGTTTCGGTGCTACCTGCGATCAATGCTGGTGCGACAAGGTTGCACAGTAAGCCAAACCGCGTTTGCGTGAATAAACAAAGCAATAGGCGTGCCAGAAATGAAGTTTGGAGGGAACTGTCGGGTGGCGGCTACGCCTTACCCGACCTACGAAGCGAAATGTAGGCCGGGTAAGCGTCAGCGCCACCCGGCAAAGGAGGTAAGTTTATTTATTACGCTGACGAAGGCTCATCAGCACGGCGCCAAAACCAAACAGCGCGGTCAGGATCCACAGCGGCCAGTTGCCGGTACGGGCGTACGGCGTCAGGCCGGTGGTTGGCGTCACTTTGGTGGTCAGCACCTGGCGGGTGAACTGCGGGATCATGGCCTGGATTTCGCCCTGCGGGCCAATCACCGCCGTAATACCGTTGTTGGTGCTGCGCAGCAGCGGACGCGCCAGCTCCAGGGAGCGCATACGCGCCATCTGGAAGTGCTGCCACGGGCCAATCGACTTGCCGAACCACGCATCGTTAGAGATGGTCAGCAGGAAGTCGGTGTCCGGGCGGAAGTTATCGCGCACCTGTTCACCGAGAATGATCTCGTAGCAAATGGCGGCGGTCAGTGCAAAACCGTGTGCGTGAAGCTGCGGCTGCACGTAAGGGCCACGGCTGAACGAAGACATCGGCAGGTCAAAGAACGGCGCCAGCGGGCGCAGAATCGATTCCAGCGGCACAAACTCGCCGAACGGCACCAGATGGTTCTTGTTGTACCGGTCAGTAGAGTTGTAGCTGTATTCGCTGTCTTTGCCGAGCGTAATGATGGTGTTGTAGGTATCGTAGCGGTTCTGCTGATTCAACCGCGCGTCTACAATGCCGGTGATCAGCGTACTGCCCCGCGCCAGCAGCAGGTCGTTCATCATCTTAAGGAACGGCTGCTGGTTGATTTCGAGATCGGGAATGGCGGATTCCGGCCAGATAATCAGCTGGGATTTGCCCATCACCTGCTCGGTGGCGTTGGCGTAGACTTTCAGCGTGTTGATCAGCTGGTTTTCGTCCCACTTCATGGCCTGCGGGATATCCCCCTGAACCATCGACACCTGCGTGGCGCGTTCCGGCAGCGGGGTGTACCACTGGATATAGCGCAGCGGGAAGGGAAGGGCAAACAGCACAACCGCCGTCGCCAGCGGCTTCCAGCTGCGTGAAACCAGCGCCAGCACCAGCAGCCCGCTCACCACCATTAGCAGGAAGTTAATTGCCTCCACGCCCATGACCGGGGCAAGCCCCTTTAGCGGGCCGTCAATCTGGCTGTAACCGAACTGGAGCCACGGGAAGCCGGTCAGCACCCAGCCGCGCAGAAACTCGGTGATTTGCCAGACGACCGGCGCGGCAATCGCCACGCGCACCCAGGTGGTTTTCGGCCACAGTCGCGCAAGGATCCCGGCAAAAAGACCGGTATAGAGCGAAAGATAGGCGGCGAGCAACACCACGAGGAAGACGTTGACCGGGCCGGGCATACCGCCAAACTGCGCGATGCTGACGTACACCCAGTTGATGCCGGAACCAAACAGCCCCAGCCCCCAGAAGTAGCCGATGGCGGCAGCCTGTACCGGACGGCGGTTCAGGGTTAACCCCTGTAGCCCCATCAGGGAAAGAAGCGCGGCAGGCCAGATGTCATAAGGAGAAAAAGCCAGCGTACCGCTGGCTCCGAGTAACAGCGCCAGCAGCAAACGGACGCGCTGGCGTTCAAGTAATGGGGCAAATGCCATTTACATTAATCTTCCAGTTTTGGCACCGGTGAGTCGTCCGGCGTTCTGACGTGAACCTGAATAATACGTCGGCTGTCGGCCATGGCGACTTTGAACTGGTAACCGTCTATGTCAACGGTTTCGCCACGGGCAGGAAGATGACCGAAGGCCTGCATCACCAGACCGCCAATGGTGTCCACCTCTTCATCGCTGAAGTGGGTACCGAAGGCATCGTTGAAATCTTCAATCGAGGCCAGCGCGCGCACGGTCCAGGTGTGGCGGCTCAGCTGACGGAAGTCGATATCCTCTTCTTCGTCATACTCGTCTTCAATTTCACCTACGATCAGTTCGAGAATATCTTCGATCGTGACCAGACCGGACACGCCGCCAAATTCATCAATAACAATCGCCATGTGGTAACGCTGAGAGCGGAACTCTTTGAGCATCCGATCCACACGTTTACTTTCCGGCACAACCACGGCCTGGCGTAACACTTTTTCCATGCTGAAGGCTTCGGCATCGCTGCGCATAAACGGCAGCAGATCTTTGGCCATCAAAATCCCTTCGATGTGATCTTTGTCTTCGCTGATGACCGGGAAACGCGAGTGGGCCGATTCGATGATCACATCGAGGCACTCGTCTAAAGTCTGGTTACGTTTCAGGGTGATCATCTGCGAGCGGGGGATCATAATGTCGCGGACGCGCTGGTCGGCGATATCCATAACCCCTTCGAGCATTTCGCGCGTATCTTCGTCGATAAGGTCGTTCTGCCCGGAATCACGAATCAGCTCCAGCAGTTCGTCACGGTTTTTGGGTTCGCCGTGGAAAAGCTGGTTCAGAATGAGGGAGAAGAATCCCTTTTTACTGTTTGTCGTGTCGCTACTGTGTGAATTGTCGTCGCTCATGGCGTTTGTTAAGGGTTCTCTTGTTAGTTCAACGTTATCCGCCGCGCTTTTTCCCTGCGCGGCGGCATGTTAGTCGGTCGGTGACTGACTATTCTTTCTCGGCAATGTACGGATCCTCATAGCCCAGAGCAAGCATTATCTCTGTCTCAAGGGACTCCATCTCTTCCGCTTCTTCATCTTCAATATGGTCGTAGCCCAGCAGATGCAGGCTGCCGTGTACCACCATATGCGCCCAGTGCGCATCCAGCGGCTTCTGCTGCTCTTTGGCTTCCTGTTCAACCACCTGACGGCAGATGATCAGATCCCCCAGCAGCGGCATCTCCATGCCCGGCGGTGCTTCAAACGGGAAAGAGAGCACGTTGGTGGGCTTATCTTTCCCGCGGTAGGTCAGGTTAAGCTCGTGGCTTTCTGCTTCATCCACCAGGCGAATCGTTACTTCTGATTCTTCCTGGAACTGCGGAATAACCGCATCCAGCCATTTCTGAAACTGTGCCTCTTCTGGCAGTCCGGAATTATCTCCACAGGCCAGCTGTAAATCGAGGATCACCTGACTCATTTATTCTCTTGCTCCTGCGCTTCGCGCTTACGTTCTGCGGCCACCTCGGCCCTGCGTTTCTGGTCTGCCTCTTCCCAGGCTTCATAGGCGTTAACGATGCGCGCGACTACCGGATGGCGCACCACGTCCTCGCTGTGGAAGAAGTTAAAGCTGATTTCATCGACTTCGGCGAGCACTTCGATAGCGTGGCGCAGGCCAGACTTGGTGCTGCGCGGCAGGTCAATCTGGGTGACGTCACCGGTGATAACCGCTTTCGAGTTAAAGCCGATACGCGTCAGGAACATCTTCATCTGTTCGATGGTGGTGTTCTGGCTCTCATCAAGAATGATGAACGCGTCGTTAAGCGTACGACCGCGCATGTAGGCCAGCGGGGCGACTTCGATAACGTTACGCTCGATGAGCTTCTCAACCTTCTCAAAGCCCAGCATCTCGAACAACGCGTCGTACAGCGGGCGCAGGTACGGGTCCACTTTCTGGCTTAAATCACCGGGCAGGAAGCCCAGTTTTTCACCCGCTTCAACCGCCGGACGGGTCAGCAGAATACGCCGGATCTCCTGGCGCTCAAGCGCATCTACCGCAGCCGCTACCGCCAGATAGGTTTTACCCGTCCCCGCCGGGCCCACGCCGAAGGTGATGTCATGGTCGAGGATATTGGCGATGTACTGCGCCTGGTTTGGCGTGCGTGGCTTAATCACGCCGCGCTTGGTCTTAATATTGATGGCCTTGCCGTAGTCCGGCACGCTTTCCGCGCTCTGTTCAAGCACGCGCGCCTCTTTAATGGCGAGGTGGATCTGTTCCGGTTCGATATCCTGGGTTTCACCGCGCATCGGGGCGGTATCGACATACAGGCTGCGCAGAATGTCCGCAGCCGCGTTGACGCAGATAGGGCGTCCGGTGAGTTTGAAATGGTTATCGCGACGATTGATTTCGATACCCAGACGTCGCTCCAGTTGTTTGATATTGTCATCAAACGGCCCGCACAGGCTCAGCAGGCGAGCGTTGTCTGCTGGCTCAAGGCTAATTTCACGCGTGTCTATATTCAAACCGTTCCTCTTTGATTGTCGTGTAGGGCTGGCATCGTAAAACTGTCATTACCGAAATTATTCACGCCATAGAATAAAGGCGCAAGCATTGGGAAAGATATTGGGATAAAGAAAGGAATTACAAGGCCTGCCGGAGCGGCAGGCCGGGCGGATTATGGCTGGTAGATACCCACGCCAGAATCGTTAACTTTACGGGTGCGAGTGATCACAGATTCCGGGGATTCGGCAATACGTAACCCCATTTCCTCTTCGGTGCGCACCACTTTGCCGCGCAGGGAGTTGGTCAGCACTTCGAGGATCTCCACGTCCACGAACTTACCGATCATGTCCGGGGTGCCCTCAAAGTTCACCACGCGGTTATTTTCGGTGCGACCCGAAAGCTGCATGATGCTCTTACGGGAGGTGCCTTCCACCAGAATACGCTGGGTGGTGCCGAGCATCCGGCGGCTCCAGGCGTTCGCCTGCTGAAGGATACGCTCCTGCAAAATGTACAGACGCTGCTTTTTCTCTTCTTCCGGCACATCGTCGACCATATCAGCCGCCGGAGTACCCGGGCGTGCGGAGAAGATAAAGCTGTAGCTGACGTCGAAATTCACTTCGCCGATAAGCTTCATGGTGCGCTCGAAGTCATCCGCGGTTTCGCCAGGGAAGCCGACGATAAAGTCGGAGCTGATCTGGATGTCCGGACGCGCCTGAATCAACTTGCGGATCGTGGATTTGTACTCCAGCACCGTATGCGGGCGGCCCATCAGGTTCAGCACGCGGTCAGAGCCGCACTGGATCGGCAGGTGCAGGAAGCTCACCAGCTCCGGCGTGTCGCGATAGACATCGATAATGTCGTCAGTAAATTCCATTGGGTGGCTGGTGGTGAAGCGAATACGGTCGATGCCGTCAATGGCGGCCACCAGGCGCAGCAGCTCGGCAAAGCTGCCGGTGGTGCCGTCGTAGTTCTCACCGCGCCAGGCGTTAACGTTCTGGCCCAGCAGGTTCACTTCGCGTACGCCCTGCGCCGCAAGCTGTGCGATCTCAAACAGAATATCGTCCGCCGGACGGCTGACCTCTTCACCGCGCGTGTAAGGCACGACGCAGTAGGTACAGTATTTGTTGCAGCCTTCCATGATGGACACAAAGGCGGTCGGGCCGTCGGCGCGTGGCTCCGGCAGACGGTCAAATTTCTCGATTTCCGGGAAGCTCACGTCAACAACCGGGCTACGGTTGCCGCGAACTTTGTTGATCATCTCCGGCAGGCGGTGCAGGGTCTGAGGGCCAAAGACAATATCCACATAGGGTGCTCTCTGGCGAATGAGCTTGCCTTCCTGCGAGGCGACGCAGCCGCCCACGCCGATGATCAGGTCCGGATTTTTTCGTTTAAGAAGTTTCCAGCGGCCTAAGACATGAAAGACTTTTTCCTGCGCTTTTTCACGAATTGAGCAGGTGTTAAGCAGCAGCACGTCGGCTTCTTTCGCGTTTTCAGTCAGCTGGTATCCGTGGGTAGTATCCAGCAGATCGGCCATCTTTGATGAATCATATTCGTTCATCTGACAGCCCCAGGTTTTTATATGGAGTTTTTTTGTCATCGACTTGCTCAGGCTCAGGATTGCAGGGCGCGTATTGTAATGCTTTGGTGCGGTTGTGACCAGTATGAAGGTTGTCAACCTCCTGAGCGCAAAAATCCGGTAAACTTAAGGGATTCTGGAATAAGGAAAATTGACCATGACACTCCAACAAACCGAAATTGCCGTTGTCGGCGGCGGGATGGTCGGCGGCGCACTGGCGCTGGGGCTGGCGCAGCAGGGATTCGAGGTAACCGTCATTGAACAGGCGGCACCGGCGGCGTTTGACGCTTCAGCGAAGCCGGACGTGCGTATCTCGGCGATCGGCGCGGCTTCCGTCGATCTCCTTCGCGGGCTGGGCGTGTGGGAGGCGGTGCTGGCGATGCGCGCTCACCCCTACAGTCGGCTCGAAACGTGGGAGTGGGAAAGCGCTCACGTCACGTTTGATGCCGCCGAGCTGAAGCTGCCGCGTCTGGGCTATATGGTGGAAAATAACGTTCTCCAGCAGGCGCTCTGGCAGGCGCTGGAAGCGCATCCGAAGGTGACGCTGCGCGTTCCCGCTTCGCTGAAAGCGCTGCATCGCGACGGAAACGGCTATCGTCTGACGCTCGATAATGACGACGAGCTGGCGGTCAAGCTGGTGGTGGGAGCGGACGGCGCGAACTCCCAGGTTCGGCAGATGGCGGGCATCGGCGTTCATGCCTGGCAGTATCATCAATCCTGCATGTTGATTACCGTGCAGTGTGAACAGGATCCGGGCGAGAGCACCTGGCAGCACTTTACGCCGAACGGCCCTCATGCGTTCCTGCCGCTGTTCGATAAGTGGGCGTCGCTGGTGTGGTACGACAAACCCGCGCGTATTCGCCAGTTGCAGGGGCTGTCGATGGAACAATTGCAGCGCGAGATAGCGCAGCACTTCCCGGCGCGTCTGGGGGATGTCACGCCGGTGGCGGCTGGCGCGTTCCCGCTCACGCGCCGTCATGCGTTGAAATACGCCCAGGAAGGGTTAGCGCTGGTGGGCGATGCGGCACACACCATCCATCCGCTGGCCGGGCAGGGGGTGAATCTGGGGTATCGGGATGTGGATGCGCTGCTGGACGTGCTGGGCAACGCGCGGGCACAGGCTGAACCCTGGGCGAGCCATCAGGTATTGAAGCGCTATCAGACGCGGCGGATGGCGGATAACTTCCTCATGCAGTCGGGAATGGATCTGTTTTATGCAGGATTCAGTAATGACTTAGGCCCGGTGCGCATTCTGCGAAATATTGGCTTGATGGCAGCGGAGCGTGCCGGGGGGCTGAAGCGTCAGGCGCTGAAATACGCCTTAGGACTCTGATATTTATTCCCTCTCCCTGTGGGAGAGGGCCAGGGTGAGGGCATCAGGCCGCACAACTCTGAAAAACAAAAAAGCCCGCAGAGCGGGCTTTCTTGTTTTTAAGTGGCTGGGGTGCAGGGATTCGAACCCCGGAATGCTGGTATCAGAAACCAGAGCCTTACCGCTTGGCGACACCCCAATTGCGTTAAGCAAACTGCCTAACGACTTTTTAAATTGGCTGGGGTACGAGGATTCGAACCTCGGAATGCTGGTATCAGAAACCAGAGCCTTACCGCTTGGCGATACCCCAACAATTTTTTCTAGTTTACCGAATAAATCGATAATTCACTAATTTGGTGGCTACGACGGGATTCGAACCTGTGACCCCATCATTATGAGTGATGTGCTCTAACCAACTGAGCTACGTAGCCAGTACTGCGTTCTTCGATGGCTGGGGTACCTGGATTCGAACCAGGGAATGCCGGTATCAAAAACCGGTGCCTTACCGCTTGGCGATACCCCAATACCGCGGAGAACCGCATAATCGAAGAAATATGGCTGGGGTACCTGGATTCGAACCAGGGAATGCCGGTATCAAAAACCGGTGCCTTACCGCTTGGCGATACCCCATCCGTGCAACGCTTACCTGGGAATGGTGCGGGAGGCGAGACTTGAACTCGCACACCTTGCGGCGCCAGAACCTAAATCTGGTGCGTCTACCAATTTCGCCACTCCCGCAAAAAAGATGGTGGCTACGACGGGATTCGAACCTGTGACCCCATCATTATGAGTGATGTGCTCTAACCAACTGAGCTACGTAGCCATCTTTTTTTCGCGTTACCTTATCGGCGTTGCGGGGCGCATTATGCGTATAGACCCTGGCAGCGTCAACACCTTTTTCAACGAAAATAGAGCGAAAGTGACTGTTTGGTTAGGTTGCGAACAGCGTGACCGAATATTCGGCAATTATTGGTTATTTATCGTTTTTGTCCAGCGAAACGGGAGGCAAAAAAAAGGCCCCGAAGGGCCTGTGAACGATCCTGTGGATCATTTATAAGCAGACTGATGCACGCCTACCGCGCGGCCTGACGGATCGTTCATGGATTTGAACGATTCATCCCATTCGATCGCTTTTGCAGAAGAGCAGGCGACGGACGGGCCACCCGGAACGCATTCCGCCGCGCTCGGTACCGGGAACAACTCTTCGAAGATCTCACGGTACAGATAGGCCTCTTTCGATCCCGGCGTGTTGTACGGGAAGCGGAAGCTCGCGGTTTCCAGTTGTTGATCGGAAACCTGCTTCGCGGCGACCTCTTTCAGAGTGTCGATCCAGCTATAGCCGACGCCGTCAGAGAACTGCTCTTTCTGACGCCACGCCACGCTTGCCGGCAGGTAGGATTCAAAACATTCACGCAGGATATGTTTTTCCATTTTGCCGTTGCCGCACATCTTGTCCTGCGGGTTAATGCGCATCGCCACATCGAGGAACTTCTTATCCAGGAACGGCACGCGGGCTTCAACGCCCCAGGCAGACATCGCTTTGTTGGCGCGGGCGCAGTCAAACATATGCAGCGCCTGTAATTTACGCACGGTCTCTTCGTGCAGTTCTTTCGCGTCTGGCGCTTTGTGGAAGTAGAGATAACCGCCAAATACTTCGTCAGACCCTTCGCCGGACAGCACCATTTTGATGCCCATCGCCTTGATTTTACGCGACATCAGGTACATCGGCGTCGAGGCGCGAATGGTGGTTACGTCATAGGTTTCAATGTGATAGATCACATCACGAATGGCATCCAGACCTTCCTGCACGGTGAAATGAATTTCATGGTGTACGGTGCCGAGGTGGTTTGCCACCTCCTGCGCGGCTTTCAGATCCGGTGCGCCTTCCAGACCCACGGCAAAGGAGTGCAGCTGCGGCCACCAGGCTTCTGAACGCTCCTGATCTTCCACGCGACGCGCGGCGTATTTCTTGGTGATCGCCGAGATCACCGAGGAATCCAGACCGCCGGAGAGCAGCACGCCGTACGGCACGTCTGACATCAGGTGGCTTTTAACGGAATCTTCCAGCGCCTGGCGCAGCTCGGCTTTGTCGGTCACGTTGTCTTTTACTGCGTCATAGTCGAACCAGTCGCGCTGATAGTATTGACGGATTTCGCCGTCTTTGCTCCACAGGTAGCTGCCCGCTGGGAACTCTTTAATGGTGCGGCAGACCGGCACCAGGGCTTTCATTTCAGAGGCAACGTAGAAGTTACCGTGTTCGTCGTGGCCCATGTACAGCGGGATGATACCGATGTGGTCGCGGCCGATCAGGTACGCGTCTTTTTCGCTGTCGTACAGCGCGAAGGCAAACATGCCCTGAAGATCGTCCAGGAATTCTGGCCCTTTTTCCTGATACAGCGCCAGGATCACTTCACAGTCAGAACCGGTCTGGAAAGCGTAGCGATCGCCATATTCAGCGCGCAGCGCCTGATGGTTATAGATTTCACCGTTGACGGCCAGCGCGTGCGTTTTTTTCTCGTTATACAGCGGCTGGGCACCGGCGTTGACGTCAACAATAGACAGACGCTCATGCGCCAGAATAGCTTTATCGCTGGCGTAAACGCCTGACCAGTCCGGGCCGCGATGGCGCATCAGGCGGGACAATTCCAGTGCTTTTTTACGCAGTTCGCCCGCGTCAGTTTTGATATCCAGTACGCCAAAAATAGAACACATAACCTTCTCCGTTAACCCTGTTGCTGTGTGATGTCGCTTGCTTATGAAAATGCCGCAAAGGGGCAGGGCGCGCAAGGTATTTACGGGGTAAATGGTAAAAAGTGCAATGCGGATTGCCGATCGGCGAAAAATGCGTATGTCTTGAGCGGATTTATTGATGAATCAGCAATAAAAGAGGATTTTTATTAGAT
Source organism: Enterobacter sp. 186315 (assembly GCF_053290175.1). Lineage (NCBI taxonomy): Bacteria > Pseudomonadati > Pseudomonadota > Gammaproteobacteria > Enterobacterales > Enterobacteriaceae > Enterobacter > Enterobacter sp. 186315. Next base: position 51,132 of record NZ_JBPTTK010000013.1, on the reverse strand, counting down.
GCGCTAATGTTCTGGCGCGTTAAAAATGAAAAACCACGCGCTGGGGCGTGGTTTTCGTCATTACAGAACGTCGATTTCGGCGACGGAGGGATAAATCCAGCTCGGGCGGAACGGCATGGCATCGATATCGTCAAGCTGCGAAACGCCGGAGAGCACCAGGATGGTTTCAAGACCTGCCTGGAAACCGGCCAGAATATCGGTGCGCAGGTTGTCGCCGACAATAATGGTCTCTTCTGAGTGTGCCTGCATCGTGTTCAGCGCGGCGCGAATAATCCACGGGCTCGGTTTGCCGACAACAAACGGCTTACGGCCGGAGATTTTTTCGATACCCGCGCACAGGGCACCGCAGGCCGGATAAAAACCACGACCGTGCGTATCCGGGTTGGTGGCGATAAAACGCGCCCCGTTGGCGACAAAGTAGGCTGCTTTATGCATCATCTCCCAGTTAAAGGAGCGCGTTTCGCCCACGATCACAAAGTCCGGGTTAACGTCGGTGATGGTAAAGCCGGCTTTATACAGCTCGTGGATCAGCGCGCCTTCACCGACCACGTAGGCCTTTTTGCCTTCCTGACGCTTCAGGAAATCGGCCGTTGCCATCGCGGAGGTATAAAACACGCTGTCCGGCACGTTAACGCCCGCTGTCGCGAAGCGGTTTGCCAGATCCTGACCGGTTTGGGAAGGGTAGTTCGTGAGCAGAACCAGTGGCATTCCTTTATCGATGATGCGGTGAAGAAACTCCGCAGCACCCGGCACGGCAACGTTGTCGTGCATCAGCACGCCGTCGATATCACAAATTACGTTCTTAATGGTCATGGACGTCCCGACATCAAAAAAAGAAGGCGTTACTATAAGGTCCGATCAGGATTCCAGCAAATGCTGGAGGAGGATCCCGTTAAGCATCGCCCGTTTCACCAGCGCAAAGGCGCCAATCGCGGAGCGGTGATCCAGCGTCGAGCGCACCACCGGCAGGTTCTGGCGAAACGCCTTCAGCGCCTGGGTATTAATGCAGCCTTCAATGGCGGGCAGCAGGACTTTTTCGGCTTCGACGATCTCACCGGCAATGACCACTTTCTGGGGGTTAAACAGGTTGATGGCGATGGCGATGGTTTTGCCCAGATGGCGTCCAACCTGCTCAATCACCTCGCAGGCCAGCGCATCGCCCTTGTTGGCCGCCTTGCAGATTGCGCCGATTTTACAGTCTTCCAGCGTGACGCGGCTCTGGTAGCCCTGCTCAAGCAGATGGCGGACGCGCTGCTCGATGGCGGCGTTGGCGGCCACGGTTTCGAGGCAGCCAAAGTTACCGCAGTGGCAGCGTTCGCCGAGCGGCTCGACCTGAATATGGCCGATTTCGCCCACGTTGCCGTTGCGGCCAATAAAAATGCGGCCATTGGAGATAATCCCCGCCCCGGTTCCCCGGTGAACGCGCACCAGAATAGAGTCTTCACAGTCCTGACTCGCACCAAAGTAGTGCTCCGCCAGCGCCAGAGAGCGAATGTCGTGACCGACGAAACAGGTGACGTTGAAACGCGCTTCGAGCGCCTTCACCAGCCCCCAGTTCTCCACCTGAATGTGCGGCATATAGCGGATCACGCCGCTCTCAGGATCGACCAGCCCCGGAAGAATGACCGAGATGGCAATCAGCTCGCGGATTTTGCGCTGACAGGTTTCGATAAACTGCGCGATGGTGTTCAGCAGCGCATGTTCCAGCGTTTCCTGGGTGCGCTCCGGCAGGGGATAGTGCTCTTCGGCGATGGCTTTGCTGCTCAGATCGTAAAGCGTCAGCGTGGTGTCGTGACGACCCAGGCGCACGCCAATCGCGTGGAAATTGCGGGTTTCGGTGACGATGGAGATAGCGCGGCGGCCCCCCGTAGAGGCCTGCTGATCGACCTCTTTGATCAGGCCGCGCTCGATAAGCTGACGTGTAATTTTTGTCACACTGGCGGGAGCAAGCTGGCTTTGTTCGGCTATCTGAATGCGTGAGATTGGCCCGTGCTGGTCAATCAGGCGATAAACTGCCGCGCTGTTAAGTTGTTTAACGAGATCGACATTACCGATTTGAGCTTGTCCGCCTGGTGTCATACTTTTACTTACTCAGTGACGACCTCGTTACCATTAACGATGGTCTTAATGATTTTAAAATCGCGTGTGAATGCCGTCAGGTTGGCAACCATACCCGGAGCAATGGCGCCGAGCTGTTTATCTACGCCCATCGCGCGCGCTGGATAAAGGGTAGCCATACGCAGCACTTCATCAAGGGCAATGCCGCAGTGCTCAACCAGATTGCGCACCCCTTCGATCATCGTCAGGGCCGAGCCGCTCAGCGTGCCGTTTTCATCCACACACAGTCCATTACGGTAGTATATTGTTTTACCAGCAAAAATGAACTGGTCAATATTTGCCCCTGCTGGCGCTGTGGCATCTGTGACCAGACACAGCTTGTCGCCTTTCAGACGCTTGGCGTTACGGATGTTGGTGAAATCGACGTGTAGCCCGTCCGCGATAATACCGCAGTAGAGGTCTGGTTCATCCAGAATCGCGCCTACCAGACCCGGTTCACGCCCGGTGATGTAAGGCATGGCGTTGTAAAGATGGGTCGCAAAGGTAATGCCCGCGCGGAAGCCGATTTTCGCCTCTTTCAGCGTGGCGTTCGAGTGGCCCGCTGAGACAACAATTCCGGCCGCGGCCAGTTTACTGATGACGTCCGGCCCGGCTACCTCTGGTGCCAGAGTCACTTTGGTAATTACGTCGGCGTTTGCGCACAGGTAATCCACCAGCTCGGCATCCGGCTTACGCACGTAGTTTGGGTTATGCGTGCCTTTCTTGACGATGTTCAGCCACGGCCCTTCAAGGTGCAGACCCAGCGCCTGATGAGGGTGTTTCGCCAGGTACTCGCGCATGACGCGGATACCCTGTTTCATCAGGTCGTCGCTGCTGGTGATCAGGGTTGGCAGATAGCTGGTGCAGCCCGATTTCTCGTTGGCTTTTTGCATGATCTCCAGCGTTTCAACGGTCACCGCGTCCGGCGTGTCGTTGAACTGCACGCCGCCGCAGCCGTTGAGCTGCACGTCGATAAAACCGGGGGAGATAATTGCTCCATTGAGTGAGCGCTGCTCAATCTCCGACGGCAAATCAGCCAGCGGACAGATACGTTCAATCAGGCCATTCGCGACAACAATCGCGTGGTCATCCAGAATTTCATGGCCGGTATAAATCCGACCGTGGGTTAAAGCGTACATAACGACCCCCGGTTTAAAAATGCGACCGCCTCTGGGTTAAGAGGCGGTTATTCAATTACAGACCTTTGATGTTTTCGGCTTCTAACTCGTTGAAGTATTTCAGCGTCTTCACTTTCAGTTCCATGGTGGACGGCTCGTCACACACCACAACGGCTTTCGGATGCAGTTGCAGGCAGCTGATGGTCCACATGTGGTTGACGTTGCCTTCAACGGCCGCCTGAAGCGCCTGGGCCTTCACGTTGCCCAGCACCAGAATCATTACTTCTTCGGCATCCAGCAGGGTGCCCACGCCAACGGTCAGGGCATATTTTGGTACCTGGTTAACATCGCCGTCAAAGAAGCGGGAGTTTGCCACGCGGGTGTCATGGGTCAACGTTTTAATACGGGTACGAGACGCCAGGGAAGAGGCTGGCTCGTTAAACGCGATGTGACCGTCGTTGCCTACGCCACCCATGAACAGGTGAATTTTACCGTAGGAGCGAATTTTTTCTTCGTACTGACGGCATTCCGCATCGATATCAGGCGCGTTACCATTCAGCAGGTTAATATTTTCCGCCGGGATATCAACGTGGTCGAAGAAGTTGCGGTGCATGAAGCTGTGGTAGCTTTCAGGATGTTCCTTCGGCAGGCCAACATATTCGTCCATGTTGAAGGTCACAACGTGTTTAAAGCTAACCTGGCCCGCTTTGTGCATTTCAACCAGAGCTTTATAGGCGGTCAGCGGGGTGCCGCCGGTTGGCAGGCCGAGAACGAAAGGACGATCGGCGGTAGGTTTGAACGCATTAATGCGGTTAACGATATGGCGCGCGGCCCATTTACCAACCTGTTCAGCAGTCGCCAGGGGAATCAGTCTCATTGTTCACCTCAAGAGTTAAAGTAAGAAAGTGGGCGGAATGGCTATCGAACCTGATACTAAGCGTAACCTGGAACGTGTCGGGCTGGAGCACTCCGTCTTGATTTTTTGAATGATAAAATAAGTTTTCGCTGTTAGCCAGTGAAAGGGAGGGTTAATAACGATATTTGGTGACAAAAATCACAAAAAGACCGCGTTTAATTTGCGATACGAATTAATTTTTCACACACTCACCATGCCAGTGAATCATCAACCGTATCTATAGGTTAGTGACACAATAAAAACACAGCTGAGAACGTGCCTTAACGGGGTCTCATAGGGGGAAGAAAGTGAGTATTCTAGGTTATTTACAAAAAGTAGGCCGCGCACTGATGGTGCCAGTGGCCACGCTGCCGGCCGCAGCCATCCTGATGGGTGTCGGCTACTGGATTGACCCGGTGGGCTGGGGTGGGGATAACGCGTTAGCGGCTTTCTTCATCAAATCCGGTTCCGCCATCATCGACAACATGTCCGTACTGTTCGCCATCGGTGTAGCGTATGGCATGTCCAAAGATAAAGACGGTGCTGCGGCGCTGACCGGTTTCGTGGGCTTCCTGGTGTTGACCACGCTCTGTTCTCCGGCTGCGGTGTCCATGATCCAGAAGATCCCGGCAGACCAGGTGCCTGCCGCGTTCGGTAAGATCAGCAACCAGTTCGTGGGTATTCTCGTCGGTATTATCTCTGCGGAACTGTACAACCGCTTCAGCAGCGTTGAGCTGCCAAAAGCGCTGTCGTTCTTCAGCGGCCGTCGTCTGGTGCCAATCCTGACCTCTTTCGTGATGATTTTCGTGGCGTTCATCCTGATGTACATCTGGCCTGTCATCTTCGACGGTCTGGTGAACTTCGGTGAGCACATTCAGAAACTGGGTTCCGTCGGTGCGGGCGTGTATGCGTTCTTCAACCGTCTTCTGATCCCGGTCGGTCTGCACCACGCGCTGAACTCCGTATTCTGGTTCGACGTTGCCGGTATTAACGATATCCCTAACTTCCTGGGTGGCGCACAGTCCATCGAAGCAGGTAAAGCGGTGGTGGGTATCACCGGTCGTTACCAGGCTGGCTTCTTCCCAATCATGATGTTCGGCCTGCCGGGTGCCGCGCTGGCTATCTACCACTGCGCGCGTCCAGAGAACAAAGCGAAAGTGCTGGGTATTATGATGGCGGGTGCGTTTGCCGCTTTCTTCACCGGTATCACCGAGCCGCTGGAATTCTCCTTCATGTTCGTGGCACCTGTGCTGTACGTGATCCACGCCGTGCTGACCGGTATCTCCGTGTTCATCGCCGCAAGCATGGAGTGGATTGCCGGCTTCGGCTTCAGCGCCGGTCTGGTGGATATGGTGCTTTCTTCCCGTAACCCGCTGGCGACCCACTGGTGGATGCTGATCCCACAGGGTCTGGTGTTCTTCGTTATCTACTACGTGGTGTTCCGTTTCACTATCACCAAATTCAACCTGATGACTCCGGGCCGCGAGCTGGCCGTTGCCGGTAGCGAAGCGGATGGTCAGGACGTGAACGTGAGCGCGGATAAAGAGCAGGATGTGGCAGGCCTGGCGCGTCAGTACATCGCCGCTGTGGGTGGCTCTGACAACCTGACCGGTATCGACGCCTGTATCACCCGTCTGCGTCTGAACGTGAAAGACTCTTCTCTGGTGAACGAAGCGCTGGCAAAACGTCTGGGTGCGTCGGGTGTTATCCGCCTGAACAAAACCAGCGTGCAGATTATCGTTGGCTTCGTGGCCGAGAAAATTGCTAACGCGATGAAAACCACCGGCCCGGTCGCGGCAGCAGAAGCGACAGCGGCTCCGGCAGCGGCGCCAGCGGCAGCCAAACCGCAGGCAGTACCGAACGCAACGACCATCGCCGCGCTGGTTTCTCCAGTGACCGGTGAAGTGGTGGCGCTGGAGCAGGTGCCTGACGAAGCCTTTGCCAGCAAAGCGGTCGGTGACGGTATCGCGGTGAAACCAACGGATAAAACCGTGGTATCTCCGGCTGCTGGGACTATCGTTAAAATCTTCAACACCAACCATGCGTTCTGTCTGGAAACGGAGAAAGGCGCGGAAATCGTTGTCCACATGGGTATCGATACCGTTGCGCTGAACGGGCAGGGCTTTACTCGCCTGGTGGAAGAGGGGGCTGAAGTGGTGGCAGGCCAGCCGATCCTGAGTATGGATCTGGAGTTCCTGAACGCTAACGCACGCTCTATGATTAGCCCGGTGGTTTGCAGCAACATCGACGACTTCAGCGGCCTGGTGCTTCAGGCGAAAGGTCAGGTTGTTGCAGGCCAAACGCCACTGTACGAGATTAAAGGCAAGTAATCGTTCCTGAGTAGAATCATGCCTTACGCGGCGGGGGAAAACCTCCGCCGCTTTTTTTTGCAGCAAATGCCCCCATTATTTACATCCTGGACGTTTTAAAGGGTTGTCACTGCGTCCGGCTTATAAGATCATATGCCGTTATACGTTGTTTACGCTTTGAGGAACCTGCGATGAGTGAGGCTGAAGCCCGCCCGAGTAACTTTATTCGCCAGATCATCGATGAAGATCTGGCCAGTGGTAAGCACACCACGGTCCATACCCGTTTCCCGCCGGAGCCAAACGGCTACCTGCACATCGGTCACGCGAAATCCATCTGCCTGAACTTTGGCATCGCGCAAGACTATCAGGGCCAGTGCAACCTGCGCTTCGATGACACCAATCCAGTAAAAGAAGACATCGAATACGTTGAGTCCATCAAGAACGACGTGCAATGGCTGGGCTTCAACTGGTCTGGCGATATCTGCTACTCCTCTGACTATTTCGATCAGCTGTACGCTTACGCGGTTGAACTGATCAACAAAGGGCTGGCGTATGTCGACGAACTCTCTGCTGACGAGATCCGCGAATACCGCGGCACGCTGACCGCGCCGGGTAAAAACAGCCCGTACCGCGATCGCAGCGTGGAAGAGAACCTGGCGCTGTTTGAAAAAATGCGTGCAGGTGGCTTCGAAGAGGGCAAAGCCTGTCTGCGTGCCAAAATCGACATGGCCTCTCCGTTTATCGTGATGCGCGATCCGGTGCTGTACCGCATTAAGTTTGCGGAACACCACCAGACCGGCAACAAGTGGTGCATCTACCCGATGTACGACTTCACCCACTGCATCAGCGATGCGCTGGAAGGCATTACCCACTCGCTGTGTACGCTGGAGTTCCAGGACAACCGTCGTCTGTACGACTGGGTGCTGGATAACATCACCATCCCTGTGCATCCGCGTCAGTACGAGTTCTCTCGTCTGAATCTGGAATACACCGTGATGTCCAAGCGCAAGCTGAACCTGCTGGTCACCGACAAGCACGTTGAAGGCTGGGACGATCCGCGTATGCCGACCATCTCCGGTCTGCGTCGTCGCGGCTACACTTCTGCCTCTATTCGCGAGTTCTGTAAGCGTATCGGCGTGACCAAGCAGGACAACACCATTGAGATTGCCTCTCTGGAATCCTGCATACGTGAAGATCTGAACGAGAACGCACCACGCGCGATGGCGGTTATCGATCCGGTTAAGCTGGTTATCGAAAACTACCCGCAGGGCGAGAGCGAGCTGGTGACTATGCCTAACCATCCGAGCAAGCCGGAAATGGGCAGCCGTGACGTGCCGTTCAGCGCTGAAATCTGGATCGACCGTGCTGACTTCCGCGAAGAGGCGAACAAGCAGTACAAGCGTCTGGTGCTGGGCAAAGAGGTGCGTCTGCGTAACGCTTACGTCATCAAAGCCGAGCGCGTAGAGAAAGACGCAGAAGGCAACATCACCACCATCTTCTGTACTTACGACGCTGAAACGCTGAGCAAGGATCCGGCGGACGGTCGCAAAGTGAAAGGCGTTATCCACTGGGTCAGCGCTGCCCACGCGCTGCCGGTTGAAATCCGTCTGTACGATCGTCTGTTCAGCGTGCCTAACCCGGGCGCGGCTGACGACTTCCTGGCGACCATCAACCCGGAATCTCTGGTAATCAAACAGGGCTACGCTGAACCGTCGCTGAAAAATGCTGAAATCAGCAAAGCGTACCAGTTTGAGCGTGAAGGCTACTTCTGCCTCGACAGCCGCTACAGCACCGCGGAAAAACCGGTATTTAACCGTACCGTCGGTCTGCGTGATACCTGGGCGAAAGCAGGCGAATAATAACGCCGAACAGGTCAATGAGAAACAAACGCCGCATCTGCGGCGTTTTTTTTATTTAACGATCATGCCTTTATTGGCGTTAATAATAAACCGACCTCGAAATAACAGGTCAATGAGCTGCTACTTATTTTACTCAAAAAAAGTTTATATCTTTGCGGGAACATTAAAACGTGAAAAATTAACGCCCGTGCAGGTTATTACCCCCTGAATTTAATCGCTTTCCCTTATAAATCCTCGCCTCTCGCTAAATGTTACAAAGCACTACTAATTATGTGCACTTCGTCATAATCCTGACTTTTGCCCGCTAAAAAGCGTTGATAATTCGCGTCGCGAAAAATAACCTAAAGACGGTAGTTAATTCGAGGGTATTTCTAACTACCCCTGACCAATCGGTCTTTTTATTTTTCGCCGTTTTAGGCGTTTTAATTCGTCAAAGAGGAATAATCTATGCGTACGTTCAGTGGCAAACGTAGTGCGCTGGCGCTGGCTATTGCCGGTGTGACAGCAATGTCGGGCCTGATTGTTGTTCCACAGGCACAGGCAGAAGGTTTCGTCGATGATTCTACCCTCACGGGCGGTATTTATTACTGGCAGCGTGAACGTGACCGTAAAGACGTCAGGGAAGATAAATATAAAACCAACCTTGCTCACTCCACCTGGAACGCCAACCTGGACTTCCAGTCAGGCTATGCCGCCGATATGTTCGGTCTGGATATTGCGGCATTCACCGCCATTGAAATGGCTGAAAACGGCGACAGCGGCCACCCGAACGAAATTGCTTTCTCCTCCAGTAACAAAGCCTATAAAGAAGACTGGTCAGGTGATAAGAGCGGTATCAGCCTCTATAAAGCGGCTGCGAAATTCAAATATGGCCCGGTCTGGGCGCGCGGTGGTTATATTCAGCCAACCGGACAAACGCTATTAGCACCACACTGGAGCTTTATGCCGGGTACTTATCAGGGGGCAGAAGCCGGGGCTAATTTCGATTATGGCGATGCGGGCGCGCTGAGCTTCTCCTATATGTGGACCAACGAGTACAAAGCGCCGTGGCACATTGAGATGGACAAGTTCTATCAAAATGACAGAAAGACCAAAGTCGATTACCTGCACTCGCTGGGCGCGAAGTATGACTTTAAAAACGACCTGGTGCTCGAAGCCGCATTCGGCCAGGCGGAAGGCTATATCGATCAGTACTTCGCGAAAGCCAGCTACAAATTTGATATCGCCGGTAGCCCGCTGAGCACCAGCTATCAGTTCTACGGCACCCGCGATAAAGCCAGTAACGGCACCGTGAACGACATTTACGACGGCACCGCATGGTTGCAGGCGCTGACCTTCGGGTACAAGGTCGGGCAGGTGGATTTACGTCTGGAAGGGACCTGGGTTAAGGCGGAAGGCCAGCAGGGCTACTTCCTGCAACGTATGACGCCAACCTACGCCTCTTCAAACGGTCGTCTGGATATCTGGTGGGATAATCGCTCTGACTTCAACACCGATGGCGAAAAAGCGGTCTTCTTCGGCGCGATGTATGATCTGAAGAACTGGAACCTGCCGGGCTGGGCGGTGGGCGCGTCTTACGCTTACGCATGGGATGCAAAACCTGCCGATATGGCTACCCCGGACGCCTACTACGATCCGAACTACCGCCTGAAAGAGTCTTCTTATAGCCTGGACGCGATGTACACCGTTCAGGATGGCCGTGCGAAAGGCACGATGTTCAAACTGCACTTCACCCAGTACGACAACCACTCCGATATCCCAAGCTACGAGGGCGGTTACGGCAACATCTTCCAGGATGAACGTGACGTGAAATTCATGGTCATTGCCCCATTCACTATCTTCTGATGAACCTTCCGGCGGGCTGAGTCCCGCCGACATGGAGACTGAACATGATGAAAAAAATGGTTATTGTCGGGCTGCTGGCGTCGGGGCTGGTGGCGTGCGCGCAGCCGCAGGCCGCTAAAGAGGATTCCCGTCTGAAAGAGGCGTACAGCGCCTGCATTAATACGGCGGAAGGGTCGCCAGAGAAGATTGAAGCCTGCCAGAGCGTGCTGAACGTGCTGAAGAAAGAGAAGGCGCACGAGCAGTTTGCTAATCAGGAAAACGTCCGCGTGATGGATTACCAGGCCTGTATTCAGGCGCGTAAAACCGGTAACGATCAGGAAGTGGCAAAGCGCTGCGATCGGATTTGGGACGAGATACGCAATAACAATAAATAAGTTGTTGTCATCATCATGCCCGGTGGCGCAGCGCCACCGGGCTTTTTTAATGCAAAAAAAAGCCAACCTTGCGGCTGGCTCAGAGTATGAAAGCTTGCTTACTTCGCGTCGTGCGCGTGATCGTTCTCGCGGCAATCGCCTTCAGCACAGTGGCCGTACAGGTACAGGCTGTGGTTGGTCAGGCGGATGCCGTGACGGGCTGCGATTTCACGCTGGCGTGATTCGATAGAATCATCGCTAAATTCAATAACCTTGCCGCAGTCGAGGCAGATCAGGTGATCGTGGTGATGCTGCTGGGTCAGTTCGAAAACAGATTTACCGCCTTCGAAGTTATGACGGGTAACAATGCCCGCGTCATCAAACTGGTTCAGCACGCGATAAACGGTTGCCAGTCCAATTTCTTCACCCATGTCGATAAGACGCTTATAAAGGTCTTCCGCACTGACATGGTGATTGTTTGGCCCCTGAAGGACTTCAAGGATTTTTAACCGAGGAAGCGTAACTTTCAGGCCAGCCTTCTTTAGTGCGGTGTTGTTGTCTGTCATGCGGAATCTGTCCTGTTGCTAAACAATTCACTTCTAAGGAAGAAGTGACTGAGAATGCGCCTGGGATAATGCGTATCATTATAGAACTGCCATGGCTAAATGAAAACTGCAAGTCTCAAGCAAAATATGCGTATAAAAACGTGGGATCACCGACAAACTTGTCCGATGTCATCCACTTTAACTCGGGGGATATTGTACAGGTCTGAGCGAAAAAGTTAAAAGTTTGTAGCAATTAATTTAATCGGTTTCACCTGGAAACGGGCGCAACCGAAGCTGCGCCACCGGGATATCAGGCGTTGAGAATGTCGTCGAGGTTCAGCTCTTCGCGAACCTGCTTCACCCATTTTTCAACGCGTTCAGCGGTCAGTTCTGGCTGACGGTCTTCATCGATGGCCAGACCAACGAAGTGGTCGTCATCTGCCAGACCTTTAGAGGCTTCGAAGTGATAGCCTGCGGTTGGCCAGTGGCCCACGATGGCCGCGCCGCGTGGTTCAATGATGTCGCGAATGGTGCCCAGCGCGTCACAGAAGTATTCCGCGTAGTCTTCCTGATCGCCACAGCCGAACAGTGCAACCAGCTTGCCGTTGAAATCAACCTCTTCCAGCGTCGGGAAGAAATCGTCCCAGTCACACTGCGCTTCGCCGTAGTACCAGGTTGGAATACCCAGCAGCAGGATGTCATAGCCTTCGAGATCTTCTTTGCTGCTCTTGGCGATGTCGTGCACATCGGCAACGTCTTTACCGAGCTGTTTTTGAATGTTTTTTGCGATGTTTTCGGTATTGCCGGTATCACTGCCGAAGAAAATGCCGATGATTGCCATGAGTAAAATAACCTCTTGAAACTTAATGGTATGGTGGCGCAATTTGTCCACGGATAAGGGCAATAATAGCAGAACAGACAACCCTGCGGAAACAGCTATCACGCAGGACTGCACTCTCTGCTACATGAAAAAAGAGGATAAAGGGGATTTTAAGACTTATGCCTTGCCGTGCAGCTGTTCAAGCTGGGCGATCAGCATCTCTTCAATCAGCTCGCTGCGGCTGATGTCGCGGGCGCTGGCCAGCTCGTTTAACGCGTCAACGGCATCGGCGTTGAGCTTTAATTCGACGCGCTTAAGCCCACGATTTTTATCGCGTTTAAGCTGGTTGCGTTTATTGATACGCAGCTGTTCATCACGCGAAAGCGGATTTGTCTTAGGACGTCCCGGGCGACGCTCATTCGCGAACAGATCTATTGTCGTGCGGTCCGTTTGTTCTTTGGCCATGATTTTGAGACTTCGGGGGAAAACAAGCCGCCCTGCTATAGCCCGGGCGATAAGCGCGCCATCATACATCACCGAAAACGGCACGCCAACGACTGGAAGCCCGCGGCCTTCCAGTCGCTGCCTTTTTAATCAATTAGCGGTATCAGAGAGATAGCGGCGGATGGCGCGCAGCACGGCGTCCGGTTTTTCGGCATGAACCCAGTGTCCGGCACCGGCGATCACATGCGCGCGCGCCTCGGGGAACTGCTTAAGCAATTCATCGCGGCAGGCTTCGGTAACGTACGGCGAATTACCGCCGCGCACGAAGAGGGTAGGGTGGTGCCAGGCCGGAACCGGCTCCCAGCCGACGATATGGGGATACTGATCCCAGAGCACCGGCACGTTGAAGCGCCACTCGCCGTCGACGAAGGATTTCAGCAAAAACTGCACCACGCCTTCTTCGTCCAGATGTTCACGCATTATTGCGGCAGCCTGCTGGCGCGTGGCGACACCCGCCTGTGTGACCGCGTTGATGGCGGCAAAAATCTCGTCGTGGCGGCGCACGTGGTAATCCACGGGGGCGACGTCAATCACCACCAGGCCCGCAATACGTTCAGGCGCAAGCGCCGTCAGCGCCATTACCGCTTTGCCGCCCATTGAATGCCCGATCAGCGTCACCTTTTCGAGGTTATTGGCATCCAGCGTATCCAGAAGATCCTGCGCCATCGCCGGGTAGGTCATCTCCGGGGAGCGCCCGGAAAGTCCGTGATTACGCATATCCACCTGAAGGATGTCGTGATCGCTTACCAGATCGCGCGCCAGTACGCCCAGGTTATCCAGGCTGCCAAACAGGCCGTGAACCAGTACGATGGGAGAATTATTGTTCGGCGATTGTGCAGATTGCGCTCGGGTATTCAATTTCATGGCAAAGTTCTTTTTTTACGTATGTCAGGTTAGGGTATCATGTTGACCATTCTGCCGCCCGGCTGCAAGGATCCAGTTTAATCTGACTTTTGCCGCCAACCCGGCTTGACGCTATCCGCTGTTGGGATTTGACCTTATACTCCCAACGACTTGTATTCAGATAAGATATCGCACTGGATTAAGATGAAAACAATCGAAGTTGATGACGAACTCTATCAGTATATCGCCAGCCAGACGCGGCATATCGGGGAGAGCGCGTCAGACATTTTACGGCGCATGCTTAAAATTTCCGCCGCCTCACAGCCTGTCACTCCCGTCGCGAAAGATGTCGTGTCTCAGACAAGCGTAGCCGCCCCGGCCAAACCTGCCGCGATCCCGGCGAAAGACAAAGTCCGCGCCATGCGCGAGCTGCTGCTTTCCGACGAATACGCTGAGCAGAAAAAAGCGGTTAACCGCTTTATGCTGGTGCTGTCTACACTCTACTCACTGGATAACAAAGCGTTTGCCGAAGCGACCGAGTCGCTGCATGGCCGCACGCGCGTCTATTTCGCGGGTGACGAGCAGACGCTGTTACAGAATGGCAATCAAACTAAGCCCAAACACGTTGCCGGTACGCCGTACTGGGTCATCACCAATACCAACACGGGCCGCAAGTGCAGCATGGTGGAACACATCATGCAGTCCATGCAGTTCCCGGCGGAATTGATTGAAAAGGTTTGCGGTACAATTTAACCCTTGCATAAGAAGGACCAGGCAATGGCAAATCACAGCCGTGCGGGACAACCTGCACAACAAAGCGATTTGATTAACGTCGCCCAGCTGACCGCTCAGTACTACGTGCTGAAGCCGGAAGTGGGTAACGCAGAACACGCAGTGAAGTTCGGTACATCTGGCCACCGCGGCAGCGCGGCGCGCCATAGTTTTAACGAACCGCATATTCTGGCCATTGCCCAGGCCATCGCGGAAGAGCGCGCTAAAAATGGCGTGACCGGTCCGTGCTATGTAGGCAAAGATACCCACGCCCTGTCCGAACCTGCCTTCATCTCCGTGCTGGAAGTGCTGTCAGCCAACGGCGTTGACGTCATCGTGCAGGAAAACAACGGCTTCACCCCAACCCCTGCGGTGTCTAACGCTATTCTGGTTCACAACAAGAAAGGCGGCGCGCAGGCGGACGGTATCGTGATTACCCCGTCCCACAACCCGCCGGAAGACGGCGGCATCAAATACAACCCGCCTAACGGTGGCCCGGCGGATACTAACGTCACGAAAGTGGTGGAAGATCGCGCCAACGCGCTGCTCGCAGACGGCCTGAAAGGGGTTAAGCGCATCTCTCTGGATGCGGCGATGGCCTCCGGTCATGTGAAAGAGCAGGATCTGGTGCAGCCGTTTGTGGAAGGGCTGGCGGATATCGTCGATATGGCGGCTATCCAGAAAGCGGGCCTGAAGCTCGGCGTGGATCCGCTCGGCGGTTCCGGTATCGAATACTGGAAACGTATTGCGGAGCACTACAAGCTGGATCTGACCATCGTGAACGATCACGTCGATCAGACCTTCCGCTTTATGCACCTTGATAAAGACGGCGCGATCCGCATGGACTGCTCCTCTGAATGCGCGATGGCTGGCCTGCTGGCGCTGCGCGACAAATTCGACCTGGCGTTCGCTAACGATCCGGATTACGACCGTCATGGTATCGTGACCCCGGCCGGTCTGATGAACCCGAACCACTATCTGGCCGTTGCGATCAACTATCTGTTCCAGCATCGTCCACAGTGGGGCAAAGAGGTTGCCGTCGGTAAAACGCTGGTGTCCTCTGCGATGATCGACCGCGTGGTTGACGCGCTGGGCCGCAAGCTGGTGGAAGTGCCGGTAGGCTTCAAGTGGTTCGTTGATGGTCTGCACGACGGCAGCTTCGGCTTCGGCGGCGAAGAGAGCGCGGGCGCATCCTTCCTGCGCTTCGACGGCACGCCGTGGTCCACCGATAAAGACGGCATCATTATGTGCCTGCTGGCAGCGGAAATTACCGCTGTGACCGGGAAAAACCCGCAGGAGCACTATAACGAGCTGGCTGAACGCTTCGGCGCACCAAGCTACAACCGTATCCAGGCGGGTGCGACCTCTGCGCAGAAAGCGGCGCTGTCCAAACTCTCTCCAGAGATGGTCAGCGCAAGCACGCTGGCGGGCGACCCGATCACCGCGCGCCTGACGGCGGCACCGGGTAACGGCGCGTCCATCGGTGGCTTGAAAGTGATGACCGAAAACGGCTGGTTCGCCGCGCGTCCTTCCGGTACGGAAGATGCGTACAAAATCTACTGCGAAAGCTTCCTCGGCGCGGAACACCGTCAGCAGATCGAGAAAGAAGCGGTTGAGATTGTCAGCGAAGTGCTGAAGAACGCATAAGTGGCTTGGTGCGGGCTGATGCCCTCACCCCGTCACAAACGCAAAACGGCAACCTCAGGGTTGCCGTTTTGCGTTTACCTCGTCGCCGGGCATGTTTATGCTCACAGCATAAAGCGATAGCCAATCCCGGTTTCGGTTAACAGATGGCGCGGACGGGCGGGATCCGCTTCGAGTTTCTGACGAAGATGTCCCATATAGATGCGCAGATAGTGGCTGTGCTCCACCGCGTTCGGCCCCCACACCTGATTTAGCAGCTGTCGCTGGGTCAGCACCTTGCCGTGGTTATTGAGCAACACCGCCAGCAGACGAAACTCAATCGGGGTGAGGTGGATCTCTTCGCTGCCGCGCTGAATGCGCCGCGAGGCTAAATCGACCTGAACGTCGGAGAAGGTATAGACCGGCTCGGAAGGGGCAGTGGCGCTATGCCGACGCAGCGCCACGCGCAGCCGCGCCTGTAGCTCGCCAATACCGAAAGGCTTGATCAGGTAGTCGTCGGCTCCGGCATCCAGCGCGGCGATTTTGTCGGACTCTTCGGTTCGCGCCGAGAGCACCAGAATCGGCATCTGGCTCCACTGGCGCACCTCACGGATAAAATCAATGCCGTCACCGTCCGGCAGTCCCAGATCGAGGATGACCAGATCCGGCTTGCGGGTGGCGGCTTCAATCAGACCGCGCTGTAGCGTTCCGGCCTCGTGTACGCGCAGGCCGTCCCCCTCCAGCGCGGCGCGCAGAAAACGGCTAATGGCAAGCTCATCTTCAACAATCAGGACGTTAATCACAAATCCTCGGGATAGTCATCAAGTTCGGGCGGCGGATCGAGGGGAAGTGTAACACAAAAACGAGCGCCCCCTTCCGGGCGGTTGTGCGCCGAAATCGTGCCGCCGTGGACGTCGATAATGGCCTGACAAATCGCCAGCCCAAGCCCGACGCCGGGAATGGCGGACTCCTTATTCCCGCGCGCGAATTTCTCAAAGATGGCCTGCTCTTGCCCGGCAGGGATCCCCGGCCCGGTATCCCACACCTCAAGCTGCAACGCCTGATTTTGTACCGTAGCGTTAATGCCGATCCGGGCTTTTTGCCCGGCGTATTTAGCGGCGTTTTCCAGCAGGTTGATTAGCACGCGCTCAAACAGCGGGCCGTCGACGTGAATTAAGGTCAAGGGTTCCGGCAGGTTCAGCTCAATATGTCGACCGCCCATCCCCGGCTCCAGCATTTTCAGAGCGCTGCCGACCACCTCTTCGAGGGTCAGCCACTCTTTCTTCAGGTTAAAGCCGCCGGACTGAATGCGCGCCATATCCAGCAGGTTGTTGACCAGACGGGTGGTGTTCAGCACGTGCTCGCGGATTTCGCTGGCCTGCTTCGCGTGGCGGGAGCCTTCGGCGGCCAGATCCAGCGTCAGAATCTCAGACTGGCCAAAGAGCACCGTGAGCGGCGTGCGCAGATCGTGAGAGAGCGCCGCCAGCAGGGCGTTGCGAATGCTTTCGCGCTCGCTCGCCAGCCGCGCCTGTTCTTCGCTGGCGGTCAGCGCCAGACGCTCAAGGGCGCTGGCGACCAGCAGGGTGAAGGTTTCCAGCAGGCGCTGCTGCTCGGGGATCATCAGCTGGCGAAGGTTGGTTGGCTCAACAATCACCAGCCCCTGATTTTTATCGGCGCTGCGCAGCGGCAGGATCTGATAAGGCACCCCCGGCAGCGTGTCGGTCCCCGCGCCTGCGGGCAGCCCTTTATCAAAGCTCCAGCGGGCGATGGCTTCGTCCCACGGCATCATGCCGGAGGCAGGGGTCAGCGGGCGTAAATGCCCCTGCTCGTCAGGGAGCAAAATCAGGTTGCTGGCGTGAAAGGTCGAGCGAATAAACTGCTCGCTGGTCTGGACGATATCCAGCGGTGTGCGCCCCACGGCCAGGGATTTGGACATCTCGTAAAGATGACGGGTGCGCTGTTCACGATAGCGGGCGATACGCGCCTGATAGCGCACCCCCGCCGTGAGGTTGCCGATCACCAGCCCGACGGTAAGCATCACGCCAAAGGTCAGGATGTACTGCACGTCAGACACTGCCAGCGTGCCGCGCGGGGCAATAAAGAACAGATCGAAGCTGATGACGTTAATGATCGTGGCCAGCACAGACGGCCAGCGCCCGTAAAACAGCGCCACGACGACTACGCCGAGCAGGTAGATCATTACCAGGTTGGCGGCATCAAAGGCGATCAGCCACTGGCTGGCAATAATGGTGATCAGCGCGCACAGCACGGCGGCCACCAGGCAGCCGCGGATCTGAATGCGCCATTTATCACCAAAGCTGCGGGCGTCCGGCAGACGACCGGGCAGGGGGGCGGGTTTGTCGTCGAGCGCAACGATCACCAGATCCAGATCCGGCGCGCGGCGCGCCAGCCTGTCGGCAAACGACTCGCGGCTAAACCAGCGGCGATGCTGACGCCGGCCAATCACAATTTTGCCCAGGTTGTGCTCCCGGGCGTAGCGCAGGATCGCTTTATCCTCCTGCGGTTCGGAAAGCGTGGCGGTTTCAGCGCCCAGCTCCTGCGCCAGCCGCAACGAGCCTAAAATGGCCCGGCGCTGGTTTTCCGGCAGGGCGTGAAGCTGCGGCGTTTCCACGTAAACCGCGTGCCAGACGCTGCCAAACTTGGCGGCGAGGCGTGCGGCGGTGCGGATCAGCTTTTCGTTGCCGCTGCCGTGCCCGATGCACAGCAGAATGGCGTCGCGCGTATGCCAGACGCGCTCCTGGCCTTGCAGATCGCGCCAGGCGCGCATCTGGTCGTCCACCCTGTCGGCGGTGCGGCGCAGGGCCAGCTCGCGCAGGGCGATCAGGTTGCCTTTACGAAAGAAATGCTCAATGGCGCGTTCGGCCTGGCCTGCGATATAGACTTTGCCTTCGTGCAGGCGCTGACGAAGATCGTCCGGCGGCAGGTCAACCAGCACCACTTCGTCGGCGGAATCAAAAAAGGGATCGGGCACGGTTTCGCGCACCTGAATGCCGGTCACGCCGCTCACCACGTCGTTCAGGCTCTCCAGATGCTGAACGTTGACGGTGGTGAACACGTCAATGCCCGCGTCGAGAAGCTCCTGCACGTCCTGCCAGCGCTTCGGGTGGCGCGAGCCGGGGGCGTTGCTGTGCGCGAGTTCGTCCATCAGGATCAGCGCCGGGCGGCGGGCGAGGGCGGCATCCAGATCGAACTCGGTGACGAGCCGCCCCCGATGGCTGATGCGCCGGGGCGGCTGTGTCGCCAGCCCGTTAAGCAGCGCCGCGGTCTCTTTGCGTCCGTGGGTTTCTACCACCCCAATAAGAATGTCGAGCCCCTGCGCCCGTAACCGCCGGGCCTCCGTCAGCATGGCGAAGGTTTTCCCGACGCCCGCGCAGGCGCCGAAGAAAATTTTCAACTTGCCGCGATGCGTCTCTGCGGTCTGTTCCAGCAGCCTGTCCGGATCCGGGCGCATAGGCTCGTCGGTCATTTAGTTTTTCCTTAGCGCGTCCAGCGCCAGATTCAGCTCAACAATATTCACTACCGGCATCCCGATAAAACCGACCAGCGGCTTTTGCGTGTGCTCTGCTACCAGCTGGCTGACCTGTTCTGTGGTCAGCTGGCGGGCGGCGGCAACGCGCGGGATCTGCCAGGCCACCGCCTGCGGCGTCAGGCTGTAGTCCAGGCCGCTGGCGGAGGCGGTCACCAGCTCGACGGGCACCTCACGGCTGGCCTGTGGGTTGGCGGCGCGCAGGGCGGCCACGCGTTCGGCAACGGCGCTATCGAGCGCCGGGTTGCTGCCCGCCAGATTACTGCCGCCGGACGCCATCGGATTATACGGGCTTTCCGCCGTGGCGGAAGGACGGCCCTGGAAGTAGCGGGCGTCCGTAAAGCTCTGCCCAATCAGGCGTGAACCGCGATGCTCACCGTTCTGGATAATCAGCGAGCCGTTCGCCCGATCCTGAAACCACCACTGGCCGAGCGCGGTGGTCACCAGCGGGTACAGGCCGCCCGTAATGAGCGCTAACAGAATAAACAGAAGTATAGCGGGGCGTAACATAGTCATTTGATTCACCTTTTAAACCAGCCCGAACAGGGTTAACAGCACGTCGATCGCCTTAATCCCAATGAAGGGAACGACCAGCCCGCCGAGGCCGTAAATCCACAGGTTGCGGCGCAGCATGGCGGCGGCGGTCAGCGGCTTATAGCTCACCCCTTTCAGCGCCAGCGGGATCAGGAAGACGATAATCAGGGCGTTAAAAATCACCGCGCTGAGAATGGCCGAGGCGGGGGAGTGCAGATGCATCACGTTCAGGGCGTTAAGCTGCGGATAGGTCGCCGCGAAGGCCGCCGGAATAATGGCGAAGTACTTCGCCACGTCGTTGGCAATGCTGAAGGTGGTCAGCGAGCCGCGCGTCATCAGCATCTGCTTGCCGATGTGAACCACTTCGATCAGCTTGGTCGGGTTAGAGTCGAGGTCAACCATGTTGCCCGCCTCTTTTGCCGCCTGGGTACCGGAGTTCATCGCTACCGCCACGTCGGCCTGCGCCAGCGCCGGGGCGTCGTTGGTGCCGTCCCCGGTCATCGCCACCAGACGTCCTTCCGCCTGATACTGGCGAATCAATGCCAGCTTGGCTTCCGGCGTCGCTTCTGAGAGGAAATCGTCCACGCCCGCCTCGGCGGCAATGGCGGCGGCGGTCAGGCGGTTGTCCCCGGTGATCATCACCGTCTTGATCCCCATTTTGCGCAGCTGGGCGAAGCGCTCTTTGATGCCGCCCTTCACGATATCCTTCAGGGCAATCACCCCGAGCACGCGGGATCCTTCTGCCACTACCAGCGGGGTGGCACCCTGACGGGCGACGCTCTCGACCAGCTTGTCCACCTCCGGCGGGAAGTGGCCGTTGTTGGCCTCGATATGGCGACGGATCGCGTCAACCGACCCTTTGCGGATCATCCGGTCCTGAATGTTGATGCCGCTCATGCGGGTCTGCGCGGTAAACGGCACGAAGGTCGCTTGCAGGCTCTGCACGTCGCGCTGGCGCAGGTTAAAGCGCTGCTTGGCGAGGATCACGATGCTGCGGCCTTCCGGCGTTTCATCGGCCAGCGACGAGAGCTGCGCCGCGTCCGCCAGCGTCTGTTCATCCACGCCCGGCGCGGGCAGGAAGTCAGACGCCTGACGGTTGCCGAGGGTGATGGTCCCGGTTTTATCCAGCAGCAGCACGTCCACGTCGCCTGCGGCTTCGACCGCGCGACCGCTGGTGGCAATCACGTTGGCGCCGAGCATCCGGCTCATCCCGGCTACGCCAATGGCGGAAAGCAGGCCGCCGATGGTGGTCGGGATCAGGCAGACCAGCAGGGCCACCAGCACGGTGACGCTTACCGCCGTCCCGCCGTAAACGGAGAACGGCCACAGGGTTGCGGTTGCCAGCAGGAAGACGATGGTCAACGCCACCAGCAGAATGGTCAGCGCGATTTCGTTTGGCGTTTTGCGGCGCTGCGCCCCTTCAACCATCGCGATCATCCGGTCAAGGAAGGTTTCGCCCGGGTTGACGCTGCACTGGATCACCAGCCAGTCAGAGAGGATGCGCGTGCCGCCCGTTACCGAGGCGAAATCGCCGCCGGACTCACGGATAACCGGCGCGGACTCCCCGGTAATGGCGCTTTCGTCTACCGATGCGCCCCCTTCAATGACTTCGCCGTCGCAGGGGATGATGTCCCCGGCTTCTACCAGCACCACGTCGCCTTTACGCAGATCTTCTGCGGGAACCTGGTCCATCTGCGCGCCGTATTTCGGCTCGCGCAGCTTGCGGGCGAAGGCGGTCTTTTTTACCCCTTTGAGGCTGTTGGCCTGGGCTTTGCTGCGTCCCTCCGCCAGCGCTTCGGCGAAGTTGGCGAACAGCACGGTAAACCACAGCCACAGGCTGATGGCCCCGGTAAACAGGGCGTTCCCCGTCAGGTGCCCGGTGCTCATGGCGACGGCCAGCAGGGTAGTCAGTACGCTCCCAATCCAGACGATAAACATCACCGGGTTATGCCACTGAACGCGCGGGCTTAATTTTTTCACCGCATCCATAAGCGCCTGGCGAACGAGCGACGGTTCGAGCAGGGCCAGTTGTTTACGACTCATGACAAATACTCCGCAAAATCAGCGTAAAGAGAGAGTTTCCGCGACCGGGCCTAGCGCGAGAGCGGGGATAAAGGTCAACGCGCCCACCAGCAGCACGGTGCCGATCAGCAGGCCGACAAACAGCGCGCCGTGGGTAGGCAGCGTGCCGCTGGTGGTCGGCTGTATTTTTTTACTCACCAGCGAACCGGCAATGGCGAGGACGGGAATAATCACCCCGAAGCGGCCCACAAACATGCAGAAGGCCAGCAGGCAGTTCCAGAACGGCGAGTTGGCGCTCAGGCCTGCAAAGGCGCTGCCGTTGTTGTTGGCGGCGGATGAGACGGCGTAAAGCACTTCGCTAAAGCCGTGAATGCCGGGGTTGAAGATGCCGCTGCGCCCGGCCTCGGTCATTAGCGCCAGCGCGGTGCCGAGCAGCACCAGCGCCGGAGTGACCAGGATCGCCAGCGCGGTGAGCTTCATCTCGCGCACGTCGATTTTTTTGCCGAGATATTCCGGGGTGCGGCCAATCATCAGCCCGGCGATAAACACCGCCAGCAGGACAAACAGCAGCATGCCGTACAGCCCGGATCCCACGCCGCCGAAGACCACTTCACCGATCTGCATCAGCCACATTGGGATCATCCCGCCGAGCGCGGTAAAGGAGTCGTGCATGGCGTTCACCGCACCGCAGGAGGCCGCCGTGGTGACCACCGCGTACAGGCTGCTGGCGAGAATGCCGAAGCGGCTCTCTTTGCCTTCCATGTTGATATTGCTGTCCGCGCCAAGCGGCATAAAGTGGCCGTTGCCGTGCCATTCGGCCCACATCACCAGCGCCACGCAGACTACGAAGATGAGCGTCATCGCCCACAGCAGCGTGCGCCCCTGACGGCGGTCGTTGACCACATCACCAAAGGCAAAGCACAGGGCGGTGGGGATCAGGAAGATCGCCAGCATCTGCACGTAGTTGGTCAGCGCCGTGGGGTTTTCAAACGGGTGAGAGGAGTTGGCGTTAAAGAAGCCGCCGCCGTTGGTGCCGAGCATCTTAATCGCCTCCTGCGACGCCACCGGCCCCATCGGCAGCAGCCCGTTGGCCCCCTCCAGCGAGGTATACGCGGTGTAAGGCAACAGGTTTTGCAGGGTGCCCTGCTGAATAAAGAACAGCGCAATCAGCAACGACAGCGGGAGCAGGATCCACAGGGTAATGCGGGTGAGGTCAACCCAGGCGTTGCCCAGCGTGCCGACGTTTTGACGCGCAAAGGCGCGGGTCAGGGCGAAGATCACGGCGATGCCGCTGGCGGCAGAGAGGAAGTTCTGCACCGTTAAGCCCGCCATCTGGCTGAAGTAGCTGAGCGTGGTTTCGCCCGCGTAGGATTGCCAGTTGGTATTGCTGACGAAGCTGACGGCGGTATTAAGTGCCAGATGCCAGGAGAGGCCCGGCAGCCGCTGCGGGTTCAGCGGCAGGCTGCCCTGTAGCATCAGCATCGCGAACAGCACAATCAGCCCGACGATGTTCAGCAGCAGGATCGCCAGCAGATATTGACGCCAGTTCATCTCCCGCTCGTCAATGCCGAGCACCCGCCAGAGGCCTTTTTCAACGCCGCCCGCCACCGGCAGCGCCACGTTGTTAATCATCCGCGCAAGCAAGGTTCCCAGCGGCCTTGCGAGCAGAAACAGCACCAGTAAAAAGCTGGCAATAAGCAAAAACGCCTGAGCAGCCATCAGAATGCCTCCGCATTAATCAGGGCATAGACCAGATAACCCAATAACAGGAACACCAGCACGATGCCGGTAATCAGACCTGCACTCACACTTCACCTCCGGGTGACGTTTGTATTTGTGCTAACGGTAGGATTTACGGCGCAAAGATTTCGCAAAAATCAGGAGGAGGGGTGTAAAAAAAGTATAAAAATGGAAAAGCCACAATTTAACTATTGTTAAGTATTTCGTTAACTTTTCTGTAACTAACTTACGAGTCGAGTGTAAATATTCATTAAATGGATGAAAATAAGTGGTCGGATGAGTAGTAAAATTACAAACAAAACGATATTATTTTATCCAGCTCACAAATTTTAAATTTTCCGGATTGCGTTTCCGGCCAACTATAGGGGAGAAAAATATGGATCTTTATAAAGAGTATCCGGCTCATATCGTTCTGATGCGTCGCACTTTCGCTGTAGTGGCGGGTGTTCTGGCCCTGCCGGTGATGTTGTTCTGGAAAGATCGCGCACGTTTTTACAGCTATCTGCACCGCGTCTGGGCAAAAACCAGTGAAAAACCGGTCTGGATGGACCAGGCAGAAAAAGCGACCTGCGATTTCTACTGATACAGTTCTAAAAAAAACCGCCTTTCGCAATAAGGCGGTTTTTTTGTGCCCGACGTACGGGTAAGGCCGCCTCGTGCGGCCTTTTTTGTTTTAACGCGTCTACACTTCATGGCAAAGTAGTTCAACGCGTGCCCCATTTTCTCTTTGGTGGCATAGCCTTATGGACATAATGGATATTTGCCAGGAGTTTTATGCCCACCCATCTCGTTTGGTTTCGCGCGGATTTACGCGTACACGACAACATCGCCCTTGCGGCCGCCTGCCGCGCTAAAAATGCCCGCGTGCTGGCCCTGTTTATTGCCACCCCCGAACAGTGGCGGGAGCATGAGATGGCCCCGCGCCAGGCGGCGTGTCTCGCGGCATACCTGAACGACCTGCAACATTCGCTTGCGGAAAAAGGGATCCCGCTGATCTATGAAGAAGTCGGCGATTTTGCGGCGCAGATCCAAAAGGTGCAGGACGTCTGCAAGCAGCATGAGGTCACGGATCTTTTTTATAACTACCAGTACGAATTCAACGAACAGCAGCGCGATCGCCAGCTGGAAAAGGTGCTGGACGAGGTGGTGTGTCAGGGGTTTGATGACAGCGTGATGCTGCCGCCCGGCAGCGTAATGACCGGCAGCCACGAGATGTATAAAGTCTTTACGCCGTTTAAAAACGCCTATATCAAACGGCTTAAAGAGGCGCTGCCCGAGTGCGTCCCCGCGCCGTCCGTCAGGGGCGATGCGATAACGGACGTGCCGGAACTGAGCTTCAACTATCCGCAAAAAGAGTTTGATGACACGCTGTTCCCGGCGACGGAAAAAGCGGCCATCGCCCGACTTCGCCACTTCTGTAAAGAGGGGGCGGAGGATTACGAGGCGCAGCGTGATTTCCCGGCCATCGACGGCACCAGCCGCCTGTCTGTCTGCCTGGCGCTGGGCGCGCTCTCCCCGCGCCAGTGCCTGCATCGCCTGCTGGCTGAACAGCCGAAAGCGCTGGACGGCGGGGACGGCGCGGTGTGGCTCAATGAGCTTATCTGGCGCGAGTTCTATCGCCATCTGATGACATATCATCCAGGCTTGTGTAAGCATCGTCCCTTCATTCGCTGGACCGAAAACGTAAAATGGCAGGACAACGAGGCGCACTTGCAGGCCTGGCAGAAGGGAGCCACGGGCTACCCGATTGTGGATGCCGCCATGCGTCAGATGAATGAAACCGGCTGGATGCACAACCGTCTGCGTATGATTACCGCCAGCTTCCTGGTTAAAGATCTGCTTATCGACTGGCGTACCGGAGAGCGTTATTTTATTTCTCAGCTGATCGACGGCGATCTGGCCGCCAACAACGGCGGCTGGCAGTGGGCGGCCTCCACCGGAACGGATGCCGCGCCCTATTTTCGGATCTTTAACCCGACCACGCAGGGACAAAAATTTGATGCCGACGGCGAGTTTATTCGCCGCTGGGTGCCTGAACTGAAGGATGTCCCGGCAAAAGCGATCCACGACCCGTGGGCATGGGCGGACAAACAGCGCGTCACGCTGGATTACCCCCGCCCGATTGTCGACCATAAACAGGCGCGCGCCGCCACGCTGGCAGCGTATGAAGCCGCCCGTAAAGCTTAAGAGAGTCAGAATGAAAAATACCGCACTGGAAAGCCTGATTAACGAAAAACTGAACGCCAGCAGCTTTAGCGACTACGGTCCGAACGGGTTGCAGGTAGAAGGGCGTGAAAACATCCAGAAAATTATCACCGGGGTGACGGCAAGCCAGGCGCTGCTGGATGAAGCGGTGCGCCAGGAGGCGGATGCGGTAATTGTGCATCACGGCTACTTCTGGAAAAACGAATCGCCGATTATTCGCGGCATGAAGCGCAATCGCCTGAAAACCCTGCTCTCTAACGACATCAACCTGTACGGCTACCACCTGCCGCTGGATGCGCACCCTGAGCTGGGCAACAACGTTCAGCTCGCGCAGCTGCTGGGCATTACCGTGATGGGCGAAATTGAACCGCTGGTGCCGTGGGGCGAGCTTTCTATGCCGGTTCCCGGCCTTGAACTGGCCTCCTGGATCGAAGCGCGTCTGGGGCGTCGTCCGCTGTGGTGCGGCGATACCGGACCGGACACCATCAAGCGCGTGGCCTGGTGTACCGGCGGCGGTCAGGGCTTTATCGACAGCGCGGCGCGTTTCGGCGTTGACGCGTTCATCACCGGCGAAGTGTCGGAGCAGACCGTCCACTCCGCGCGTGAGCAGGGCCTGCATTTCTACGCGGCCGGGCACCACGCCACGGAGCGCGGCGGTATTCGCGCCCTCAGCGAATGGCTGACCGAAAATACCGATCTGGACGTCACCTTTATTGATATCCCTAACCCTGCGTGATGAGAGGTGCCTGAGTGCAGCGAGCGCGTTGTTATCTTCTGGGTGAAACGGCAGTGGTTCTGGAGCTGGAGCCGCCTGTCACCCTTGCCACACAAAAGCGGATCTGGCGGCTGACGCAGCGTCTGCCCGAAATACCGGAAGTGGTGGAGGCCATTCCGGGGATGAACAATATCACCGTGGTGCTGCGCAATCCGCACATGAAGGCGCTGGACGCCATCGAGCGGTTGCAGCGCTGGTGGGAAGAGAGCGACGCGCTGGAGCCGGAATCCCGCGCCATCGACATCCCGGTGGTGTACGGCGGGGAGGGCGGTCCGGATCTGTCCGTGGTCGCAGCGCACAGTGGATTGACGGAAAAACAGGTGGTCGAGCTTCACGCCTCGGTGAACTACGTGGTCTGGTTTGTCGGTTTCCAGCCGGGCTTCCCCTATCTCGGCGGGCTGCCTCCCGCGCTGCGCACGCCGCGACGTGCCGAGCCGCGCCTGAGCGTGCCTGCGGGTACGGTGGCGATCGGCGGGGAGCAGACCGGCATCTATCCGCTGGCCTCCCCCGGCGGCTGGCAGCTGATTGGCCACACGCCGGTGCCGCTGTTTGAGCCATCACACGCGTCGCCCATCCTGCTTCGTCCGGGCGACACGCTGCGCTTTATCCCGCAGAAGGAGGGGATATGTTAACGCTGATCCGCGCGGGGCTTTACACCTCGGTACAGGATGCAGGGCGCTTTGGCCTGCGCCAGTCGGGCGTGAGCTATTGCGGCGCGCTCGACAGGCCGTCGTTTGAAATTGCCAACCTGCTGGTGGGTAATCCCGCAAGCGCTGCGGCGCTGGAAATCACCCTTGGACAGTGCGTGGTGGAGTTTAGCGAAGAGACCTGGTTCGCCCTGACCGGCGCAGGCTGTGACGCGACGCTGGACGGCAAAGCGGTGTGGACCGGCTGGCGTTTGCGCGCCAGAGCGGGCCAGCAGCTGGTGCTTAACCGCCCGCGTCACGGGGTTCGCAGCTACCTTGCCGTTGCCGGGGGCATTGACGTGCCGGAGGTAATGGGCTCGTTCAGCACCGATGCTAAAGCCGCTATCGGCGGGCATGAAGGGCGGCTATTGCGCGACGGCGATCGGCTGGCGGTGAAGCCGTCTGACCGCCACTTCACCACCACGCAGGGGGTGAAACAGCTGCTGTGGGGCAACCGCATTCGCGCCCTGCCGGGGCCGGAATATCAGGAGTTCGACGCGGTATCGCAGGAGTCCTTCTGGCGTTCGCCCTGGTATCTTAGCCCGCAGAGTAACCGCATGGGCTATCGTCTCCAGGGACAGCCGTTAACGCGCACGACGGATCGCGAATTGTTGTCACACGGGCTGCTGCCGGGCGTGGTGCAGGTGCCGCCAAACGGGCAGCCGATTGTGCTGATGAACGACGCCCAGACCACGGGCGGCTATCCGCGTATCGCCTGTATTATCGATGCCGACAGGTATCATCTGGCGCAGATCCCGCTCGGACAGCCGATCCACTTCGTACAGTGCTCGCTGGAAGAGGCGCTCGACGCGCGTCAGGATCAGCAGCGCTTTTTACAGCAGATGGCGTGGCGACTCGATGGTAAAGATTGATTTAAACGCCGATCTGGGCGAGGGCGGAAGCGCAGATGCGGAGCTGATGACGCTTGTGTCGTCGGTGAATATCGCCTGCGGCTTTCACGCGGGCGATGCGCAGACCATGCTGACGAGCGTGCGCCACGCGATAAAAAATGGCGTCGCCATTGGCGCCCATCCGGGCTTCCCGGACCGGGAAAATTTCGGCCGCACGGCCATGAGGCTGCCGCCCGAAACGGTCTATGCCCAGACGCTTTATCAGATTGGCGCGCTGGAGGCGATTGTCCGCTCGCAGCAGGGCGTGCTGCGCCACGTCAAGCCCCACGGGATGCTCTACAACCAGGCGGCGAAAGAGCCTGCGCTGGCCGACGCGATTGCCCGGGCGGTGCGTGACGCGAATCCGCAACTGATCCTCACGGGTCTTGCGGGAAGCGAGCTGATCCGCGCCGGGCAGCGTTACGGGCTCATCACCCGGCAGGAGGTGTTTGCCGACCGGGGATATCAGCCGGACGGCACGCTGGTTCCGCGTCACCAGCCGGGCGCGCTGATTACCGACGAGGAGCAGGCGCTTGAACAGACGCTGGAGATGGTGCGCGACGGGCGGGTGAAAACCTGCGACGGGTCGCGGGTACAGGTACAGGCAGACACGGTTTGTTTACACGGTGATGGCGAGCACGCGCTGCTGTTTGCGCGTCGGCTCCGGGCGGCGTTTGCCGCGCAGGGGATCCTCGTCAGCGCCTGAATTTCACAATAAGGACACGATATGCCAGAAGGTCCGGAGATCCGCCGCGCGGCGGATAGCCTGGAGGCGGCGATAAAAGGCAAACCGTTGACGGAAGTCTGGTTTGCTTTCCCTCAGCTGAAACCGTTTGAAAGCGAGCTTGTCGGGCAGACGGTGACCCATATAGAAACCCGGGGCAAAGCGCTGCTGACCCACTTTTCCCATAACCTCACGTTATATAGCCATAACCAGCTTTACGGCGTCTGGCGGGTGGTGAATGCGGGGGAAGAGTTACAAACGTCCCGGATACTGCGCGTGAAATTGCAGACGGCGGATAAAGCTATCCTGCTGTACAGCGCGTCGGATATCGAAATGTTAACGCCGGAGCAGCTGCTCACTCACCCCTTCCTGCAACGGGTTGGCCCGGACGTGCTGGACATGGGACTGACGGCGAGCGACGTTAAAGAACGTCTGCTGTCGCCCAAGTTCCGCAACCGGCAGTTCTCCGGACTGCTGCTCGACCAGGCGTTTCTCGCCGGGCTGGGGAACTACCTGCGGGTGGAAATCCTCTGGGCGGTGGGGCTGGCACCTCAGCACAAGGCGTCGCAGCTCAGCGATGAACAGCTGGAGGCGCTGTCCCACGCGCTGCTGGATATTCCCCGGCTGTCGTACAACACGCGCGGCAGGGTAGATGAGAACAAGCATCACGGGGCGCTGTTCCGCTTTAAGGTGTTTCATCGGGCGGGGAAGAAGTGCGAGCGGTGCGGCGGGATTATTGACAGAACAACGCTCTCGTCGAGGCCGTTTTACTGGTGTCCGCACTGCCAGAAATAAAAAGAAAACGGTAACCCTGAGGTTACCGTTTTTAATGTGTTCACACTCTCCCTGTGGGAGAGGGCCGGGGTGAGGGCATCAGGCCGCACCCAGTGTCTTTCAGCGCTTAATATCGTTCTTGAAATCACGCTGCTCGTAGCCGGTGTACAGCTGACGAGGACGGGCGATTTTCATGCCTTCGCTGTGCATTTCGTTCCAGTGCGCAATCCAGCCGACGGTACGCGCCATCGCGAAGATCACGGTGAACATGGAAGACGGAATACCCATCGCTTTCAGAATGATACCGGAGTAGAAGTCCACGTTCGGGTAGAGTTTCTTCTCGATGAAGTACGGGTCGTTCAGCGCGATGTGTTCCAGCTCCATCGCCACTTCCAGCAGATCGTCTTTGGTGCCCAGCTCTTTCAGCACTTCGTGGCAGGTTTCACGCATCACGGTCGCGCGCGGGTCATAGTTTTTGTAAACACGGTGACCGAAGCCCATCAGACGGAAGGAGTCATTCTTGTCTTTCGCGCGGCGCACGAACTCAGGAATGTGCTCGACGGAGCTGATCTCTTCCAGCATTTTCAGGGCTGCTTCGTTCGCGCCGCCGTGCGCCGGTCCCCACAGGGAGGCGATGCCCGCAGCGATACAGGCGAACGGGTTCGCGCCTGACGAGCCAGCGGTACGGACGGTAGAGGTAGAGGCGTTCTGTTCGTGGTCAGCGTGCAGGATCAGAATACGGTCCATTGCGCGTTCCAGCACCGGGTTCACTTCGTACTCTTCGCATGGGGTAGAGAACATCATGCGCAGGAAGTTGCCCGCGTAGGAGAGGTCGTTGCGTGGATAAACGAACGGCTGACCGATGGAATATTTGTAGCACATCGCCGCCATGGTTGGCATTTTGGACAGCAGGCGGAAGGCCGCAATGTCACGGTGGCGAGGGTTATTCACGTCCAGGGAGTCGTGGTAGAACGCGGCCAGGGCGCCGGTAATACCGCACATGACCGCCATCGGATGTGAATCACGACGGAACGCATGGAACAGACGGGTGATCTGCTCATGAATCATGGTGTGACGGGTCACGGTGGTTTTGAATTCATCGTACTCTGCTTGAGTCGGCTTTTCGCCGTTCAGCAGGATGTAGCACACTTCCAGATAGTTGGATTCGGTGGCTAACTGATCGATGGGGAAGCCGCGATGGAGCAGGATACCTTCGTCACCGTCAATGTAGGTGATTTTGGATTCGCAAGATGCGGTAGAGGTGAATCCAGGGTCAAAGGTGAAAACCCCTTTGGAACCCAGCGTACGGATATCAATAACATCCTGACCGAGCGTGCCTTTTAGCACATCCAGTTCAATAGCATCACCACCGTTGAGGGTGAGTTTTGCCTTTGTATCAGCCATTTACGGTCTCCTTAGCGCCTTATGCTTAAGACTGCGCTTACCGGATTTGCTTTCAGCTGTTAATCACCGTTACCAGATTGTTATTTGGCTTACCGCTCAGCTCACGAGGAGAAACCAGGGTACAGAGCTATGGCGCCTTGCAGGTAAACGAATGAAAAATCAGTGAAACAACAGCAAATCAGTGTCTTTGCAGTCCGAATTATTCAAACCTGTATATCACTAATAACTGTCCTGATAACTTCGGTCAATACCGTCACACTGTTACATAACTATTTGTCAGGTGAAAGAGAGACCTCATAACTTTTGCGCATTATATGCCTTTTCTGCTGACGTTTGTAACAATATTGTTTAACATTTGTCAAATCAGATGATTAAAAATTAAAAATATGTTGTTATCGTGACCCTGATCACTGTTCCAGAGAAAACCCGACAAACTGTATGTAGGTTAATTGTAATGATTTTGTGAACGGCCTATACTGCCGCCAGGTCTCCGGAACACCCTGCAATCCCGAGCCACCCAGCGTTGTAACGTGTCGTTTTAGCATTTGGAAGCAATGTTTTGCATGACGCGCAGTTATAGAAATGGAACGCTGCTTGACCCGCATCGCAGTCCGGAGGAAGGAAACAATAAGAACAGCATGTGGGCGTTATTCATGATAAGAAATGTGAAAAAACAAAGACCTGTCAATCTGGATCTCAAAACGATCCGATTCCCCGTAACAGCAATAGCGTCCATTTTGCACCGCGTTTCTGGTGTGATTACGTTCGTGGCAGTGGGTATTCTGCTGTGGTTACTGGGAACCAGCCTCTCCTCTCCTGAAGGATTCCTTCAGGCCTCTGCCATTATGAACAGCTTCTTCGTGAAATTTATCATGTGGGGCATTCTGACCGCGCTGGCATATCACGTTGTAGGTGGTGTTCGCCATATGCTGATGGACTTTGGCTATCTGGAAGAAACCTTCGAATCCGGGAAACGCTCCGCTAACATTTCATTTGTTATCACTGTCGTGCTTTCACTTCTCGCAGGAGTTCTCGTATGGTAAGCAACGCCTCCGCATTAGGACGCAACGGCGTACATGACTTCATTCTGGTCCGTGCCACCGCTATCGTTCTCACCCTTTATATCATCTACATGATCGGTTTCTTCGCCACCAGCGGACCGCTGACGTGGGAAATCTGGAGTGGGTTCTTCGGATCTGCCTTCACCAAAGTCTTCACCCTGCTGGCGCTGTTCTCCATCCTTATTCATGCCTGGATTGGCATGTGGCAGGTGTTGACCGATTACGTTAAACCACTGGCTATCCGCCTTCCTCTGCAACTGATTATCGTCGTTGCGCTCGTGGTTTACGTTATTTATGGATTCGTTGTGGTGTGGGGTGTGTAATGAAACTGCCAGTCAGAGAATTTGATGCTGTTGTGATTGGTGCGGGTGGCGCAGGTATGCGCGCCGCACTGCAAATTTCCCAGAGCGGCCAGACCTGTGCGCTGCTCTCTAAAGTCTTCCCGACCCGTTCTCATACCGTATCCGCGCAGGGCGGTATCACCGTTGCGCTGGGCAATTCCCATGAAGATAACTGGGAATGGCACATGTATGACACGGTAAAAGGCTCCGACTACATCGGTGACCAGGACGCTATCGAATATATGTGTAAAACCGGCCCGGAAGCGATTCTGGAGCTGGACCATATGGGCCTGCCGTTCTCCCGTCTGGAAAACGGCACCATCTATCAACGTCCGTTTGGCGGCCAGTCGAAGAACTTCGGCGGCGAGCAGGCTGCACGTACTGCGGCAGCGGCTGACCGTACCGGCCACGCGCTGCTGCACACCCTGTATCAGCAAAACCTGAAAAACCACACCACTATCTTCTCCGAATGGTATGCGCTGGATCTGGTGAAAAATGCCGATGGCGCTGTCGTAGGGTGTACCGCGCTGTGCATCGAAACCGGTGAAGTGGTCTACTTCAAAGCCCGTGCAACCGTGCTGGCAACCGGCGGTGCAGGCCGTATTTACCAGTCCACCACCAACGCCCACATCAACACCGGTGACGGTGTCGGTATGGCTATCCGCGCGGGCGTGCCGGTGCAGGATATGGAGATGTGGCAGTTCCACCCAACCGGTATCGCCGGCGCGGGCGTGCTGGTTACAGAGGGCTGCCGTGGTGAAGGCGGCTACCTGCTGAACAAACACGGTGAGCGCTTCATGGAGCGTTATGCCCCGAATGCGAAAGACCTGGCGGGTCGTGACGTGGTGGCGCGTTCCATCATGATCGAAATCCGTGAAGGTCGCGGCTGTGACGGCCCGTGGGGTCCACACGCCAAGCTGAAGCTTGACCATCTGGGTAAAGAGGTTCTGGAATCCCGTCTGCCGGGCATCCTGGAGCTATCCCGTACCTTCGCCCACGTTGACCCGGTGAAAGAGCCGATTCCGGTTATCCCAACCTGTCACTACATGATGGGCGGTATTCCGACCAAAGTGACCGGCCAGGCGCTGACCGTGAACGAGCAGGGTGAAGACGTGGTGATCCCGGGCCTGTTCGCGGTAGGCGAAATCGCCTGCGTATCGGTACACGGTGCGAACCGTCTGGGCGGCAACTCGCTGCTGGACCTGGTGGTGTTTGGTCGCGCGGTGGGCCTGCATCTGCAAGAGTCTATTGCCGAGCAGGGCGATCTGCTTGATGCCACCGACGACGAAATCGACGCTTCCCTTGAGCGCCTCAACCGCTGGAACGGCAACCGTAACGGCGAAGATCCGGTAGAAATCCGTAAAGCGCTTCAGGAATGTATGCAGCACAACTTCTCGGTGTTCCGCGAAGGTGACGCGATGGCGAAAGGGCTTGAGCAGCTGAAGGCGATCCGCGAGCGTCTGAAAAATGCCCGTCTGGACGATACCTCCAGCGAGTTCAACACCCAGCGCGTCGAGTGTCTGGAGCTGGATAACCTGATGGAAACCGCCTTCGCCACCGCGATGTCGGCAAACTTCCGTACCGAGAGCCGTGGCGCGCATAGCCGCTTCGACTTCCCGGATCGCGATGACGAAAACTGGCTGTGCCACTCCCTGTATCTGCCAGAGTCGGAATCCATGACGCGTCGTAGCGTCAATATGGAACCGAAACTGCGTCCGGCGTTCCCGCCGAAGATTCGTACTTACTAATGCGGAGACAGGATAATGAAACTCGAATTCTCAGTTTATCGTTATAACCCGGATGTAGACGATGCTCCGCGTATGCAGGATTACACGCTGGAAGCAGAAGAAGGCCGTGACATGATGCTGCTGGATGCGTTAATCCAGCTGAAAGAAAAAGATCCGACCCTGTCGTTCCGCCGCTCCTGCCGTGAAGGGGTCTGTGGCTCGGATGGCGTCAACATGAACGGTAAAAATGGTCTGGCCTGCATCACGCCAATTTCGGCGTTGCAGCGAGCGGGTCAGAAAATTGTTATCCGTCCACTGCCTGGGCTGCCGGTCGTTCGCGATTTGGTGGTAGACATGGGGCAATTCTATGCACAATATGAGAAGATTAAGCCTTACTTATTGAATAATGGGCAAAATCCACCCGCTCGCGAGCATTTACAGTCGCCTGAGCAGCGTGAAAAACTCGACGGTCTTTACGAGTGTATTCTCTGCGCATGTTGTTCTACGTCCTGCCCGTCGTTCTGGTGGAACCCGGACAAATTTATCGGCCCGGCCGGTCTGCTGGCTGCCTATCGCTTCCTGATCGATAGCCGCGACACCGAAACCGATAGCCGTCTGGAAGGACTGAGTGACGCTTTCAGCGTATTCCGCTGCCATAGCATCATGAACTGCGTCAGTGTGTGTCCGAAGGGGCTGAACCCAACGCGCGCCATCGGCCATATTAAGTCGATGCTGTTGCAGCGCAGTGCGTAAGTAGTGAGAGGGGAGCGGTGTTCCCCTCACCCTAACCCTCTCCCACAGGGAGAGGGAACAGATTGCAGGAAATCTTTAAAAACTGCCGACGACCTTCCCCCTCTCCCCGTGGGAGAGGGTCGGGGTGAGGGGGAAACCCTTAAGACAGTTTCTAAAGGTTCCTTCGCGGGCCAGAAAGAGCTCGCAGGTGAACCCCGGCACGTACACGCGTGGTGTGCGTGGTAGTTTCTACGGCGAAAGTAAGCATAAAAATGCTTAAGGGATCACGATGCAGAACGGCGCAATGAAAGCCTGGCTGGACTCTTCTTACCTCTCTGGTGCCAACCAGAGCTGGATAGAACAGCTCTATGAAGACTTCTTAACCGATCCTGACTCAGTGGACGCAAACTGGCGTTCCATGTTCCAGCAGTTGCCTGGTACAGGGGTCAAACCGGATCAATTCCATTCCAAAACACGTGATTATTTCCGTCGTCTGGCGAAGGATGCCTCACGTTACTCTTCTGCGATTTCCGACCCTGATACCAATGCGAAGCAGGTTAAAGTCCTGCAACTTATCAACGCTTATCGCTTCCGTGGTCACCAGCATGCGAATCTCGATCCGCTGGGACTGTGGCAGCAAGACCGTGTGGCGGATCTCGATCCGGCGTATCACGATCTGACCGAGGCCGATTTCCAGGAAAGCTTTAACGTAGGTTCTTTTGCTATCGGCAAAGACACGATGAAGCTGGGCGAGCTGATTGATGCGCTCAAACAGACCTACTGCGGCTCCATCGGCGCGGAATATATGCACATTACCTCCACCGAAGAGAAACGCTGGATCCAGCAGCGTATCGAATCCGTGGCGGGCCACGCTAATTTCTCTACCGAAGAGAAAAAACGCTTCCTGAGTGAACTGACCGCCGCAGAGGGCCTTGAGCGCTATCTGGGTGCGAAATTCCCTGGCGCAAAACGCTTCTCGCTGGAAGGCGGTGATGCATTAGTGCCAATGCTCAAAGAGCTGATTCGCCATGCGGGAAACAGCGGCACGCGCGAAGTGGTACTGGGCATGGCGCACCGTGGTCGTCTGAACGTGCTGGTCAACGTGCTGGGTAAAAAACCGCAGGACCTGTTCGACGAATTCGCGGGCAAACATAAAGAACACCTCGGCACCGGTGACGTGAAGTACCACATGGGCTTCTCGTCTGATATCGAAACCGACGGCGGCCTGGTTCACCTGGCGCTGGCGTTCAACCCGTCGCACCTGGAGATCGTCAGCCCGGTGGTTATCGGTTCCGTGCGCGCCCGTCTGGATCGTCTGGACGAGCCAAGCAGCAACAAGGTACTGCCAATCACCATTCACGGCGATGCGGCGATTACCGGACAGGGCGTGGTTCAGGAAACCCTGAACATGTCGAAAGCGCGTGGTTACGAAGTGGGCGGTACCGTTCGCATCGTGATCAACAACCAGGTGGGCTTCACCACCTCTAACCCGCTGGACGCGCGTTCTACCCCGTACTGCACCGACATCGGTAAAATGGTTCAGGCGCCTATCTTCCACGTCAACGCGGATGACCCGGAAGCCGTGGCTTTCGTTACCCGTCTGGCGCTGGACTTCCGTAATACCTTCAAGCGCGACGTGCTGATCGACCTGTTCTGCTACCGCCGTCACGGCCACAACGAAGCCGACGAGCCAAGCGCAACCCAGCCGTTGATGTACCAGAAAATCAAAAAACACCCAACGCCACGCAAAATCTACGCGGACAAGCTGGAAGCGGACAAAGTCACCACGCTGGAAGATGCGACCGAAATGGTCAACCTCTACCGTGATGCGCTGGATGCGGGTGAATGCGTCGTGAAAGAACTGCGCCCGATGAACATGCATTCGTTCACCTGGTCGCCGTACCTCAACCACGAGTGGGATGAGAGCTACCCGAACAAGGTCGAAATGAAGCGCTTGCAGGAGCTGGCTAAACGCATCAGCACCGTGCCGGACGCTATCGAAATGCAGTCCCGCGTAGCGAAAATTTACGCTGACCGTCAGTCCATGGCAGCAGGCGAGAAGCTGTTCGACTGGGGCGGCGCGGAAACCCTGGCATACGCCACGCTGGTTGACGAAGGCATTCCTGTACGTCTGTCCGGTGAAGACGCGGGCCGTGGCACCTTCTTCCACCGTCACGCCGTGGTTCACAACCAGTCCAACGGTTCTACCTACACGCCACTCCAGCACGTGCATAACGGTCAGGGCCAGTTCAAGGTCTGGGATTCCGTGCTGTCTGAAGAGGCGGTACTGGCATTTGAATACGGCTACGCCACCGCAGAACCGCGCACCCTGACCATCTGGGAAGCGCAGTTCGGTGACTTCGCCAACGGTGCGCAGGTGGTGATCGACCAGTTCATCTCCTCCGGCGAGCAGAAGTGGGGCCGTATGTGTGGCCTGGTCATGCTGCTGCCGCACGGTTACGAAGGGCAGGGGCCGGAGCACTCCTCCGCGCGTCTGGAGCGTTATCTGCAACTCTGCGCCGAGCAGAACATGCAGGTGTGCGTGCCGTCTACCCCGGCTCAGGTTTACCACATGCTGCGTCGTCAGGCGCTGCGCGGAATGCGCCGTCCGCTGGTGGTGATGTCACCGAAGTCGCTGCTGCGTCATCCGCTGGCGGTGTCCAGCCTGGACGAACTGGCTAACGGCACCTTCCTGCCGGCTATCGGCGAGGTGGACGAGCTTGATCCGAAAGGGGTTAAGCGTGTCGTCATGTGTTCTGGTAAGGTTTATTACGACCTGCTGGAACAGCGCCGCAAGAACGATCAGAAAGATGTCGCCATCGTGCGTATCGAGCAGCTTTATCCATTCCCGCATCAGGCGATGCAGGACGTGCTGAAACAGTACGCTCACGTACATGATTTTGTCTGGTGCCAGGAAGAGCCGCTCAACCAGGGCGCATGGTATTGCAGCCAGCATCATTTCCGTGAAGTGATTCCATTTGGGTCTGCTCTGCGTTACGCAGGTCGCCCGGCCTCCGCCTCTCCGGCGGTAGGGTATATGTCCGTTCACCAGAAGCAGCAACAAGATCTGGTCAATGACGCGCTGAACGTCGATTAATTAAAGGATACAAAATGAGTAGCGTAGATATTCTTGTTCCCGACCTGCCTGAATCCGTAGCAGACGCCACCGTCGCCACCTGGCATAAAAAACCGGGCGATAGCGTTAAACGTGATGAAGTGCTGGTAGAAATCGAAACTGACAAAGTGGTACTGGAAGTACCGGCATCGGCGGATGGTGTTCTGGATGCGGTGCTGGAAGATGAAGGCACCACCGTAACCTCTCGTCAGATCCTGGGTCGCCTGCGTGAAGGCAACAGCGCGGGCAAAGAGTCCAGCGCCAAATCTGAAGAGAAAGCGTCTACCCCTGCACAGCGTCAGCAGGCTTCTCTGGAAGAGCAGAGCAACGACGCGCTCAGCCCGGCGATCCGTCGCCTGCTGGCCGAGCACAGCCTCGACCCGGCTGCCATTAAAGGCACCGGCGTGGGTGGCCGTCTGACTCGCGAAGACATCGACAAGCATCTGGCGAAAGGGCCTTCTGAAGCGAAAGCAGAAGCCAAAGCCCCTGCGGCAGCCGCTGCACAGCCTGCGCCAGCGCTGGGCGCACGTAGCGAAAAACGCGTGCCAATGACCCGCCTGCGCAAGCGCGTGGCCGAGCGTCTGCTGGAAGCGAAAAACTCCACCGCGATGCTGACCACCTTCAACGAAGTCAACATGAAGCCAATCATGGATCTGCGTAAGCAGTACGGTGACGCGTTCGAAAAACGTCACGGTATCCGTCTGGGCTTTATGTCCTTCTACGTGAAGGCAGTGGTTGAAGCGCTGAAACGCTACCCGGAAGTGAACGCGTCTATCGATGGCGATGACGTGGTTTACCACAACTACTTCGATGTGAGCATGGCGGTTTCTACCCCACGCGGTCTGGTGACCCCGGTTCTGCGTGACGTTGATACCCTGGGCATGGCTGACATTGAGAAAAAGATCAAAGAGCTGGCCGTTAAGGGCCGCGACGGCAAACTGACCGTTGACGACCTGACCGGCGGTAACTTCACCATTACCAACGGCGGCGTGTTCGGTTCCCTGATGTCTACCCCGATCATCAACCCACCGCAGAGTGCGATCCTGGGTATGCACGCCATTAAAGATCGTCCGATGGCGGTCGACGGTAAAGTGGAGATCCTGCCAATGATGTACCTGGCGCTCTCTTACGATCATCGTCTGATCGACGGACGCGAGTCCGTGGGCTTCCTGGTTGCCATTAAAGAGCTGCTGGAAGATCCAACGCGTCTGCTGCTGGACGTGTAGTAGTTTTTTAGCATCACCTGCCCTGTAGGCCGGACGCGCGTAGCGCTGGCCTACAGGTTTGAAATAACGATTACCCTGAAGGATGGATAGAACACATGAACTTACATGAATATCAGGCCAAACAGCTGTTTGCCCGGTATGGCTTACCGGCTCCGGTGGGTTATGCCTGTACTACCCCACGTGAAGCAGAAGAAGCCGCATCAAAAATCGGCTCCGGCCCTTGGGTAGTTAAGTGTCAGGTTCACGCTGGTGGCCGTGGTAAAGCGGGCGGTGTGAAGGTTGTTAAGAGCAAAGAAGAGATCCGTGCGTTCGCTGAACATTGGCTCGGCAAACGTCTGGTGACCTACCAGACGGACGCGAACGGCCAGCCGGTTAACCAGATCCTGGTTGAAGCCGCGACCGATATCGCAAAAGAATTGTACCTCGGGGCGGTTGTCGATCGCAGCTCCCGTCGCGTGGTGTTCATGGCGTCTACCGAAGGCGGCGTGGAAATCGAAAAAGTGGCGGAAGAGACGCCGCACCTGATCCATAAAGTCGCTATCGATCCGCTGGCAGGCCCAATGCCTTACCAGGGTCGCGAGCTGGCGTTCAAACTGGGTCTGGAAGGCAAGCTGGTTCAGCAGTTCACCAAGATCTTCATGGGCCTGGCGACCATCTTCCTGGAGCGCGATCTGGCGCTGATCGAAATCAACCCGCTGGTGATCACCACCCAGGGCGACCTGATCTGCCTCGACGGCAAGCTGGGCGCTGACGGTAACGCGCTGTTCCGCCAGCCGGATCTGCGCGAAATGCGCGACCAGTCTCAGGAAGATCCGCGTGAAGCGCAGGCGGCACAGTGGGAACTGAACTACGTGGCGCTGGATGGCAACATCGGCTGCATGGTTAACGGTGCGGGCCTGGCAATGGGCACCATGGACATCGTTAAGCTGCACGGCGGTGAGCCTGCAAACTTCCTCGACGTTGGCGGTGGCGCAACCAAAGAGCGCGTAACCGAAGCGTTCAAAATCATCCTCTCTGATGACAACGTGAAAGCCGTTCTGGTTAATATCTTCGGCGGTATCGTGCGCTGCGACCTGATCGCTGACGGTATCATCGGTGCGGTAGAAGAAGTGGGTGTTAACGTTCCGGTGGTTGTACGTCTGGAAGGTAACAACGCTGAACTCGGCGCGAAAAAACTGGCTGACAGCGGCCTGAATATTATTGCAGCGAAAAGTCTGACGGATGCAGCTCAGCAGGTTGTTGCCGCAGTGGAGGGGAAATAATGTCCGTTTTAATTAATAAAGATACCAAGGTTATCTGCCAGGGCTTCACCGGTAGCCAGGGTTCATTCCACTCCGAACAGGCGATCGCCTACGGCACGCAGATGGTTGGCGGCGTAACGCCAGGCAAAGGCGGCACCACGCACCTGGGCCTGCCGGTGTTCAACACCGTGCGTGAAGCAGTAGAAGCGACGGGCGCCACCGCGACCGTTATCTACGTTCCGGCTCCGTTCTGTAAAGACTCCATTCTCGAAGCGATCGACGCGGGCATTAAGCTCATCATCACCATCACCGAAGGTATCCCGACGCTGGATATGCTGACCGTGAAGGTGAAGCTGGACGAAGCGGGCGTGCGCATGATTGGCCCGAACTGCCCAGGCGTTATCACCCCGGGCGAATGCAAAATCGGCATCATGCCTGGCCACATTCACAAGCCGGGTAAAGTGGGCATCGTTTCCCGCTCCGGTACGCTGACCTATGAAGCGGTTAAGCAGACCACCGACTACGGCTTCGGCCAGTCTACCTGTGTCGGTATCGGCGGTGACCCGATTCCGGGCTCTAACTTCATCGATATCCTGAAGCTGTTCCAGGAAGATCCACAGACCGAAGCGATCGTGATGATCGGCGAGATCGGCGGTAGCGCGGAAGAAGAAGCGGCTGCGTATATCAAAGATCACGTCACCAAGCCGGTTGTGGGGTACATCGCGGGCGTAACTGCGCCAAAAGGCAAACGTATGGGCCACGCGGGCGCCATCATTGCCGGGGGTAAAGGCACGGCGGATGAGAAATTCGCCGCGCTGGAAGCCGCAGGCGTGAAAACCGTGCGTAGCCTGGCCGACATCGGCGAAGCGCTCCAGTCCATCATTAAGTAAGTCCTCTCTGCTCCCGGGAACGGGAGCCTGAAATAAAAAAATGTCCGTTTCGACATGGTTGGCCGCTGAAAAGCGGCCTTTTTTATTGGAGGTTTTATGAACCCCGTTTTCTGCTGGCTGAAAAATGTGCAAACAAAACGGACATAGGGCAGGCAAAAAAAATCTCTTTACGAAATGGTCACAATGAGGTGTTAATTTACAGCGGGTTAAAAGTAAATTAATTGTTATTTGTTTTTCCGCGTGAAGGAGAAATGGAAAGTGGCAGCGGAACGGCTAAAATGAGAAGTTTGTCACCGTCAAAAATAGATATTCGCTTTCGTTAATTAAAATCACCTCTATTTATATTATTTCCGCCTTTTGATAACCATTCATAGCCTGCTGTACACATATCATTAACAAGGTCTTTACCGTGTTCACTCAATATAAACACGGTTAACAAAAGAAAGTTATTTTGATTTAAATCAATGTTTAATATTTGGAAAAAGGCTCCAAAAGAGGCTAAATTGTGCCAGATCAAACTGGCCTAAAAATGGTAAATTCGCTATATATTGATCACCGTCGAAAAACGTAAAAGTGATTCAATAAAAACCTGTTTATTGTAAGGGTTTTGCGGCGTAATATATTTGCGGGATCAATTTGGGTTTTATTAACGTATTCGCAACCTTTCATCACTGCTTTTTCTTCCCGATGAGAATAAGCAACGAAGAAGGGGAGTGGATAAATTTGTATTGGGGCATGTGTGTGAATCCTTGCTAACGGGGTTCACTCTCGGAGTCTTCATGCGATGAGCAAGGAGTCATAATGTTAGATGTAGTCGAACTGTCGCGCTTACAGTTTGCCTTGACCGCGATGTACCACTTCCTGTTTGTGCCACTGACGCTCGGTATGGCGTTCCTGCTGGCCATCATGGAAACGGTCTACGTCCTCTCCGGCAAACAGATTTATAAAGATATGACCAAGTTCTGGGGCAAGTTGTTTGGTATCAACTTTGCGCTGGGCGTGGCAACCGGTCTGACCATGGAGTTCCAGTTCGGGACTAACTGGTCTTACTATTCCCACTACGTTGGGGATATCTTCGGTGCGCCGCTGGCCATTGAAGGTCTGATGGCCTTCTTCCTCGAATCCACCTTTGTAGGTCTGTTCTTCTTTGGTTGGGACCGTCTGGGTAAAGTCCAGCATATGGCGGTAACCTGGCTGGTGGCGCTTGGCTCCAACCTGTCCGCTCTGTGGATCCTGGTGGCCAACGGCTGGATGCAGAACCCAATCGCATCTGATTTTAACTTTGAAACCATGCGTATGGAGATGGTCAGCTTCGCCGAGCTGGTCCTGAACCCGGTCGCACAGGTTAAATTCGTTCACACCGTGGCATCCGGCTACGTTTGTGGCGCGATGTTTATCCTCGGTATCAGCTCCTACTACATGCTGCGCGGTCGCGACTTTGCCTTTGCGAAGCGTTCTTTCGCTATCGCAGCAAGCTTCGGTATGGCCGCTATCCTGTCCGTTATTGTTCTGGGTGATGAATCTGGTTACGAA
The DNA here is from genome assembly GCF_053290175.1 of Enterobacter sp. 186315. Lineage (NCBI taxonomy): Bacteria > Pseudomonadati > Pseudomonadota > Gammaproteobacteria > Enterobacterales > Enterobacteriaceae > Enterobacter > Enterobacter sp. 186315. Next base: position 8,383 of record NZ_JBPTTK010000013.1, on the reverse strand, counting down.
ATGGGCGACGTGCAAAAAACCAAACTGGCAGCAATTGAAGCTGAATGGGAAACCCAACCGGCACCGGCTGCGTTTACTCTGTTTGGTATTCCGAATCAGGATGCACAGGAAAACCGTTTCGCGATTCAAATTCCTTACGCGCTGGGCATCATCGCGACGCGTTCCGTCGACAAACAGGTTACTGGCCTGAAAGATCTGATGGTGCAGCATGAAGAGCGTATCCGTAACGGTATGAAAGCGTACGCGCTGCTTGAGCAACTGCGTGCCGGTTCTACTGACCAGGGCGTTCGCGATCAATTTAACGACGTGAAGAAAGACCTGGGTTACGGCCTGCTACTGAAACGCTATACCCAGAATGTCTCTGACGCGACTGAAGCACAGATTCAGATGGCGACCAAAGACTCTATTCCGCGCGTTGCACCGCTGTACTTCGCGTTCCGTATCATGGTGGGCTGCGGCATCCTGATGCTGCTGATCATTGCGGCCTCCTTCTGGTCCGTGATTCGTAACCGCATCGGTGAGAAAAAATGGCTGCTGCGCACCGCGCTGTACGGTATTCCACTGCCGTGGATCGCTATCGAATCCGGCTGGTTTGTGGCGGAATATGGCCGTCAGCCGTGGGCGATTGGTGAGGTGCTGCCAACGGCAGTCGCTAACTCCTCTCTGACGGCGGGCGATCTGATCTTCTCCATGCTGCTGATTTGTGGTCTGTACACCCTGTTCCTGGTGGCTGAACTGTTCCTGATGTTCAAGTTCGCGCGCCTTGGCCCAAGCAGCCTGAAAACCGGTCGCTATCACTACGAGCAGTCCACTGCGACTACTCAGCCGGCACGCTAAGACAGGAGTCATCAAATGATCGATTATGAAGTATTGCGTTTTATCTGGTGGCTGCTGATCGGTGTTCTGCTGATTGGTTTTGCGGTCACCGACGGTTTCGACATGGGGGTGGGGATGCTCACCCGCTTCCTCGGTCGCAGCGACACCGAGCGTCGAATTATGATCAACTCCATCGCCCCGCACTGGGACGGTAACCAGGTGTGGCTGATCACCGCAGGCGGCGCGCTGTTCGCTGCCTGGCCGATGGTCTACGCGGCTGCGTTCTCTGGCTTCTACGTGGCGATGATTCTGGTACTGGCGTCTTTATTCTTCCGTCCGGTGGGCTTCGACTACCGTTCCAAGATTGAAGACACCCGCTGGCGCAACATGTGGGACTGGGGCATCTTCATCGGTAGCTTCGTTCCACCGCTGGTGATTGGCGTGGCGTTCGGTAACCTGCTTCAGGGCGTACCGTTTAACGTCGATGAGTACATGCGTCTTTACTACACCGGTAACTTCTTCCAGCTGCTGAATCCGTTTGGCCTGCTGGCAGGCGTGGTGAGCGTGGCGATGATCATTACTCAGGGCGCAACCTACCTGCAAATGCGTACCGTGGGCGAACTGCACCTGCGTTCCCGCGCGACGGCACAGGTTGCTGCGCTGGTGACCCTGGTCTGCTTCGCACTGGCTGGCGTGTGGGTGGTATACGGTATTGATGGTTATGTGGTGACGTCTGCGATTAACCATGCTGCGCCGTCTAACCCGCTGACCAAAGAAGTGGCGCGTCAGGCAGGTGCATGGCTGGTGAACTTCAATAACATGCCTGCGCTGTGGGCTATCCCGGCTCTGGGCGTGCTGCTGCCGCTGCTGACCGTGCTGACCTCTCGTCTGGAAAAAGGCGCACTGGCGTTCGTGTTCTCTTCACTGACGCTGGCCTGCATCATCCTGACGGCAGGTATTGCCATGTTCCCATTCGTGATGCCGTCCAGCACCATGCTGAACGCTAGCCTGACCATGTGGGATGCAACGTCCAGCCATATGACGCTGAACCTGATGACATATGTGGCCTGCGTGTTCGTACCGATTGTTCTGGCCTACACCATCTGGTGTTACTGGAAAATGTTCGGTCGTATCACGAAAGAGCATATCGAAAGCAACACCCACTCTATGTACTAAGTAAGGAGCTGAATATGTGGTATTTCGCATGGATTTTAGGGACGCTTCTTGCCTGTGCATTTGGTGTCATTACCGCCCTGGCGCTTGAGCACGTTGAAGCGACCAAAGCCGGTGACGAAAAGCACTGATGAATATCATTGCGACACTTTATGGTGTCATGGATAAGCGCCCGTTACGGGCGCTTTCTCTCATCATGGCACTCTTGCTGGCAGGCTGTATCTTCTGGGACCCGTCGCGCTTTGCGGCGAAGACCAGCGAGCTTGAGATCTGGCACGGTTTTCTGATCATGTGGGCCGTGTGTGCTGGCGTTATTCACGGTGTCGGCTTTCGTCCGAAAGCCCTTCACTGGCAAGGCATTTTCTGCCCGCTGATCGCCGATCTCGTTTTGCTTGCCGGGCTGATTTTCTTCTTCTCCTGAATAAGAAATGTCCGTTAACGATATGGGCTTACTGTAGCCCATAAAAATTTACCCTCCGTTTACTTTCCCCCATTCCAAACCACCTTTGCCGCGCGTATAGTAGCGAAGTTTAAAAGCTCTAACTTTTGTTGCATTACCGGGATGTAAAGTGAATACAACGCTGTTTCGATGGCCGGTACGTGTCTACTATGAAGATACCGATGCCGGTGGGGTGGTCTACCACGCCAGCTACGTTGCTTTTTATGAACGGGCACGCACAGAGATGCTGCGACATCATCACTTTAGCCAGCAGGTGTTGTTGGCTGAGCGAGTTGCCTTCGTGGTACGCAAGATGACGCTTGAGTATTTTGCGCCTGCCAGACTCGACGATATGCTCGAAGTCCAAACAGAAATAACATCAATGCGCGGAACCTCACTGGTTTTCACGCAGCGGATCCTCAATGCAGAGAACACGGTACTGAACGAAGCTGAAGTCCTGATTGTCTGTATTGATCCACTCATCATGAAGCCTCGTGCGCTTCCTAAGTCTATTGTCGCGGAGTTTAAGCAGTGACTGACATGAATATCCTTGATTTGTTCCTGAAGGCTAGCCTTCTGGTTAAACTTATCATGTTGATTTTGATTGGTTTTTCAATCGCATCCTGGGCCATCATCATCCAGAGAACGCGTATCCTCAATGCCGCTGGCCGCGAAGCCGAAGCGTTTGAAGACAAGTTCTGGTCTGGCATCGAACTTTCCCGTCTGTACCAGGAAAGCCAGGGGCGTCGTGATAACCTTACAGGCTCCGAACAAATTTTCTATAGCGGTTTCAAAGAGTTTGCCCGCCTTCATCGCGCAAATAATCATGCGCCGGAAGCGGTGGTGGAAGGGGCGTCGCGTGCGATGCGTATCTCCATGAATCGTGAACTTGAAACGCTCGAAACCCATATTCCTTTCCTCGGCACCGTCGGTTCTATCAGCCCGTATATCGGTCTGTTCGGTACGGTATGGGGGATTATGCACGCCTTTATCGCCCTGGGCGCGGTGAAGCAGGCAACGCTGCAAATGGTTGCTCCGGGTATCGCAGAAGCGCTGATCGCAACCGCTATCGGTCTGTTCGCGGCTATTCCTGCGGTAATGGCGTACAACCGTCTGAACCAGCGCGTGAACAAACTGGAGCTGAACTACGACAACTTTATGGAAGAGTTCACCGCGATTCTGCACCGTCAGGCGTTTACCAGCACCGAGAGTAACAAGGGGTAAACCATGGCCAGATCGCGTGGACGAGGTCGTCGCGAACTCAAGTCCGAAATCAATATCGTTCCGCTGCTCGACGTGCTGTTGGTGCTGCTGCTGATCTTTATGGCAACGGCGCCGATCATCACCCAGAGCGTGGAAGTTGATCTACCGGATGCGACAGAATCACAGGCGGTTAGCACCAATGACGATCCTCCGGTCATCATTGAGGTTTCCGGCGTAGGGCAGTACAGCGTAGTGGTAGAGAAAGATCGTATGGACCAGCTGCCGCCAGAGCAGGTGATTGCCGAAGCGCAGCGCCGCCTGGAGTCAAATCCGAAAACGGTCTTCCTGATCGGTGGGGCAAAAGATGTACCCTACGATGAAATTATTAAAGCGCTGAACTTGCTACATAGCGCGGGCGTTAAGTCTGTTGGCTTAATGACGCAGCCTATTTGATCACCTGCTAGCAGTGGGATACGAGTTTTTGGGAACCGATAGTGTCAAAGGCAACCGAACAAAACGATAAGCTTAAGCGAGCGATAATTATCTCCGCAGTGCTGCACGTGATTCTTTTTGCGGCACTGATCTGGAGTTCGTTCGACGAGCATATAGATGCATCAGCTGGCGGCGGTGGGGGATCCTCCATCGACGCGGTTATGGTGGATCCTGGTGCGGTCGTGCAGAACTATAATCGTCAGCAACAGCAGCAGGCGAGTGCAAAACGTGCTGAAGAGCAGCGTGAAAAACAGGCGCAACAGCAGGCTGAGGAGCTGCGTGAAAAGCAGGCCGCAGAGCAGGAGCGTCTGAAGCAGCTCGAAAAAGAACGTTTACAGGCGCAGGAAGCGGCAAAAGAGCAGGCGGAGCAGCAGAAGCAGGCTGAGGCCGCAGCGAAGAAAGCTCAGGAACAGCAGAAACAGGCTGAAGAAGCCGCAGCAAAAGCGGCTGCCGACGCGAAAGCGCAGGCAGATGCTCAGGCCAAATTAGCCGCAGAGGCTGCCAAGAAAGCCGCTGCCGATGCTGCGAAGAAAGCGGAAGCGGAAGCCGCGAAGAAAGCGGCTGCCGATGCTCAGAAGAAAGCTGAAGCCGAAGCTGCGAAGAAAGCCGCTGCGGATGCTCAGAAAAAAGCGGAAGCAGACGCTGCCAAAAAAGCCGCCCAGGAAGCAGAGAAAAAAGCGGCTGCCGAGGCTGCGAAGAAAGCTGCCGCAGCTGAAAAAGCGGCCGCAGAAAAAGCCGCCGCCGCAGAGAAGGCCGCTGCCGATAAGAAAGCCGCCGCTGAAAAAGCCGCTGCTGACAAAAAAGCCGCCGCCGATAAAGCTGCCGCTAAAAAGGCTGCTGCCGCTGAAAAAGCGGCCGCTGCGGCAGGTGTTGATGACCTGTTAGGCGATCTCAGCTCAGGTAAGAATGCGCCGAAATCCGGCGGTGGAGCGAAAGGAAACAACGCAGCGCCGTCAGGAAGTGGTAACACTAAGAGTAACGGTGCTTCTGGCGCTGAAATCAACGGCTATGCCGCGCAGATTAAATCCGCTATCGAAAGCCGATTCTATGATGCGTCCTCCTACACCGGTAAAACGTGTACGTTGCGTATAAAACTGGCGCCGGACGGTATGCTGCTTGATATTCAGTCTGAAGGTGGCGATCCCGCTTTATGTACTGCGGCCCTGGCTGCGGCACGTCAGGCGAAGATGCCAAAACCGCCTTCGCAGGCAGTCTACGAAGTCTTTAAAAATGCACCGCTGGACTTCAAACCTTAATTTACATTTTCCCCGTGCAAACGGGGAAAAATAGACCAGGTTTAGTCACAGGGTTCATGTAGTTTTGTCTATTTGGGTTTGTTAACATTCTGCTAAATTATCGTGGGTAAGGTTACCCAGATAAGGGAGATATGATGAAGCAGGCATTACGTGTAGCATTTAGTTTTTTAATGCTGTGGGCAGCTGTTCTGCACGCAGAAGTACGTATCGAGATCACCCAGGGGGTGGACTCGGCACGCCCAATCGGTGTTGTTCCGTTCCAGTGGGCTGGCCCTGGCGCCGCGCCTGAAGATATTGGCGGCATCGTGGCGGCTGACCTGCGTAACAGCGGGAAATTCAACCCGTTAGATCGCTCTCGTCTGCCACAGCAGCCGGGCAGCGCGCAGGAGGTTCAACCTGCTGCATGGTCTGCGCTGGGTATCGATGCTGTCGTAGTCGGGCAGGTAACCCCTAACCCGGACGGCGGCTATACCGTAGCCTATCAGCTGGTTGATACCGGCGGTGCGCCGGGTACCGTTCTGGCTCAGAACTCTTACAAAGTGAACAAGCAATGGCTGCGTTACGCGGGCCACACTGCAAGTGACGAAGTGTTTGAGAAGCTGACCGGTATCAAAGGTGCGTTCCGTACCCGTATCGCCTACGTGGTGCAGACTAACGGCGGTCAGTTCCCTTACGAACTGCGCGTGTCTGATTATGATGGCTACAACCAGTTCACCGTTCACCGTTCACCGCAGCCGCTGATGTCTCCGGCATGGTCGCCAGACGGTTCTAAGCTGGCCTACGTGACCTTCGAAAGCGGCCGTTCTGCGCTGGTTATCCAGACGCTGTCTAACGGTGCGGTTCGCCAGGTGGCGTCGTTCCCACGTCACAACGGTGCGCCTGCGTTCTCTCCTGACGGGACTAAACTGGCCTTTGCACTGTCGAAAACCGGTAGCCTGAACCTGTACATCATGGACATCGGTTCCGGTCAGATCCGCCAGATCACCGATGGTCGCAGCAACAACACCGAACCAACCTGGTTCCCGGACAGCCAGAACCTGGCCTTTACCTCTGACCAGGCCGGTCGTCCGCAGGTGTATAAAATGAACATTAACGGCGGCGCGCCGCAGCGTATTACCTGGGAAGGTTCTCAGAACCAGGATGCTGACGTAAGCGCAGACGGTAAAACAATGGTAATGGTCAGTTCTGCGGGTGGTCAGCAGCACATTGCCAAACAGGATCTGGTAACGGGTGGCGTACAAGTTCTGTCGTCAACGTTCCTGGATGAAACGCCAAGTCTGGCACCTAACGGCACTATGGTAATCTACAGCTCTTCTCAGGGGATGGGATCTGTGCTGAATCTGGTTTCTACAGATGGGCGTTTCAAAGCGCGTATTCCGGCAACTGATGGACAGGTAAAATCACCTGCCTGGTCGCCGTATCTGTAAATAATAATTAATTGATTACTAAAGGAATCATAGAAATGCAACTGAACAAAGTGCTGAAGGGGCTGATGATCGCTCTGCCTGTAATGGCAATCGCGGCGTGTTCTTCTAACAAGAATGCAAGCAATGACCAGAGCGGCGAAGGCATGATGGGTGCCGGCACCGGTATGGACGCTAACGGCAACGGCAACATGTCCTCTGAAGAGCAAGCGCGTCTTCAGATGCAGCAGCTGCAACAGAACAACATCGTTTACTTCGATCTGGATAAATACGACATCCGTTCTGATTTCGCTGCGATGCTGGATGCTCACGCTAACTTCCTGCGTAGCAACCCGTCTTACAAAGTCACCGTAGAAGGTCACGCGGACGAACGTGGTACTCCAGAGTACAACATCTCCCTGGGTGAGCGTCGTGCTAACGCCGTTAAGATGTACCTGCAAGGTAAAGGCGTTTCTGCTGACCAGATCTCCATCGTTTCTTACGGTAAAGAAAAACCAGCAGTACTGGGTCATGACGAAGCGGCTTACTCCAAAAACCGTCGTGCCGTACTGGTTTACTAAGAGAATTGCATGAGCAGTAACTTCAGACATCATCTGTTGAGTCTGTCGTTACTGGTTGGAATAGCGGCCCCCTGGGCCGCTTTTGCTCAGGCACCAATCAGTAGTGTCGGCTCAGGCTCGGTAGAAGACCGGGTCACTCAACTTGAGCGTATTTCTAATGCTCACAGCCAGCTTTTAACCCAGCTCCAGCAGCAACTTTCCGACAACCAAAACGATATTGACTCCCTGCGCGGTCAGATTCAGGAAAGTCAGTATCAGCTTAACCAGGTTGTGGAACGTCAGAAGCAGATCCTGCTGCAAATGGATAGCCTTAGCAGCGGTGGTGCAGCGGCACAGCCAGCGGCAGGCGATCAGAGCGGTACGGCGACAGCAACACCGGCGCCGGCAGCAGATGCTTCGGCCTCGACAGGTGCGCCTGTACAGAGCGGTGACGCGAATACGGACTACAACGCTGCCATTGCCCTGGTGCAGGATAAATCTCGTCAGGACGACGCTATCGTTGCGTTTCAGAACTTCGTGAAGAAGTACCCTGATTCCACTTACCAGCCAAACGCGAATTACTGGCTCGGTCAGTTGAATTACAACAAGGGTAAAAAGGATGATGCGGCGTTTTATTTTGCCTCTGTGGTGAAAAATTACCCAAAATCACCGAAAGCACCTGACGCGATGTTTAAAGTGGGCGTGATCATGCAGGACAAAGGTGATACCGCCAAAGCGAAAGCTGTGTATCAGCAGGTTGTCGCGAAATTCCCGGGCACTGAAGGTGCCAAACAGGCGCAAAAACGTCTGAGTTCGATGGGATGATTATCGCATGACCAGAAATCGCGTTATTTCTGGTCGTGCAGCATGATTCCTAAGCAGTTAAGCGCGCGTTATCGAAATACTTGTTGCGCTGAATTCTTAAATCAGTAATATATGCCGCCGTTGCCACGGGATATCAAACAACGTGAAAGCAGCGCAAAAGTGGGTCGTTAGCTCAGTTGGTAGAGCAGTTGACTTTTAATCAATTGGTCGCAGGTT